>NZKZ01000176.1 GCA_002694065.1 Acidiferrobacter sp.
ACCTTTACCGGAGTCCCTGCAGTCCAGTGCGATCTTGAGATCATCGATAAACCCACATTTTTCCCGAATGCGGGAGACCAGATGGCGCTGGTCACCTGACCCACCTTGATGCCATCAGCCAATACCGGCCAGGGTTTCGCACAAGGCGGGCACCGTTCACCCTCAATGAGCAGCCCGCGCATGCGCTGATTGGGGCCTTCAGCACTAATCTTTTCAAGAGCCGAACGACCGATGTATTCGATCTCACCATCGAGATGGCAAAAACGGTCGAGATTGATTTCGAGGGGATTATTCTCACGGGTCATCTCGTTACCATACGACAGCAGTCCTGCTTCTATTCGTTCGATCAGGTTGGGACAACCCGGCGCTACCTCGAGATCCACGCCTGCATCCCATAAGGTGTCCCACAGTTTTGTTCCCAGCGCGCTGTCATCAAGGTAAATCTCGAACCCGCCCTGCTTGCTGTAACCGGAACGGGCCACGGCCAGACGTCGTCCATGAAAGTCACGCTCAATAAAAGAGAAATAGGGAACGGAGCGCACCTCATCCCCAAAGACACGAGCCACCAGTTCTTCCGCCCGCGGTCCCTGCACTGCCAGCGGCCAGACGTCGGGCTCACAGACCTCGACGTCGAGCTTCATACCCAGCGCCAGCGCTTTAGCCCAGAGCAGTACATCCGAATCCGCTATCGAAAACCAAAACCAGTCGCAATCCCGCTTCAACAACACAGGGTCATTCAGGAGTCCTGCATAGTTATCAATCAAGGGTGTGTAGTAACACTGACCGACGGTCATGGACCTGAGGTCACGCGGTGTCATTTGCTGTGCAAGAAAGGCGGCATCGGGTCCGCGCAGTTCGACCTGGCGCTGACACCCGACATCCCACAGCTGAACGTGTTCTTTCAGGTGCCAGTAATCTTCTTCTACACTCCTGGTGAAGGATTTCGGCAAGAGTGTGTGATTCACGATCGAGAATCCGCTGACCCCCAGCGCCTCCACGCGATCCGTATAAGGCGTCCGCCGATTACGGCGTGAGGTGACAAGACCCGAGGACATCTGCGGTTAGTGATTCCCGCCTGACCACCAGAGCGAATAACTGTGGGGCGAGATCATCATGGGGACGTGACAACGCTCCGACACTGAAGAAAGATCCAGATGCACGACAGACTCATTCACGGGAGATACAGTTTTGGTGTGATCGTTATCAGGACGTTGTGAAAAATACTCCCGCGTGAAAAACACCAACTCATAACGGGTCCCCTGCGCATCCTGTGTCGTATCTACCGTGATCGTAATTCTTCCGGATTCATCCGCCTGAGTGTCGGTCACCTTCTCACGATCCCCGGAGGGCTGAAGCCGGCTGCAAACCACCCGAATGCCCGCTGCGTGACACCCGTTCACTGAATCCAGTATGTGTGAAGAAATGATCGGCATACCTAACTACCAAGAGGAAAATATTCGACTCTCGCCGGCTTAGCAGACATCTTATTCGATTGACGCCTTGTCGCGCTTGCTTGTTACCGCCGCAACAATCGGGCTGATGACGCCGCGGGTACGGACGTTGACACAGGCCGTTCGACCGCTGGCGATTGCCCGGCGCACCGCGGGGGCAATTTCCTTTGGGTCTTCGACCAGCTCCCCGTAACCCCCCAAACCCTCGAACAGGGTATGAAACGGTATATCCCGAAAATCGGTTGCCACGTGGCTGCCGTTCGCAAAGAGGCGTTCTTGCTGTTGTGAGATTGTGGTCAATCCGCCATTGTTGTCGATCACAACTGTGATCGGCGCATTTTCCTGAAAAGCGGCTTCAATACTGAGGCCTCCGGACAGGAATGCCCCATCACCGCTGATCACCACCGCGTGAGAATCCGGGTGATGCAGCTTGGCCGCTAGCGCAAAGGAGACTCCTACCCCCAGCATACTGAAAGCACCGGGATGCAGGATGCCGGCCAGTTTCTGACCCTGCCATCCGGCAAGATTGACAGCGATCTCGGACCAGAAGTGTGTGTTACCGCCATCAATCACGAGCCAATCCTTTTCATCCATGGCGCTCTGAACCTCAAGGGCTAACTGCAGCGGATGCGCGCCCTGTCCAGGTGTCGCATCCTGCGCCATCTCGGCGATGGTCTGCTCGACCCATTCGCTGCGACGCAGGCGTTGCTGCGCCTTCCAGTCTGCTCGCTCGTGCCAGTTGCCCGTCTCCGGCAAAGCAAGGAGCGCGTCGAAAAATGCGCCGGGGTCGCTCAACAGCACCTTGTCCGCCGCTCGATTGAGTTCCGTTTCTTCGGCAGAACCGTTGACGCAGATCAGCTCACACGATGCCGGAAAGAGCGGCGGATTGCCGAAATTCATCTGATTGTCCAAACGGCCGCCGACCATGATCGCCAGATCCGCCTCCTTCAATGCTTCAGCTGAGGGTCGATACTGGTGGATGTCGGCAAGCCCCATATAGGCTTCACTGGTCTCAGGCAGGAGTTTTTGGTGATAGGGAATATTGAAAATGGGGATACCCAGCTTCAGGCCGACTTCTTCGAGTTTCTCCTCGGCGCGTGACCACCAGACGCCGTGCCCGCCTATCAGTATCGGCCGCTCACTCTTTTGCAAAGATGCAATGACCGTCTGAAGATCATCCGGATTCGGCCAGGCCCGCAGTGCCGGCCGGGCGTCGTGCACGTAGGGCCTTTCATTCAGCTGCGCGTCCGTCGGAAAAGAGGAGAACATGATGTCCACAGGCACGCTGAGGTGTACCGGCCCCGGGTAACCGCTTAAAGCGGTCTTGTAGGCCCGATCTACAAACTCCCTGATCCGGGTGCCGTCCGTAATACTGGCGCTGTACTTTGTGAGCGGCGCCGCGATTGCGACATCATCAATCTCCTTGAATCCGCCACTGCCCTGACGCTTCAGGGTACTGGACCCGGTAATAAATATTACGGGCGTACGTTCGCCCCAGGCTTCCATCATCGCCGGCACGGCGTTGGCAAAGCCCTCCGGCCCCACCAGACACACCGCAGGGGATCGAGTGACCCGCGTGTACCCGTCTGCGAGATGGCCCGCGACCTGTTCATGGGGACAGTTGATGATCGTGATGCCTCGCTCGGCAAGTCCCTCCAGGGCAGGATTGCAGAACCCTCCACTCAGGGTAAATACCTGTGAGATGCCCTTTTCATGAAGCGCCTGGGCCAACAGTGCACCGCCGCGGATATTTGTTATGTCTTTCATCGTTATTTCTTTATTTATTATCTGTCTTCAACCGGTCCAGAACAAAACGCCAGAACGGGCCTACGGGACACGAACCTTGTGATTCAGTTCGTGGATAGACCGGCACCCCAGTTGCGCCATGACCGTGCTGAGTTCGCTCGTCAGAAACTTAAGCAGGGTCTCGAAACCCAACTGGCCGCCTGCCCCTAATGCGTAGAGAACCGGGCGGCCTACCATCACAAAATCCGCGCCGCTTGCCAGGGCACGCGCGATGTCCTCGCCGCTGCGTACACCACTGTCAAAAATCAACGGAAAGTCAGCGCCCACTGCCTCCCGCACTTTTGGTAACACACTGATCGCCGCAGGGGCGCTGTCAAGTTGTCGGCCGCCGTGATTCGATACGTAAACAGCATCTGCACCTGCATCGGCCGCCGTTTTTGCGTCTTGCGGACTCATCACACCTTTTAGAACAAGCCGGCGGGGCCATTGCGATCTCAGGCGGGAGAAAAACTCCCAGTCAAAGCGGCCTCTGCCCGATTCCCGACGAAAGCCGGCTTGGCCGTCGCCAGACGCGGCGGTATCCCCTGAAGGCCGCACATTGCACGGGCGAGGCTTGCCATTCATCAGCGTGGTCAACGCCCATCTTGGGTGCAGACAAAAATCAACAAACTGTCTTGGCGTCATTCGAAACGGTACGCTAAAGCCGTTTTTCTGATCGCGCCGTCGAGGCGCGAGTGCCGGCACATCTGCCGTCAGGATAAGGGTGTCGTAACCCGCCGCAGCCGCGCGCGATACCAGGCCTTGGGTCAACTCATCTGACTCTCCGGCATAAAGTTGAAACCAGGCATTGCCATCCGACTGCTCCAGCATATCCTCCAGAGAGGTTGAGGACATCGTCGAAACGCCAAGAGGAAATCCGTAGTGTTTTGATGCCCGAGCAAGCACCTCGTCGGCGCCAGGCCAAAACAGGTTGCACATACCCATCGGCGCCACGCCAAAGGGCATCTGCCATTCTTTATCGTGAAAGCGTGTCTTGAGAGAGCGCTCTTCGACATTCACAAGCACTCTGCCCTGAAGACAGACTTCTTTGAATGCCGTTAGATTCCGCCGACTGGCTGTTTCCTCTCCGGCAGCGCCATCCAGGGCATCGAACACCATTCGCGGCATCCTTTGCTTCGCTTTCGCGCGCAGGTCGGTGACATCAAAACACTGCATATAACTTACCCACCTGGAGGCCGCTGAAGAATCTCCAACGCTTTGGGTGCTGACAAACTGTTGAGGCAGATCGTTGAGGCCATCTGAATTTCAGGGAGGTTCTGTTGCCTGAAACGGGTCAGTATCGGCGGTTTCTATATATTTGACAAATACATTTTTTCCAATAACTTATTTGTTTTTTATATAATTAAGTGACTATGAACCTCAGGCAACTCGATGCCTTTCGGGCAACTCTGCGCACGGGCTCAGTTACCGAGGCTTCCAGGACCCTTGCCCTCTCTCAACCCAGTGTGACACGGTTGATCAAGGACCTTGAGCGGTCGGTCGGATTTACCCTTTTTGTCCGTAACGGTCGCGGCATCACACCTACCGTCGAGGGCCGGCGGTTCGGGGACGCAGTTGAAAACCTCTTTACGGGTACGGATCGACTCAAGGAAACCGCGCAGGCTATTCGCACCAGCGCGGATGGTGAAGTCCTCATTGGTGTTACCCCTGTTCTGGTGTATCAGATCACCCCCGAAGCCATAGGGGCAACCCATCAGAATAAGCCCCGCCTCAAGATCTCGCTACGGGTCAATCATTCTGCCGGTTTAATCGATTCAGTTACCATGGGGCAACTGGACTTTGCGGTCGTCAATGTCCATCACAGGCCAGAATCACTCACCGTCTTCTATGAACAGGAACTTCGGTATGTCTGCCTACTGCCCGAAGATCACGCCCTTGCCCAACCCAACAGCACGATCGACCTCAACCAACTACAGCAAACAGACTGTATTGCCTATGACAGTTCGCGCTTGCATGGCGCTGATGAAAACTGGCAGAAAATATTGTCCTGGCCTACCGTAAGCCTCTCAGCCTATTCCAACATTGCCGTCGCCTCTCTTGCCAGAACCACCGGCAAACCAGCGATCGTAGATCCCTATACCGCCAGAACGATGGTGGCTCTGGGCGGCGTGACCACTCGGTCTCTCAAACAAAAACTCGTTTCCACCTTATGCGTCATTACTCGCGGGGCCGATACACTGTCTCTGGCTGCGCGGGCGCTTGCTGAGGCGGTGGTGGCTGAGCTCAAATCCCCTGAATAAGACCGCACCGGCATAGAATGATCAGTTGAGCCAAAATGCTGCACCCCGAACACACGACTTCAAGCCCGAACGCCTATCGATAACCAATGACAGAAGATTTCAGACCATTTCTACAGGCGGGACCTACGGTACAAAGCGAGGATGACGCCGTTGTCGGATTCGCCCGCAGGACTATTGGCACCGAAACGCGAGCTGTAGATCAGGCAGTGCTGCTTTATTACGGGGTACGCGACGAGATACGTTACGACGGCTATGATCTCGATATTTCAGTCAACGGACTCTGTGCTCGACGCAATCTGGAACTGGGTCATGGCTGGTGTATTTCAAAAGCGGTTCTTCTGGCGGCCTGCTGCCGATCGGCGGGTATCCCCGCCCGCTTGGGTTACGCCGATGTGAGAAACCACCTATCTACCCAGAAAATGCGCGACAGAATGGGGACTGACGTCTTTTACTGGCATGGTTATACCTCTATCTTTCTGGAAGGTCAGTGGGTCAAAGCAACACCTGCGTTCAACCTTGAACTTTGTCATAAATTCCGTCTAAGACCGCTCGATTTCAATGGACGGGAAGACTCGCTTTACCACCCCTTCGATCTGGAAGGACGTCGCCATATGGAATACGTTCATGACCGCGGCGAATTTGCAGAACCACCGATAGAACAAATTCGCGATACTTACAAAAGCAAGTATCCCAACTGGCAAATGGATGGGAACGAAATATCCGATGATTTTGAAAGTGATGTTGCGATTGAAACCGCAAACTGATTTTTGAAAACCAGCACTTGACTCAATTCGGCGGCGCTACCGAATAACCGCCATAACACTCTGCAAAGCGTTTCCAGGCGGCATCCGCCGCATCCCCAGCTCGGACTACCAGATCGTCTTGATCAGCGGTTCGCACCATCCCGTCCGACACCACCACCTCGCCGTCCACCAGTACCATATCCACATCTTTGGCGTGGCCGTGGTAGACGAGTGTCGTCACCGGATCATTGACCGGTGTCAAGCCCAGTCTCTGCATATTGACCAGCTGCAGATCCGCCTTTTTACCGGGTTCAATTGAGCCAATCTCCTGATCAAGACCGAGCACCCGCGCCGCATCAATCGTTCCCAAGGCAAGGACTTCAGGCGCCGACAGTATTTCGGGATCATGTGCCCGAATCCGTGCACTGGCAAGACAGGACCGCAACACCTCAAAGTAGTCGGAAAAGTAGTTATCGATACCGAGACCTACCTGCATGCCTTTGGCCCGCATCGCCTGGATTGGAGCAACCTCTCCACGAAACTGATTCATATGCGGACAATGCGCAAGATGGGTGCCGGACTGCGCCAGGATACTCACCTCGTCATCGTCTACTTCATAGCAGTGAACTGCCACCATATCGGGACCGAGCATGCCGTGTGCGCCCGCAAAATCAAACTGGGCCATGCCGTGAATCCGCTGAACGAGGTCCCGCTCTCCGAACCCTAAGTGCGCAGACAGGCGAAGTCCTTTTTCGTCCGCCCCCTGGCGTAATCCCTGAAGCAGCCCGGGCGACGATGTCGACAGTCCGGTGGCTGCCATGACCGCCTGGATCCGGCCATTGGCTCGTCCGTGCCAGCGCTCAGCCAAACCATTGGCCTGATCAAGTTGTTGATCTCGCACGGCCGCATCAAAAACGGTTTCACCGCGCGCCAATGCCTCAAGATTGACATCGTTCACCATCACACCGATAAGCGCCCGGATACCGCTGCTCTCAATAAATGGGGCAAAGAGTTCGGCATCCTCCTCCATCTCGAGAATGGTGGTTACCCCGCCTCTGAGCAGTTCGGTAACGGCCAGAGCGCCGATGACCTGGCGCTCCTCTTGTGCGATGACACCGCTCATTGGAAGATACAAGCGGTGTGTTGGCGCATGTCCGATGTCTTCGGCCCGCCCGCGAAACACGGCATACCCCACATGATTGTGCGCGCTCACGAAGCCGGGCATTACGACTTTTCCGTTGCCGTCGACCACGGTTTCAGCGTTGGAATACTGCTCACCCAGCACGTGCGCATCCCCCACCGCCGCAATACGGTCCTTTTCGACATAGACCGCGCCGTTTTCAATGACGCGGTAAGTTTCGTCGACCGTCACGACTGTGGCATTGGTAATCAGTATCGACATGGCAACTGGGATTGTCCGTTTATTTGCGCAGAGCCCAACGGGGTCATGTGTGGCGGCATCCGCCCCCTTCCTGCTAAATGCTCATCCCCGACATCATCACCACCGGTTCAATTTCTGGCGTGCCTTCCGGCACAAAGAAGTCACTCCAAAGCGGTTTGCTGGGATCTACCCGGTAAACGCTGAAATCACTTACCCCTTCTGATGACAGCAAGACATCATCAATACAGAACTGCCCGGTGAATTCGGCGGCCTCCTTGGAGAGAATCGCTGCTGCCGCATCCGCCATGATCTCGGGTTTACGGCAATGAGGGAAAGCGAGATTTCCTGCCACCACATTACTGATTGCGGCAGTCGCAATCACAGAATGCGGCCACAATGCGTTGACAGCGATTCCCTTGGACTTGAGTTCTCCTGCCATTCCCAGCACGCACTGACTCATTCCGAACTTGGACATGGTGTAAGCAACCGAAGGGGCGAACCACTTGGTCTGCATATCCAGAGGCGGCGAAATATTGAGAATATGCGGATTTTCGCTCTTCTCGAGATGAGGCAGGCACTCCTTTGAGAGCATGAATGTCGCCCGCACATTGACAGCAAACATCAGATCAAACCGCTTCATCTCCGTCTTACTGGTGGGCGTCAGGGATATGGCGCTGGCATTGTTGATGCAGATATCCAATCCCCCAAAAGCCTCGGCTGCCTGAGTGACTGCCGACTTGACCTGATTCTCATCGCGCACATCGGTGACGATCGGCAAGGCCTTACCCCCTGCGGCTTCAATCTCTTCGGCTGCCGTGTAGATAGTTCCCGGCAGTTTGGGGTGCGGTTCAGCTGTCTTGGCAAGAATCGCGATGCTGCCACCCTCAGCGGCGAGTCTCTTGGCAATCGCCAATCCGATACCACGGCTGCCTCCCGATATGATTGCGCGTTTCCCTTGCAACGATGTCATTATTTACTCCTTCGGTTAATTTGAAAATATTGCTTTACTCTATCTCACTAGGCTCACTAGGCTCGGCTGCCAGCAACATGACCCGCAAGACGTGGATTTTTCTAGCGGTGGTTACCGCTAACTGATACCCCACTCCTCAAGTACCTCTGCGGTATGTTCTCCCGGCTGAGGCGGCGGACGACGGATGCTGCCTGGGGTACGGCTGAAACGCGGTGCAGGGCCTGGCTGGGTGATCCCGAAGTCCTTAACGAATACACTGCGATCTTTATTGTGTGGATGCTCCGGCGCATCAGCCATGCTTAGCACTGGTGCAAAACAGATATCCGTGCCTTCCATCAGTTCGCACCAATGCGACTGGGGCTCACGCAAAAATGTTTGCCGGAGTTGTTCGCGCATTCGTTGCCAGTCTTCCTTGGACTGACTGACGCCTTCCGCATCCGGATCAATCCCAAGCGTATCCAGGAGCAGGCGATAAAACTGAGGCTCAATGGATCCAATCGCAATCCACTTTCCGTCCGAACATTCGAAGGCGCCATAGAAATGCGCGCCCCCATCGAGCAGATTGTCCTGACGCTTGTCGGTCCACTTCCCTTGCTGCGACAGACCGTACATCATCGTCATCAGGTGCGCTGCGCCGTCGACCATTGCGGCATCCACCACCTGACCTTCTCCCGAAGCCCTTGCTTCCAGAAGAGCGCACACGACTCCGAAGGCGAGATAAAGCGCTCCGCCGCCAAAGTCGCCGATCAGATTGAGTGGCGGCGTGACTGACTCATCGGTGCCGATCGCATCCAGCACGCCCGTCAGCGCGATGTAGTTGATGTCGTGGCCAGCGGCGTGAGCCAAAGGGCCCTCTTGGCCCCACCCCGTCATCCGTCCGTACACCAGACGCGGGTTCTTCGCCAAACATTCCTCGGGTCCAAGGCCAAGGCGCTCCATGACGCCCGGCCGATACCCCTCGATTACGGCATCAGCGCGTGCGATCAGCGCAAAAGCGGTTGCGATACCCTCGGGAGTCTTGAGATTGAGCGCAACGGAGCGCCGCCCCCGATTGAGCACATCTATCTTAAGATCCAACGGATTGGAGCCGCCCTCACGGTCAATACGGACAACATCCGCACCCATATCCGAGAGCAGCATCGCGCAAAAAGGCGCCGGGCCCAGCCCCGCCATTTCCACAATACGATATCCGTTCAGTGGCCCCATTCTTCTACTCAGAATTTGTCTCGCCGGGAGGCAAAAAGGACTGCAGACTGTGCCTGACCTGTCGAACGCTGACAAAGTACGGCCAGAGACCGGACAACGCCCGCATCGGCAATATCGGAGACACCAGTTTTACTGTCCCCCAGCCAGGGCGCCAGGTGTAATCTGAATCGCGCCGCGGAATCACGGCAACCACCGGCGTCCCAAGCGCACTCGCCAAATGCCCTGCGCCAGAATCATTACATACCAGCGCCCGAGCGTCACTCAGCAACTTCGCCAATGCTGCAATCGTCGGCGTCGGGGCCAAAGTAAACTGCCCATCGAGCCGTTTGCTCCACTCATTCGTCTCGGAGGGCGCGACTGCGAAAACACACTTGTATCCTATAGCCTGCAATTGTCGGGCCAAAAGCACAAAACGTCCTGACAGCCAGTTCTTCCTCGCCTTGCCGCTGGTCGGGGAAAACACAATGGGTCCTTTTTTTTCCTCGCGCTCGGATGTTTGCGGCGGCATCAGGCCGATATCCGGATGTGCCTCTTCGAGAAGCAGTTCTCGCCGACAGAACTCCACCACGTGTTCGACCATCGTGAGTCCACTCTTCGCTTTATCCCGGATCAGTCCCTGACGCGGAATCCGATCGCGGAACAGAGCCGATTTTTCAGCGGGCAATGCCTTAAGATCAAACCGACCGTCCAATGACGGGTCATGATGGGCTAACGAAAAGAACACCACCCGATCTGAAAGCCCAGGTCGCGCATCGACACCGTCGGATTGAAGTCCTGGAGCCTGGGAGTCGATCAGACAGAAATCAAACTCGTCTGCAATGCCGTCGTACTCTTGTGCGTTAAGGCGCGGGCCTGTGCGAACATCTGGCAGCCACGAAGCAAGGTCATGGGCACAGTCTCCACGCACAGTGACGTCAAATCCAGCTCGCGC
>NZKZ01000067.1 GCA_002694065.1 Acidiferrobacter sp.
GCCCACAACGGCTTTGCGCCATCTGACATCCTGATCATTGGCCCGGGAACACCGGGCGCCGGCCAAGCTTATGGATGCAAGGCGGATGCGTTTCGACTCAACGTCCGCGCCGACCTGCAGCGGCTATGGCCGGATCATCCCGATCACTTTCCGCAATGGGCAAAGACACACATTGAAGACCCACAAGCAAAAACCCATGCGGGGCACTTTTACCGCCGTGCGGACTTTGGTCGTTATGTCAGCGCCCAACTGAGCGCTGCTCCAGGCAGCACGAACCTTCGGCAAATCCATTCTCAGGTGGTTGACCTCAGGCAAGTCCCGCAAGGTTGGCAGGTGATCTGTGACAACGGGGCAGACTATTGCAGTGCCCGCCTGCTTCTGGCGATCGGCAATCCTGAGCCCCAATGGCCCATCCCAAACCAGTTTGAAGACAGTTCGACCTTGATCCGAACCCCCTGGCGCGGTGACTGGCTAGAGCAGATAGATCCGACTGCAGCTATCTGCCTCGTCGGGTCAGGGCTGACCGCCATGGATGCGTTGTCTGGGCTGGCCGAGCGGGATCACCAGGGACCGATTAGCCTTCTGACGCCACACGGCATCCTGCCCCCGGAGCAGGTTGGGTGGGAGCCGGGCGATCCGTTTTTGTGGCCCCACACGCGGCGGGCATCAGAGTTCCTACATGTCGCCTTACAGATGCTGAAAGCGGGTTTCTGGGAAGAGCCCGAATGGCAGCAACGTTTTTCTGCGCTACGGAGCGGTATCAGTACGGCGTGGCAGCAGTTACCGGTAGAGGATCGGATGAAACTCCAACGACGGGCCGGGTGGCTCTGGTCACTGGCCCGATTTCGCGCCAGCCCTCAGACTGTCAAAGCTGCTCGGAACATGAGAGACCGGGGCCAACTGACACTGATTCGCAGCGCACTGAAATCTCTCGAGAGCACCCGCTCCGCCGGATGGCAGCTTGGACTCGCCAATGAGGTCTCCCTCAATGCGGATGTGGTCATCAACTGCACCGGCGTCGGCCGCGATCCGCTTATCCGCAAACTGATGGCAACTGGACGACTCACACCACTCGGCAAAAGTAATTCCCCAGCGGTCTCACCCGGCTTGCAGGTTATCTCTCCAGACGGATCGCCTTGCGACACGCTGTTCTGCATCGGGCCGGCCACCGCACTCGCACTGGGAGATGTAATGGGAGCGACCAGTGTCGCTACCCAAGCGGCGGGCTTTGCCCGATTGCTTCACACCGCTGAAAAGTAATCACCGCTCACATCACGTTTGCAACGGCGTCCTTGCGTAACACAGATTCGCGCCAGCGCAGCGCAATAAACAAGGTCAATACAATACCGATCAGCATGTACAGACCCATGGTCTCGTTAAAACCGATGCGTTCAATCAGCCAACCCGCCACCACAAGACTGACGGGCAGCGTATAGATCGCCAACATCCGGACACCCATCACCCGGCCGCGAAATGCCGGGTCTGCAGTGCGCATCAACAAACCCACAAGAGGCACCATCGAAAGATTGTGTGCAAGACCCGCCAGACCCATCAGGATTATCCCAAACGCCAACTGATCCACGCAAAGGAAACTCGCCAGCACAATATGCCAGACGAAGGCGAAGAGGATCATTGCCCGGCCGGGCCGGACTTTATGTCCGATCACGCCAAGAATGATCGAACCGGCTAGCGAGCCGATGGCAAATCCCGCCATCAGGTAGCCCAAGCCGGTCTGATCCGTTCCAAAGGTTTCCCGGGCCACATAGGGGAGTAAACCGATCGGCAGGGGAAAGGCGGTAAAGTTGACCAGTACCGCAATCCAGATGGCGGCTCGAAGATGGGGCGTTCTCCAAACGTAACCCAATCCCTCACGCAGCTCTTTCCACGGAGCAAAGCGCGATGACGCTCGTAGGCTACGTCCGCGGTGCTCCTGGAGCGTCTGAACAGAAATAGCGAGAGTAAAAACCAGTCCCACGCAAAATAACACCAGAATCACCAGGTAGGTTGCTGCAATCCCTACCACGGCAAAAAGCCCGGACCCCACCAGTGCCCCAACGACCCGCGCCGAATCTACCGTAGTTCGAGTCAAGCTTGTCGCAGTCAGCAAGAGCGCGGCTGGCACCAACGACGCCATCAAGGAAGTACGGGTGCCGTGCTCGGAGGGTCGAACCAACCCGGAAAGCAGTGCGATGACCAGAACCAGTTCAGGCGTCAATTTGTCCAGCAGGATCACCAGCACCACAACTGAGGACAGAATGACATAAAGCGTCCTGAGAATGCTTAACAGTCGGCGTTGGCCAATACGATCAGCCACGACCCCCAACATGGGGGATAAGAGTGTGCCGAGAAATAACAATGCCCCGAACATCGTGAGCATCACAACGGAGCCTGTTTCGACCAGGATGTACCACCCGAGGACGAGCGTTTCCATCTCGAGCGCCCAGGAGGTCACCAGGTCCGCCGTCCATTGAAACCGATAGTTGCGAACCCGGAACGGCTCGAGAATGGCGGGATGGCGCCGTGCGCTCAATTTGCGCCGCCCCTGTCGTAATCCACTAGAACTGCTGCACCCAGTCGACTACCGCATTGATGAGTTCGTCATCCACTCCATCAAAGAAATGATTTGCGCCTTCGATTACCTGTTGCGAATAGCGCGTGTTATGGGCGGCGCCGGCCTTTCGTGCCTCAGCGGTCTCAAGGACACCGGGGAGATCGTCATCGCCATAAAGATCGAGCACGGGAATGGTGATCTTCTTTAATGACTCGGCGCTGTTAACGTGGCTGTCCTTTTGTGTAGCTCCCATACCGATGGCAATCAGGCCTTTGGCATCGCTGGCATGCCGGGAAAGATAGTAACTGGCCATCGTGGCGCCCTGACTGTGGGCGGCAATAACGATGGTCTGGATGCCTTTTTCCTTTAGAAACGCTTCGGCGGCTCGCAGGCGCGGCGGGACCTCAGGATAGAGCGCGACATATTCTTCGTACTCGGCCTCGTTATGCAGAATCGGCATCTGAAGAGCAAGGGTATTCCAGCCATATCCCGCCATCTCGACCCGAATAGGCTGCACCACCTGCTGCCAGTTCGGATGGATGCCCGTACCATGGACGACAATTAGTCCCTTGTCTGAGCCCTCTTCCGCCTCCGTATAGATCGCGAAAACATTCCGGCCCTCGACCACAAGATCAACCGATTCGCCATCCATGATCGAATCTTCCACCTGCTCACGCCAGCGCTCTTCTTTTTCCAAATCTGACGCCAACAAAGGCGTCGTGAGCGCCAGCAGCGCTATCCAGACAATCGGCTTTGAGATCATGGCTTTGCGCCCCGACGATGTTGGCGACACCCGTCGCCGCAAGAGTTAAGTGCCCTAAATTATAGGGTTTTGGGCGCTCTCGGTGTCCTCAAACCCTCTATTGAAAAGCACCCCTACCCCTTCCTATAATGCGCGTTCGTTCGCGATGGCGTCGCGGACGTTCACACTTGGCACTGTGTTCGGGATTCCCTGCACACAGTATTGAGTCATCCTGTACGCCCGGATGAATTCCCGGGCAAAAGGTATTCAACGTCGCCCGGGCAACGCGAGGTGATCAAGATGAATACCGTTTCCCAAAGACCCGAGTTTTTTGAACTTCACAATGGGTCGAAAAGTCCACTCCCGTTTTCTGCTACTGAATACGAAAGACGGCTAACTGCGCTTAGGCAACTGATGTCAGACAAAGGACTTCGTGCTGTCCTGCTGACCTCAATGCACAACGTCGCCTACTACTCGGGATTCTTGTATTGCAGCTTCGGCCGGCCCTATGCGTGCATTGTCACCGAAACCGGTTGTACCACGATCTCGGCGAACATCGATCTCGGACAACCCTGGCGGCGCAGTTATGGTGACAACCTGATCTATACCGACTGGAAACGGGACAATTACTGGCGCGCAGTAAACCATGTGTTACCCCAGACCGATCTCGTCGGTATTGAAGGTGATCATCTCACCCTGGCTGCCCGGCAGAAGATGGAGTCGCTCAATAGCAATCTTCGAGCTGAAGACATCAGCAACGACATCATGGCCCTGCGAATGATTAAGTCTGCAGAAGAAATTGCACTGATCAAAGGCGGCGCGCGGATTGCCGATATCGGCGGTGCCGCAGTACGGGACGCGATTCAGACAGGTGCAAGAGAAATTGATGTCGCCATGGCAGGCCGCGATGCAATGGAACTGGCGATTGCCAGGGACTATCCCGACAGTGAAATCCGGGACACCTGGGTATGGTTTCAGTCCGGCATCAACACGGACGGTGCCCATAATCCGGTGACGACTCGACAGTTGGAAAGTGGCGATATTCTGAGCCTCAATACCTTTCCCATGATATCCGGGTACTACACCGCGCTTGAGCGCACCCTGTTTCTCGAGGATGTCGATCCGGCCTCGCTGAAAATCTGGCAGGCCAATGTCGAGGCACATGAACTTGGTCTATCGCTCATCAAGCCTGGCGCCCGGTGCTCTGACATCTGTGCTGAGATCAATGCGCATTTCGCCGCGCTCGATCTTTTGCAGTACCGCACATTCGGATACGGACATTCTTTCGGCGTACTGTCACATTACTACGGCCGCGAAGCGGGGCTGGAACTGCGCGAGGACATCGACACCGTTCTTGAGCCTAATATGGTGGTCTCGATGGAACCCATGCTGACCATTCCGGAAGGACAA
>NZKZ01000177.1 GCA_002694065.1 Acidiferrobacter sp.
AGGCGACTTTGCCAACTTCCTGCCGAACGGCAACTATCGCAATCAGTGGTACCTCAACGATTCCGGGTCACCGACCATTCTGGCGATCGGGATTCATGGTCAATGGCTTTATATCGAGCCAAAAAGCCAGACCGTGATCGTAAAGTTTTCTTCCGAAGCGCAACCGGTTGATGAAGCCGCCGATATCGAACTGATCGAATTTTTCGACCGGGTCTGCCGCGTACTCAACTGATTCGACCCGTTGCTGCGCGTCTGGCTGATTGCGGACCAGATCAATCAGGTGCCAATACCCCCGGTACCGCATGGGCCTGCTTTGGATCGAAACAACTTTCATCTACGCGCAGGTAGGCAACGCAGTCCTTTGGCAGCACGGTCACCTCGTCTACTCCGTTAAGTGCGCGAAGACTGTGCTCGATGGCGCCAGACGTAAGGTCGATTTCGCCATCCAGTCGCAAGGTGACACTGTTTCTCAGTTGCGGGGTTCTGCCGGTCAATGCCACCACCAGCCATACCAGCGTCGCCAGAACGCAGAAGGCAAATACCCCCGGACTGCCAAAAAGGCCCAGCAGGATACCGCCCAACGCTCCGCCAACAAAAACGCCCGCAAATTCGAAGGTGTTGTAAATCCCGATCGCGGTGCCTTTGGCGTATCCCGGGGAAAGACGAGTCATGAGGGATGGCAGCATTGCTTCGAGCAAATTGAAGCCAACGAAAAAACACACCAGACCGGCGATCAGCGATAGCGCCTGATCGGCTCCGGAAAAAAGCACGCACTGCCCGACAAGCACGATAAAGATGGCCGACCGGAATACCCAGAAGGTCCGCTCTCGTCGCATCCCCAGAATGAGCAAGGGGGCCATCAGCAGTATCGAACCTACCAGGACAGGAACATAGACCTGCCAATGACTGTCCCGCTCAAGTCCCAGTGTCTCCACCAGGGCGAACGGCGCAACCACAAAGACAGCCGTCAGAACCATGTGCAGAATGAAAATCCCGACGTCCAGCCGAAGCAGATGGGCATTGGCCATGACCTCGCGGAAATAATCCGTCGAGGCCTTTGATCCCGGATCCCCGGCCGCATGGCGTGGCGTCGGCACCCACCAAACGACGACCACAATACAGCCCAGAGCCAGCACCGCCGTGAGCCAAAATATCCCGCTCACCCCGATCCAGCGGTCCAGCGCCGGACCCGCCATCAAGGCAAGCAGAAACGATCCACCGATACTCATTCCAATCAGCGCCATGGCCTTGACCCGCTGCTGTTCCCGGGTCAGATCAGCCACCAGCGCAAGCACCACCGCAGCAATCGCGCCGCTGCCCTGAAGCGCCCGTCCGATGATGACACCGGTCAGGGTATCTGCCACGGCTGCAATCACGCTGCCTGCCGCGAACACCAACAATCCAAGAACAATCAAGGGTTTGCGGCCAAACCGGTCCGACAACGTACCGAAAGCGATCTGGAACAGTGCCTGGGTCAAACCATAAATCCCGACAGCGAGTCCAATCATAAAAGGCGTTGCACCTTCCAACTCGGCGGCATAGAGCGCCATGACCGGCAGCACCAGAAACAAACCGAACATGCGCAGGCTGAATACCCCGGCAAGCGCGCCAACTGAGCGCCGCTCGGAGCGGTTCATTGGGGATTTTTCGGAGCGCAACGTCAGCAGCGTCTAATCAGCATGAAAATGATCCGGGGCTTTAGTCCCCTGTCAGTTTCCGGTGGGGAACGGATTGCGGGTCTGCGGACAAGAGCACGTGAAAAGATTTTGAACGCAGCGTCACAAGGGACGTAATATTAACAGTTTGCTTTTTCGCAACCCAGCATCCATGCGCCAAATCAAGATTCGCGGGGCCCGGACCCACAACCTGCAGAGTGTCGACGTCGACCTGCCGCGCGACAAGTTGATTGTGATCACGGGGCTTTCCGGGTCCGGGAAGTCCTCCCTTGCCTTTGACACGATCTATGCCGAGGGCCAACGCCGTTACGTGGAATCGCTCTCTGCCTACGCTCGGCAATTCCTGTCGTTGATGGAAAAACCGGATGTGGATCTCATCGAAGGTCTGTCGCCCGCGATCAGTATCGAGCAGAAAGCAACGTCGCATAACCCGCGCTCGACGGTCGGGACGGTGACCGAGATCTATGACTACCTGAGGCTGCTCTACGCCCGGGTTGGAGAGCCAAGGTGCCCGGATCATGATGTCACCCTGGCCGCAAGTACGGTGAGCGAAATGGTAGACCGGGTGCTGGCCCTGGAGGAAGGAACCCGAATTTTGCTCCTCGCACCGGTGGTTCAGGATCGCAAGGGAGAATATCAGCAACTATTGAAGGGTCTGCTCAGCCAGGGCTTTATCCGGGCGCGGATCGATGGTGTGGTCCATGAATTGGATACCCCGCCTGAGCTGGATCGCAAACGCAAACACAGCATTGATGTCGTGGTCGACCGCGTCGTCATCAAACCGGACATTGCCCAGCGCCTCGCAGAGTCGTTTGAGACCGCACTCGCCATCGCTGACAGTCTTGCCCTGGTGCAGGTGCTGCCGCGGGAAGAAGAGACCGCCTCCGAGGCTCAGGAGATACTTTTCTCGGCACGCTATTCCTGTCCGCACTGCGGGTACAACCTGACAGAACTTGAGCCCCGGCTTTTCTCCTTCAACAATCCGGCTGGCGCTTGCCCTGATTGTGATGGTCTTGGGGCCCGCCAGTTTTTTGACCCTGACCGGGTGATTCATGACGAGACATTGAGCCTGGCAGCGGGTGCCATTTCAGGCTGGGACCGACGTAACGCGTTTTATTTCCAGATGCTGAACTGTCTTGCCGAGCACTACGGCTTTGATGTTGAGAGACCCTTCCGACGCCTTTCAAATAAAGTTCGTGACATCATTCTTTACGGCAGCGGAAAAGAAAAGATCAACTTCAGTTATCTGCGTGCGCACGGACGACGGCCGCGGCGGCGGACACACACTTTTGAAGGCGTTATTCCCAACATGGAACGTCGGTACCGGGACTCGGAATCCAACACGATTCGTGAAGAACTCGCCCGCTATCTCAACACCCAGTCCTGTGAAAGCTGTCAGGGGAGCCGTCTGAAAACCGGCGCGCGGCACGTGTTCGTTGGCGATCAGCCGGTGCATCGATTGACCGCCATGCCGATTGAGTCCTCGCTCGATTTCTTCGAATCGCTCGCCCTGCCGGGACATCGGGGCGAGATCGGCGAACGCATCATCCGCGAGATCAGTGAGCGATTGCGTTTTCTGGTCAACGTTGGCCTGGAATATCTAACGCTGGATCGCACTGCTGAGACCCTGTCGGGCGGAGAGGCCCAACGCATCCGGCTGGCTTCTCAGATCGGCTCGGGACTGGTCGGCGTGATGTACATCCTGGACGAGCCCTCCATCGGACTCCATCAGCGTGACAACCAGCGCTTGCTGGATACCCTTTTTCACCTCCGCGATCTCGGCAACACGGTGGTGGTGGTCGAGCATGACGAAGAAGCCATCCGCAGCGCTGATCATATCGTTGACCTCGGTCCGGGCGCCGGGGTTCATGGCGGCCGAATCGTAGCCGAGGGCAGTCTGAGCCAGGTCCTTGAGGCACCGGAATCGGTCACCAGCCAATACCTTTGCGGGACCCAAAGGATCGATGTGCCCGATCAGCGCACCGAGAACGATCCCGATCGACAACTCATGATTACAGGGGCGGCGGGCAACAACCTTGACCACCTTGATATCTCCATTCCGGTAGGACTTTTGACCTGTGTCACCGGCGTTTCGGGCTCCGGAAAATCCACGCTCATCAACAACACGCTTTATCCCGCCATGGCGCGCCACCTTCATGGGGGGCGTGAGCCACCGGCAGCTCACGAGGGTATCGCCGGACTGGACCAGTTTGACAAAGTTATCGATATCGATCAGAGCCCGATCGGACGCACCCCCCGATCCAACCCAGCGACCTATACCGGCCTTTTTACTCCAATCCGGGAACTCTTCGCCGGAACACCTGAGGCCCGCGCCCGCGGCTATAAGGTCGGGCGCTTTTCGTTCAACGTACGCGGTGGGCGCTGTGAAACCTGTCAGGGCGATGGACTGATCAAGGTGGAAATGCACTTCTTACCCGACATCTACGTCCCCTGCGACACCTGTCAGGGCAGACGCTACAACCGCGAGACCCTCGACATTCGCTACAAAGGCCGCACCATTCATGAAGTGCTGGAGATGACGGTTGCGGAAGCCGGCGAGTTTTTCGACGCGATCCCTGTAATCAAGCGCAAGCTCGATACCTTGCTTGCCGTGGGACTCGGCTATATCCGGTTGGGCCAGAGCGCAACCACGCTTTCGGGCGGAGAAGCGCAGCGTATCAAGCTGTCCAGAGAACTCTCCAAACGCCCCACAGGCAGAACCCTATATATTCTGGACGAACCCACCACCGGGCTTCATTTTCACGACATCCGTCAGCTATTGGGGGTGTTGCATCGCCTGCGGGATCAAGGCAACACGGTGGTTGTGATCGAGCATAACCTTGACGTCATAAAAACCGCTGACTGGGTGATTGATCTTGGACCCGAGGGCGGGCAACGCGGCGGGCAACTCGTCGGCACCGGCACCCCCGAAACTCTCGCACAGAACGCCAAATCCTACACAGGCCAGTTTCTCAAGGACCTCTTGTAGCCGGCCCGGCATACGGGTCTTCATAAGACTCGCAGACGGGAAAGCCCTTAAGTTATCTTCTTGGTAAGACCATCTGACCATGATTTACAAGATCCCGACTCGTCATGTGTTACTGTGATGTTCTGACTCGGATACATTCGCTAGGCCCGGTGTATTTGGCAGTTTCCGGGCCCCCATCGGGAAATAACTCATGGCTGATTCGGGCCCGGATACTGATCTTGATCCTCTCGAAACCCAGGAGTGGCAGGATGCGCTCAGTGCGGTCATCGAGCGGGAAGGTCAGGAGCGGGCACATTTTCTTCTTGAAACCCTGATCGACCAGGCCAGGCGCAGCGGTACTCACATCCCTTTCCGGCCGACGACCGCCTACCTCAACACCATTCCGACGGCACATGAGGCCCGCAGTCCCGGCGATCCCGCGATCGAGTGGCGTATCCGATCTCTGATTCGATGGAATGCGCTCGCCATGGTGATGCGGGCCAACCAGACGAGCAGTGAACTCGGCGGTCATATTGCAAGTTTTGCTTCGGCTGCGACCCTCTATGACGTGGGATTCAACCACTTCTGGAGAGGGCCGCAAGCGGAACATGGCGCTGATCTTGTTTTCTTCCAGGGACATTCGGCGCCGGGAATTTATGCCCGGGCCTTCCTTGAAGGAAGACTGACCAAAGAGCAGTTGGAAGGCTTTCGTCAGGAAGTCAAAGGACAAGGCCTGTCCTCCTATCCCCATCCCTGGCTGATGCCTGACTTCTGGCAGTTCCCGACGGTTTCCATGGGTCTTGGGCCGATCCAGGCAATTTACCAGGCCCGCTTCATGCGTTACCTCCAGAATCGGGAATTCATCCCGCACTCGAACCGAAAAGTCTGGGCGTTTGTGGGTGATGGCGAGATGGACGAACCTGAGTCGACCGGCGCTCTGGGGCTCGCTGGCAGAGAGCGGCTCGACAACCTCGTTTTTGTCGTCAACTGCAATCTGCAGAGACTGGATGGCCCGGTCCGGGGCAACGGCAAGATCATCCAGGAGTTAGAGGGCACCTTCCGCGGCGCAGGTTGGAACGTCATCAAGCTTATCTGGGGATCGTACTGGGACAAACTGCTGCTGCGCGATACCCACGGCCTTTTGAAGCAACGCATGGAAGAGGCTCTGGACGGCGAATATCAGGCCTTCAAGAGCAAAGACGGCGCCTTCGTTCGTGAGCAATTCTTCGGCAAGTATCCGGAACTGGCAGCCATGGTGGCCAACATGACCGACGAGGATATCTGGAGACTCAATCGGGGCGGTCACGATCCGCACAAAGTCTATGCGGCTTATGCTCAAGCGGCCGCGCACCAGGGCCAGCCGACCGTCATTCTGGCGAAGACCGTCAAAGGATATGGGATGGGAGAATCGGGTGAGGGGCAGAACATCACCCACAGCCAGAAAAAGATGGCCGATGAATCCCTGCTCGAGTTTCGAGACCGATTCCGGATTCCGCTCGATGACGAGGCGGTATTGGCCTGTGAGTTTTATCACCCGGGCGATGACAGTCCGGAAGTGCGCTACCTCAAGGAACGTCGTGACGCCCTCGGCGGCAGTCTGCCCATCCGGATCGATGCCGCACCCACGCACGCCACGCCGGATCTCTCGCTGTTTCAATCACAACTGGAAGGCAGCGGCGATCGCGAGATCTCCACCACCATGGCCTTCGTCCGCGTACTGGCACAGCTGGTCAAGGACAAGGATCTGGGCTCGCGCATCGTGCCGATCATTCCGGACGAGGCGCGTACCTTCGGTATGGAAGGCATGTTCCGCCAGCTCGGCATCTACTCCTCG
>NZKZ01000068.1 GCA_002694065.1 Acidiferrobacter sp.
AATGGGCGCTCGCCCATTATTAAAAACTTGCTTTATTTCTAAAAAATTCTGTAAGGTATATTTGTTCAGGCACATAGCTACGGGTTTAGTTGTGATTTCAACATCCCAACGACATGCGCTTTGAAGTATCAAAAAACGCAGGCAGAGCTGCACCACTGACCAACAACTCACGATGGGAGGATACATGAAAATCGAAACTAAAGCGGTTCATTCAGGCTATAAGCCGGATCCGACAACGAACGCGGTCGCCGTTCCCATCTACCAGACGACCTCCTACTCATTCCGCGATACAGAACACGGAGCGAACCTGTTCAATCTTGCTGAACTTGGAAATATTTATACCCGGATCATGAACCCAACCAACGACGTGCTCGAACAGCGCGTTGCGGACATGGAAGGCGGTGTTGCCTCTCTGGCGCTGTCATCCGGACAGGCAGCCACCACGTATGCACTGATGACGATCGCCGAGGCGGGTGACAACTTCATTAGTATGTCAACGCTGTACGGTGGTACCTACAACCTGTTTGCGCACACCTTTCCGCAATTTGGTATCCAGCCGAGATTCGCTGACCCCGAGAACCTCGACGCAATGGCTGCGCTGATCGATAGCAAAACCAAGGCCGTCTACTGCGAATCTATCGGCAATCCGGCCGGCAACGTGGTCGATCTCGCAAAGGTCGCCGACATCGCACATGCACACGGCGTGCCGGTCATCGTCGACAACACCGTTCCCACACCGTATCTGTGCCGACCCTTCGAGCACGGCTGTGACATTGTTGTGCATTCCCTGACCAAATATATGTCGGGCCACGGCACAATCGTCGGCGGCATGATTGTCGATTCCAACCAGTTCGACTGGGCCGGCAACAAGGAGCGGTTCAATCGCCTCAACGAGCCCGATGTTTCCTATCACGGCGTAGTCTTCACCGAAACAGGTCTGCCGCCCTATATTCTCCGGGCCCGGGTTGTGCCCCTCCGAAACATGGGTGCTGCAATGACGCCGATGAACTCATTCCTGATCATGCAGGGTATCGAGACCCTTGGGCTTAGGATGGATCGCATCTGCGAGAACACACTTGCGGTGGCCAAGCATCTTAAAGATCACCCGCAGGTCGAATGGGTTCGTTATGCGGGACTGGATGACAGCCCCCATAAAGCCCTGCTCGACAAGTACATGGGTGGCCGTGGATCGGGGGTCATGAGTTTCGGTGTCAAAGGCGGAGCCGAGGCTGCGCCTAAGTTTATCGATGCGCTGCAGCTCATCACCCGACTCGTCAACATTGGCGATGCCAAGTCACTGGCCTGCCACCCGGCAAGCACGACACACCGTCAGCTGGCTCCCGAGGAGTTGGCGAGTTCCGGAGTCACGGAAGATCTGATCCGGCTGTCTATCGGTATCGAACATATCGACGACATCCTTGCCGACATCGATCAGGCACTGGACGCTACCAAATAGACGTCTCTGCCACCCGGATTCGGGGATTTCAGAAAAAGCGGGGCATTGGCCCCGCTTTTTTTATGCACTCCTCAGGAAAGATTCAGCTCTGCCACCAGGGGCAAGTGATCAGACGCCTGCCGGGCGAGGGCCAACCGCGAAGACATCAGGCTGGTGATCTTAATCTCTCCGCGCACATAGAGGCTGTCCAACGCCCGCACCGGTGCATAAGCCGGAAAGGTCTTTGGTTTGCGGTCCGTGCCGCGAAAACCGGCTGGCCGCATCACCAGACGACCTAAGGTCCCCCAAACGTCATTCAGATCGCCTGCAACCACCACAGGGCTTGTCCGCGAAAAACGATCAAAATGGTCTTGAGCCAGCAACTTCTTCAGCTGCATGCGACGCTCAATACCCGACAATCCCAAGTGCAGATTAAAAAGATGGAGAGTCCGGGTCTGGACTCGGGCGCCGCTTTTCCCTGCCATAGAGATCCGTACCTTCGAGTACAGGGCGCTACGGCGCTTCTTGGGGCCGATCGTGAGATTGATGTTGTCTGCGTCTGAAATGGGCCAACGGCTCAGAATGGCGTTGCCGTATCCCCGGGCATGCTGGACACGAACATTGGGGATCCAGATACGATGCGGCAACTGCAACGCATCACCCAGGATATCTGTCTGCAGCACGCCCGAAGATTCCCGGCTAAAGCGCGCCACCTCCTGCAACAGAACCAGATCGGGCTGGTAATGTCGAATCACATCGACAATTCGAGCGAGGTTGTAGCGCCGATCGACCCCTCCGATGCACTTGTGTATATTGTAAGTAAGAACCCGTATATTCATAAGGCCGTCGCCGGTTTATCACGCCTCGCAAAATTCCGCTCAGTGTGAACCCAAGACCGGCAACCGAAAACCCATGCCCCTGTCCGGATACCGCACGCTCGTGACACCAAGTTCCTTTGTAACAGCACTCGCATTGTTGCTGATGATTTCCTGTAATCCAGTCAATGCGTCCGAATCCGTTCTGCTGGAACCCTTCCAGTCCGAATATGCTGTCGACTATTCGGGCTTTCGTGCCGCAAGAACGGTTTCTCTGGAAAAGAACGGTGGGGAGTATATCCTGCGGTCTACCACCCGCCTGAAGGGCGCCGCAAGGCTCACGGGGTATGGCCCAATCTATGAGGTCTCGCGGTTCACCCTGCACAACGGTGTGATCCGGCCGTCTCTTTATTCCATTGGAGAAGACAAGCCAAATCCAAAGCGGGACATCAGAATCGAGTTCGATTGGGCTTCGGGTATGAGCGGCGGTTATGCAAAAGGCGAAGAACGCAGTTTTGCGCTCGAAACCGATATGCAGGACCCTTTAAGTTTTGAATTGATGGCGAGGCTATTGCTTGCTGAAGGCAACCGGGATTTTGTCCTGAAAGTTCATGAAGGTCACCGCATCCGGAGTTATCACTTTATCGAGCAGGAAGAAGAAACGCTTAATGTTGCATCCCGGGCAATCCCAGCCACCCGCTACTTTATCGATCGGAACAGTTCGAGAGAGCTCTACTACTGGTTTTCCAATAACCCCAAACAGATTCCTCTCCAGATACGCCAACGACACGGACAGAAAACCAAGGGCACGGTCACACTGACCAAAAGTACGCTTCTTGAGTGAGAGCCCGCACCCTATCCGTTTCCTTACGCAGCTGCACAGTCCTCGCGGCCAACCGCGCCCGCCTCCCGCAGACCCGATACTTCTTCTTCGCTGTATCCCAGCACTTCCTGAAGAATTTCGCCGGTATGCTCGCCCAGCAGCGGGGAACGGCTTACCTCGCTGGGTGAGTCGGACAACTTCACCGGGTTGCCGACAGTAAGGTACTTGCCGCGTGTCGGATGGTCCACTTCAACAATGGTTCCCGTGTCGCGCAACGAGGGCTCTTCGCTCAACTCCTGCATAGACAGGATCGGCCCTACCGGAATATCCAGGGGATTACAGATCTCCATCACCTCATACTTGGTCTTGGTCATGGTCCATTGCTCGATTGCCTCAAAGACTTCGTTGAGGCGGGGAAGTCTTGCCGGCGGCGTCGCAAAATCAGGATCCTCTTTCCATTCCGGGCGTCCGATGACGTCACAAATCTTCTCCCAAACTGCTGCCTGGGTAATAAAGTAGGTATACGCGTTCGCATCCTGTTCCCAGCCTTTGCACTTAAGAATCCGGCCTGGCTGGCCTCCGCCAGAGTCGTTCCCGGCCCGAGGCGTCGCGTCCGCAAACGGGATCCCCTCTCCAAACTGGGAGTACTCTTTCAGGGGTCCGTGTGCCAGACGTTGCTGATCACGCAATTTGACCCGGCACAGGTTCAGAACTCCATCCTGCATGGATGCCAAGACCCGCTGACCGCGCCCAGAGTGTTCACGCTGATACAACGCCGTCACGATCCCCAGCGCAAGATGCAAACCGGTTCCCGAATCACCGATCTGTGCGCCGGTGACCAGCGGCGGGCCGTCAAGAAATCCTGTAGTTGAGGCAGCCCCCCCGGCGCACTGGGCCACGTTCTCGTAGACCTTGCACTCCGAATACGGCCCAGGCCCAAACCCCTTTACGGAGGCATATATCATTCTGGGGTTGATCTCCTGAATCCGCTCCCAGGAAAAACCCATCCGGTCCAACGCACCGGGCGCGAAGTTCTCCACCATCACATCACACGTTTCGATCAAGCGCGTGAAGACTTCTTTGCCTTTATCATCCTTGGTATTCAGTGTGATGCTTCGCTTGTTGTGGTTCAGCATCGTAAAGTAGAGACTGTCCGCATCGGGCACGTCGCGCAACTGACCGCGAGTCGCATCACCGACGCCTGGCCGCTCAACCTTTATTACGTCTGCGCCAAACCAGGCCAGCAACTGAGTACAGGTGGGTCCGGACTGAACGTGGGTCATATCGAGTATTCGTACACCTTCAAGCGCTTTCATGAGGGGGCTCCCGTTTTCTTAACTGGTTAATTTATTGTTGAACTTAATGATGGATTTGAGATTTGTTCGGCTCTACAGAGTTTGTCGCTCAATGTATGGCCCGTCAGTCGAGGTAGCGCACGTTTTTTGCCACGTGGTCCGCTAGCTGCAGGGCATGCTCGCGTACGAGTTTTTCTGCTGTTTCTGTCTGTCTTTGCTCCAGTGCCTCGATGATCCGGGCGTGGTCAATAATCGAACGCTGTGCACGGTCATCGTCCTGAATGGTTCTCGACCGGATCGCCCGCATATGAACAAAAAGGCTGTCTGCGAGATCGCTCAACAACGGGCTGTGCGCGAGAGAAACAATCGCCTGATGAAACTGAATGTTGGTCCTGGAGTATTCATCAATCGGCGCCCCCTTAGCATCAGGACTTCCTTTGTCCCAAATCTTCCGTAGGGCTGAGATTTCCTGATCCGATGCGCGCAGGGTCGCTAGTCTCGCCGCCATACTCTCAATTGAGGCCCAGGCATAAATGATCTCAAGAATTTCTTCTTTTGTTTTCCGGACGACGAAGGTGCCTCGCCTGGGGATATTCCGCACCAGGCCGGCCTGCTCCAAGCGGGAGATCGCCTCTCGAACCGGTGTCCGGCTGACGCCCAGGCTATCGGCCAAGCGTCTTTCGTCAAGGCGAGGGGGTTCCTCCCCTGAATAAATGTCCATTTCTGCGACAGCGTCCCGCAGGCTCCAATAGACCTGGTCTTTGAGGCTCGACACCGAGCGGATCGGCTTAACGGCAATTGTCATCAGGATTCCTTAAAAAGAGTCTGGCCTCAGTGTCCTAACGTCCAAGTGATTCGGCCATGACGCTGCCGATTTCCACCGGCGAGGAGACAACTCTGACACCCGCGTCCCGCAGTGCCTCGATCTTTGTCCGCGCGGTGCCCAAACCGTAATGAACGATCGTGCCCGCATGACCCATACGCCGGCCCTCTGGAACGGTTTGTCCTGCGATGTAGGCGACAACGGGTTTGGAACTGCTGAGCGCTGATAAAAATTCTGCGGCATTTTCCTCGGCCCTGCCCCCTACCTCACCGATCAATACGACGCCTTGGGTCTGATCATCATTCATGAACAATTCGAGACACTGTGAAACCGAAATACCGCCCACCGGATCCGCCCCAATACCGATACAGGCGGACTGCCCCATCCCATTTCGGGTAGTTTGGTCAACGGCTTCGTAGGTGAGCGTGCTTGATCGAGAGACAATACCAATGGCGCCGGGCAGAAAGATGCCCTGCGGCATGATGCCGAGCGTGCCAATGCCCGGAACCGCAAGACCGGGAGAATTAGGGCCCACGAGCACCGTGCTCGAATCCTTGAGGTGTGCCCGCACCCGGACCATATCCAGGACAGGGATTCGTTCGGTTACGCAAACCACCAGACCGATTCCGGCATCGGCTGCCTCAATAATGGCTTCCGCGGCATTTGCAGGCGGCACAAATATCACGCTCGCGTTCGCTTGTGTCACATTGATCGCTTCAGCCACCGTGTCAAACACCGGAACACCAAGATGACTCGTGCCACCCTTGCCTTGCCGCACGCCGCCAACAATCTGGGTCCCGCTTGCCAACGCACGTTCGCAGTGAAAAGTTCCCTGTCGTCCCGTTATTCCCTGGCATATCACCCGGGTCGATTCATCGACCAGTACGCTCACGAGCGGGGGCCCTCCTTTGTCCACGTGAACCACTGAGTCAACCGGCGCGCGATTGAATCTGTCTGTCGGGGGGCGGGCGGCGAATCAGCAGCGTCGATCGCCATTTGCGCGCCTGAGGCAAGGTTTGGCGCGAACTGGATATTGAGCCCAGAACGCTCAAGCCGCGACAGGGCAAGTGGGGCATTCGTCCCTGCCAGCCTCATAACCAGAGGAATGCGGACTGGTTGTTCGAGATGCGCAAGCAACAAACCGTCGGCAATCGTATCGCATCGCATGATCCCGGCGCCAAACACATTGACGATCAAGGACTTGATCCCGGGGTCTGACAAGACCAAAAGAAACGCTTCCTTAACCCTGCTGACCTCAAGCACAGGCGGTACGTCGAGAAAGTTTGCCGGCCTACCCCCGAGGTGAGTGATCGCATCCAGCGTGGCCATTGCCAGCCCCGCTCCGCTGGATAGCGTGCCGACATTGCCATCAAGCCGAATGAAGTTGAAACCGTTCTTGGCTGCCCGTTCCTCTGCTCCCGACTGATCGCCCCGCGACGCGAGCGCTCCCATTGCCGGTTGGCGATAAAGTGCGTTGTCATCCACAGTAACACGAGCATCCAACGCAACCAACGAGCCGTTCGACCGGATCGCGAGAGGATTGATCTCGATCAGGGAAAGATCACGAGCCACAAATAGCCCGTGCAGTTGCTGCACGAGTTCAGCAAAAGCCCCAATCGACGATGACGGCAGACCCAGCTGGGATGCCACCTCATGCCCGACCGACAGGGCAATCTGGTTTGCTGCGCCGAGGGGTACACGAACCAGGTTATTGGGATCATCGAAGATATCCCGTTCAACCTGGCTCCCTCCCTTGACGCTCGCGAGACAGACGGGCTCGCCTCGTTCCCCGTCAATGAGGATAGCAAGAAAGACTTGCAGTTCAGACCGGATCTCGGGCTCAATATAGACCGCGTTGATGGTCTCGCCCTGGCGCGTCGTTTGCGGAGTAACGAGATTCTTTCCCAACATCCTGGCTGCTGTCTGGCCGACCCCCAGGACCGTATTGGAGAACTCAATTCCCCGCAAATCCTCAGAATCGCCGACGTGCCCCTCTGCCCGCCCTCCTGCATGGATCTGCGCCTTGATGACCCAGGGTCCTTCCCCTAGTTCCCGGGCAGCATCCAGGGCGCGCTGCTCGGATGTAGCGACGATGCCTTCCAATACGGGAATTCCCTGTTCCCGCATCAGTGTTTTAGCCTGGTATTCGAACAAAAACATCTTTAACTCCGGGGAAGGCGCTCAGCCGGCGATTGCGCCGTGACAGAACTAATGAACCGCAACCGTAGGATCTACCTGAAGGACAATTTTTCCAAAATGCCCCGAGGCTTCCATCAACTGGTGGGCCTCACTTACCTCTTCAAGGGGGAAAATCTCGTGCACCAGCGGAACGATCTGGCGGTCTCTCAACAGATCCATCACATCCGCGGCAAACCTTGCAATGATCTGGCCTTTTTCTTCCGGAGGCCGAGGCCTGAGCACGGAGCCCGCGATCTTCTGTCTACGGACCATCAGTTGTGCGAGGTTCAGCTCTGCTTTCACTCCGCCCATGACACCGATCAGCACCAGCACGCCGTTGATGGCAAGCGATTTCAGATTGGGGGCAAGATAGGCAGCACCAATGTGATCCAGGATCACGTCTACCCCTCTCCCGCTGGTCAACTCCTTGATGACCTCTGAGAACTCCTGCGCCCGGTAATCGATCACGTGTGTGGCCCCAAGCGCCGACACGCGTTCCAGTTTGTGCTCCGAGGCTGTCACATACACAGGGCTTTTTGGAACCAGTGCGCGACATAGCTGGATTGCTGCCGTATTCACACCGCCCCCACCGCCATGAAGCAGAACACTCTGACCATTCTCGATACCGGGAAACTGGAACAAATTGAGATGAGCCGTGATATACGTCTCACAAACACAGGCCGCCTCTGCCCAACTCATCGTCTCGGGCACAGGCATCAGATGACTCGCCCAGGCCAGCGCGAATTCCGCGTAGGCTCCGCCACCCACCAGACCCATGACCCGATCACCGGGCGTCCATTCATCAACACCCTCCCCGACCGCGTCAATGATGCCCGCGACCTCCAGCCCCAACACCTCCGAGTCACCCCTGGGGGGCGGGTAGTTGCCCTCTCGTTGAATGAGGTCAGGTCGGTTGACGCTTGTGGTTACTACCCGAACCAATACTTGTCCAGGGCCTGGGGTCGGCGTCGACTGCTCGCCGAGGTAAAGCGTATCGGCTGCGCCGAAGTTTTTCTGCAAAACCGCTTTCATTGTTTAGACAAGAGGCAAAGTTAATCTGGTATACAATATACAACAGAATACAAGTCATAACCATTCCCCGTTACGCTCCTACCTTGGCGTCCCGGTCCTTAAGTCCGCGTGATGTCCGTTCAATGACGAAAGGAGCAAGACCTTGAAAGCCTATAAGAATCCCCGGTTTCTCGACAGCGCTGACGCCCGGTTGCTGCGCATTGTGTCCGAATTTATCGAACCCCAATCGCGGTTTGCCGATCATGATATAGAGGACACCATCGTTTTCATGGGATCCGCCCGGACCGCCGCTCCTGAGCATGTGTCCCAGAAGCAAACAGCTAGCGGGGATTCGCCCACCACCCTTGCCGACGCTTATCAGGCCTGTCGAGAACTGGCGCGCCGCCTCACCGAATGGTCAAAAAACCTGCCGGAGGATCACCGACGTTTTGTCGTCTGCTCTGGCGGCGGCCCCGGCATTATGGAGGCCGCGAATCGTGGCGCCTCAGAGGCGGGAGGAATCAATGTTGGATTAGGCATCTCGCTTCCGCACGAACAAGCCAACAATGACTACATCACCCGTGAACTGTCACTCGAATTTCACTACTTTTTTATGCGCAAGTTCTGGTTCGCTTACATGGCGAAAGCAGTCGTATTTTTCCCTGGCGGCTTTGGCACCCTCGATGAACTATTTGAAATCCTCACGCTTCTTCAAACCGGGAAAATACGCAAGCACCTACCTATCGTGTTATTCGATCGATCTTTCTGGGAAAGTACCATCAACTTCCAGACACTCATCAACCGCGGCACCATCAGCGAAGACGACCTCGACCTCTTCCTGCTGACGGACTCAGTGGACGAGGCGTTTACACATCTCACCGATGCGCTCGCGCGCTACGGTGTGTCAGAACACGGCGCCACTTTATAGGCGCGTTCTGAGCGGTCGCCCTGCTCGGCTTGACTGACCGCGGGCGTCCCTATTTGAGAAGGATCAGAACCTAGCCTGCCCGGTTTTGGGTAAGCCACCTTTCCACAAGGCCCACTGTCTCATCCACGACTTCAAGTTTCTTACCCTGTTGAGCAGCGACCAGGGACACCAATTTGTCGACCCTTTCTATATTCGTGGCGCCAGCGGCCAACGCGCGGGCAGCCGATGAAGGGCTGGCGAGGGAACTGGCCGCTTTGGCGTACTTTTCGAAAGGCACAAAATCCGACGCGTCCCCGCCAAGGTCAATACATACGCCGACCACCCATTCATAAACGGCCTGGCTCGCTTCTATGTCGCCATGGACTGCCTCTTTGATCGGGCGCATCTCTTCTGCCTGGACGCAACGATAGTTGCCGGCCATGAGCATCGCCCATTTGGCCAACGGAACAAAAACCGAGTCATACACTCGCAGTTTTACAGGCAACTCCAGCTCACCTAGCTCAGGACTGGTAAAGCGGGCTGCTTCGATTCCCGCGTCGAGATCACGCAGCATTGCGGTATGACTGTCATCCGCAAACGCCGCCGCCTTGAAGTTGGTCGGAAGTCGCACCTGAAGCACATTAGGCTGCTCTTCCGGCGGACGGAACGCCTGCGGATCCGGGCTGCACAGCGTCATCAAACCCGGATCAAACGGATCCCAAAGCTCAGGCTCAAGAAAACATTCCCGAAGGCTTTGGGTCTCAAGGCCCGGTATGCGCGCAAGATAGGGAAGCAAAGGCATATTGGTGATCGCCATCGTCGGGACACCCGAGGCTGCCACCCGACCAAGCAACTCTCTTACTCCGGCCGCGCTGTATTGCGGCTCCTGCATGGCAAGCACCACGAGGTCAAACTCCGAGGGAGTGACCTTCTCTGGCGCACTTGCATGCAAAGAACCCGGCAGAACCCCCGAGGCGACCTCCACCAGGCCTTCGTGACCCTTGACAGGCATCCTGACCACCGAGCCCTCGGCATTAAAAATTTCGGCTGTGGCGTCCCGACACACGAGGGTCACGTGATGGCCTGCCATCATCAGTTTGGTCGATAACAGGGAGCCATATGACGCACCCAGAATGAGGATACGGTATTGGGTCGGATTGCTGTCGGTCATGATTTTCTCAACTGAATATTTTGTAAAGAACTAATCGGCCGCGGAGTTTAACCGATTGCGATCCCCGGCAGGCGCCTAGTCAGAGGCGAGATCTCCGTGCTATTCTGCTCCGCCGAACCCGGTTCGTGGACTTTGACACTCGTGAGGAGACGGATTCGATGACTACCGCGCCAGGAGTCTCCTTGGGAGACAAACCGCTCTCTGATAATGCCGCCGACAGTTACACCATGCCGGCCAGACTTTACACAGACCCAGACGTCTTCGAACAGGAAAAAGAGGCGATTTTTGCCAAATCCTGGCATTACATCGGACACCAAAGCCACGTCGCCAAGATAGGTGACTACCTCACGCTGGATATCGCAGACGAGAGCGTTTTTGTCATTCGCTCTGATGACAACGAATTGCGGGCGTTCTTCAATGTCTGCCGACATCGCGCCCATCGACTGCTTGAAGGCGCCGGCAACACCCGTGCCATCGTGTGCCCGTATCACGCATGGTCTTATCACAACGATGGACGCCTGCGGCACGCAAGATTTGCCAACGAGATGCCGTCTTTTTCACCTGAAGAGTTCTGTCTGCCCTCTGTTCGACTGGAATCTCTCGGAGGATTGCTCTTCGTTAATCTGGATCCTGACGCGCCACCGATCCAAACGCTGGCCCCTGGATTTGAAGAGGACCTTC
>NZKZ01000178.1 GCA_002694065.1 Acidiferrobacter sp.
ACGGAACCCGTCGCAGACAGCCACATCCGGTTTTACAGCATCAACAGCACGGACCAACTCACCGAACTGTCATTGGTGCCCAACCGGGACGAACCCGGCTGTCACGCCATGCCGCTTGACCTTGAGGTGCACCGGGTGGCCCAGGTGGGGTTTGCTGCCTGTCAGGTCTATTCCGAAGAGGGCTGTCCCGATGAAGCAGTGCTGATGATGCGATGGTCAGGCAAGCGATCCCGAAGTGACCCCAACAAAAATGAGCCAACGGTTCGCATCACACCCGGATCACTCTGGCTGTTTGAGGGAAAACGCGAGGCCGAAGTTGGATCCTGGCGCTGCGCCATCGAGGACTGAAACCGAAATCACGATCAGCCTGTCTGGCGACGGGCCAATACCATCCCTTTTAGAAGATTAAGCGCCTCGCCCACCTCAAAGTCGCGATCCTGCAGGCGCTCGGCCTGCTCTGCCGCACCGGCTTCATCACCCGAATCGGTGGATTCATTTTGCAGGTGCCCCGCGAGATCCGCCTCGCGGGTACCGGAACGGTTCGGCTGGTCGGACAACTGCAGCCGCCGGCTCACGATATCGGGCTCGATCCCAGTCGCCTGGATTGAGCGGCCGTTGGGTGTGTAATAGCGGGCCGTAGTGAGTTTCAGCGCCGCCCCGTTATTCATCGGCAATATGGTCTGCACGGACCCCTTGCCAAACGTCTTGGTTCCCAGGATCAGCGCGCGGCCATGGTCCTGCAGTGCTCCGGCGACGATCTCGGAAGCCGACGCAGAGCCCCGGTTGACCAGGACAACCATCGGCGCACCTTCCAACACATCGCGCGCTGTGGCACTAAAGGTGTAATCGGCGTCGGCGGTACGCCCCCGAGTCGACACAATGACGCCTTCGCGCAGAAAAAGATCACTGACTTCCACAGCGCCATTGAGCACCCCGCCCGGATTGTTACGAAGATCCAGCACCAGCCCGGTCAGTGGCTCGCCGGCGGCTTCCTCAAGCTTTTCGATTTGACGACGAAGTGATGCGCTCGTCCCTGACTGAAACTGACTCACCCGCACGTAACCATAACGGTCTTCGAGCAACTCGCCGCGGGCGCTGTGCAATTGGATGATGGCCCGCTTCAGCGTCACGTCAAAGGGCTGATCGACACCTTCGCGCACGATAGTCAATGTGATCTCGCTGCCCGGTTCCCCGCGCATCTGCTCCACCGCACTGTCCAGGGAATTGCCCTTCACCGTCTTGCCATCCAGCCGAATGATGAGGTCTCCGCTCTGAATGCCGGCCCGGTCGGCAGGCGTACCGTCGATCGGCGCCACCACACGAATCACACCCTCATCCAGCGTGACCTCGATCCCAAGGCCCCCGAATTCTCCGCGTGTGTCAACGTTGATATCGTGAAACGAGCTCGGGTCAAGATAACCTGAATGTGGATCCAAGCCGCCGAGCATTCCCCGGACGGCGTCGCGCAGCAGGGTCGCGTCATCGATGGGCTCCACATAATCTCTTTTGATCATGCTGAATATCTCAGCAAAGAGCCGCAAATCCTCGATCGGCAGAGCGTCTGCTTGTGATCCATCGTCGGCGCGCGACACCTGGGTCATCCCCAGAAAAGAAAAAACAATCAGAACGGCGGTGAAGCCTTGGAGTTTGGTCAATTTCATTTACGAAAAATACGGGCTGAAGTTCAAAGGCAAAGCGATGTCTTATTCCAGTATACCGTCGAGGCGCGAGCCTCCCGTGACCGTTAAAACTCCCGTGTTGGAAAAAAGTCCGCGCGTAACCCTTGCGGAGAAAGGGATTTTTCGAACATTAGTGTATAATGCTAAGTTAATATTCCATCGATAAAGGTCAAATGACATGGCACTTTCCGAGAAACAGATCGACTACTCCGGAAACTCCAACACCAGCATGGAGCAGCTTTTCCTCGCCAATGAAAAGGACCTTTATATCGCCTCGCGCTCGCTTAAAGCGATGGGCCATCCCCTGCGCTTGAAGATACTGTGCATTCTCGCGGAGGGCACCGAGACCAGCGTACAGGACCTCGTCGACCTCGTTGGCACGTCGCAAAGCAATATCTCCCAGCACCTTTCCATCCTGCGCGACAAGGGCATCCTGGCATCACGAAAAGATGCCAACAAAGTCTATTACCGGATCGGCGACGACAAGATCCTGGCTTTGATGGAGACCATGCGCGAGGCTTTTTGCAGCGCCCACTGATCGGTTGAATCAGCCTGCCAGGAAAGCAAATGACCGGCCTTCCCGTCATTTGCCTGAGGTAGACTACCGCTCCCTTTCTCCTTCCGACCCGTTCTTATGGATCTAGAGTTTGTTACCAGCAACTGGCATCTTTTTGCGGCACTGATCGTCATTTCCCTGCTTATCGGTTTTGATTCGGTCCGTCGAGGTGGCAGCGGCGCCAATCAGGTAAGCGCGGTTCAGTTGCCACAGTTCATCAACAAGGAGAACGCGGTCGTGGTCGATGTCTGCGAACCGGATGAATTCAATAAGGGTCATATCCCCAAAGCCATCAACATCCCGGTATCGAAAATCAAGGACCAACTGGGGCAACTCGAGAAGTTCCGTACCAAGAATCGACCCATCGTGTTGTCGTGCCGTAGCGGCCAACGGGCAAGCCGGGCCGCCGCGGTGCTTCGTAAAAATGAATTCAAGTCCGTCTACACCCTGAGCGGGGGACTGGCGGCCTGGGAAAAAGAAAATCTGCCGCTGGAGCGGTGACCTTGACGGAAAACCCTATGAACGAAGCTGCAGACACATCCGCAAAATCCAGGTTTCACCTGCATCAGGTGTTTATTAAGGATGCCTCTTTTGAATCCCCCCGCAGTCCCGAGGTCTTCACCTGGAAGGACTACCGTCCGGAAACCGAAATCGACCTCAAAGCCCAGCAAAACGTGGTCGATGCGGAACAGCACATCTACGAAGTTACCCTGAAGGCCACCGTCACGGCGCGGCATGAAGATCAAGTGGTCTTTCTGGCAGAAGTACAGCAAGCCGGGATCTTCACGGTAGAAGGCAGCAGTCCGGAGATGCTCGAAATGATGCTGGAGGCCGCCTGCCCCAACGTGCTCTTTCCTTTTTTGCGTGAGACCGTCGCCGGCCTGATCTCCAAAGGGGGCTTTCCCCAGTTCCTGCTCGGCCCGGTGAATTTCGATGCGATGTACCTGCAGAAAAAAGAGCAGGAAGCCGGTCAGGCTGGCAACGGCGAGACCGAGTCAATCATCACGGCGTAGCCCCGCTAGTCGAGCGTCAGGGATTCGCCAGGCCACACCATGACTGCTCTGCCCGGTCCCACCGCTGTCATCGGAGCCGGATCCTGGGGCACCGCCCTGGCGCTGCTCCTGGCGCGCTGCCAACAGGACACCCTGCTGTGGAGCGGTGAACCCGGTCATGCCCAAGCGATGGCGAAAAGCCAAAGTAACGAGGCCTACCTGCCGGGCATCCCGCTTGAGCCGCGGATCACACCTTCGGATAATTTTGAAGAGGCCGCCAACGCAAACCGCCTGGTTCTCGCGGTGCCGAGTCACGCTTTTCGAGCAGTGCTGACCCAGCTCAAGGAGCATCTGCCGCGGGACAAACGCTGCTATATCTGCTGGGGTACCAAAGGTTTCGAGCCGGATTCTTCACTGCTGCTGAGCGATGTCTTTGAGCAAGTGATGGAAGAGACCGCGGTCCCCGCAGTTGTGTCCGGTCCGAGCTTCGCCGGAGAAGTTGCGCGAGGACTGCCGAGCGCCCTCACCGTGGCCGCAGCAAACGATGAGGATGCTTCTGCCGTAGCGTCGTGGTTTCGTGATGCTCGAACCCGCGTTTACACGAGCACGGATTTACGAGGTGTTCAGCTGGGCGGGGCCATCAAGAATGTAATGGCCATTGCTGCCGGCATCAGTGACGGGCTGGGTTTTGGCGCAAATGCGCGGGCGGCACTCATCACCCGCGGACTCACTGAACTGGCCCGGCTGGGCGAAGCGCTCGGCGGACGTCCCGAGACCTTTATGGGTCTCACCGGCCTTGGCGACCTGATCCTCACCTGCACGGATGATCAGTCCCGAAATCGGCGCGTGGGACTCGCTATCGGCCGGG
>NZKZ01000179.1 GCA_002694065.1 Acidiferrobacter sp.
TATGTCTATCGCTCGATCGCGTGCTGAACCCAGCGGGCCGCCTTGCCAATATGAGGGATGTCCGTTGGTTGCTGGGAAGTTATGGTCTAACAGGCGATGAGCAGGTCGTCATCTACGCAGATCAAGAAAGAACCCGGGATGCCATGGCGGCCATCTTCTATCTTGCCGGCCAGGATCAGGTGAGTCGATTGAATGACGGCCCTCAGGTCAATTTGACTGGCCGGGGGATAGCTGGCGCTCTCAGCCGCCGGGCGCTTTTCGTTGGGGAGGTCCGGCTGTCGCATCTGCAACCAGCACCCTATGGGCGAGTGTCATCGACACAACTTGCCGAATTTGTAAGCGCTCTCAATCGGGATCCGAAAGCGCGCTTTATGTGGCCTATGGGGTATCTCTGATGCTGCTGATCACAGTTACACGGCCAGATAGTCAATCCATTCTGAGAAATATGCTGCAGGCCTGTTCACGCAAAGCATGCGCGGTCTCCGTGTTCTTCACCGGCCGGGGGGTGCATTCGCTTGCGGATCAGGATGTTCTGACTGCTCTGACCGAAACGGCTGAAGCAGTGGCTTGCGCCGAATCCTGGAAAGAATTTTTTGAACATGACTGTCCCGTCACTTCGGGCAGTCAGACTGATCACAGTCGCCTGATCGGTGAGGCAGCACAGGTAGTGAGTCTGTAGTTGACGATGACGGCCACAAAGAAAATTCTGGTGATGGCGCGCGATGATGCTGAGGAAGCAATGCGGGTCGCGGCCGGGCTGACTATCTTCGGACATGAGGTGCGTTTTCTTTTTGCCGATGAGTTTGAAGTGACATCCCGCTTTGAGGAGAACGCGGAACTGCTGGAACTGGCAGACGTGGATGAGATCACGACTTTGGTGCCTTTCGCTGAGTGCGATCAAGTCTCTGCGGATCAAGCAGCGATGTTTCTGGCAGAAGCCGATGCAACGTTGGTGCTGTAGATCGATGAGCATATTCACAGGAACAGGCGGATGAAGAAGGTCGTATTGCTGGTACGCGGTCAGCATCGCACGAGCAATACGCTCGGTAGCGTGGTCGACGCTTTGAGGCGAACCGAGGATGTGGTTGAGATTGAGTTTGACAGTCTTGGCGATGATGCCGAGGCATGGGATGGGGCTTTGGCTCAGATTCTTGAGTCGGAGCAGTGTGTGTGTATCTAGTCTTCCAAAGGAGGAGAAAACTGAAATGAAGCGAAAAATGACGAGTATGATGGCCTGGTTAAGTGGCGCAGTCACCTGTGCCTTCGCGGCCTCAGCAATGGCGGCACAACCTCTGGTAGATGTCGCATGGATCAAGGAGCATTCCTGCGATCCGAATGTCCGGGTGCTGGATATCCGGAACAAGTGGGATGGTTCTCGAAAAGGGGACTATCAGAAAGGACATATTCCCTGTGCGATCTACTCGGATTACTCCTCTGCCGGCTGGCGCGCCAAAGTGGACAACACGCCCGGTCAGATGTCTCCGGTTGCGAAACTTGAAGAACTTATTGGCGGTTTGGGTATCTCTAATGCCAATCATGTTGTTATCTATAGCCGGGGCACCAATGCCTTGGATATGGGCAGCGCCACTCGGGTGTACTGGACGTTTAAAGCGCTCGGCCACAATGAGGTATCCATTCTGAATGGCGGATACTTTGGCTATATTGCTGATGAGAAAAACCCGATTGAAAAGGGGACTCACAAAGCCATGCCGGCAAAATTTACCGCCGATCTGCAGGAAGACATGATCCCCTCAAAGGACGATATCGCGGCAGCTTCGAGCTCTGGGGGTGTGACCGTCGACCTGCGGCCCGCCCACCAGCACCTTGGCATCAATAAGCATCCAAAGGCATCGCGCTATGGAACTATTCCGGGTTCGGCGAATCTTCCCGAAAGCTGGTTAACCGTTAATGGCGGAAGCAAATGGAGAAGCGAGAGCGAGCTGAAGCAACTCTTTGCGGCCGCGGATGTGCCGGAAACAGGAGAACAGTATCATTTCTGCAATTCTGGCCACTGGGCGACTCTGGGCTGGTTCGCCAGCAGCGAGATCCTGGGCAATAAGGATGCCAAGATGTATGATGGTTCCATGATCGAGTGGACTAACGATAAATCATTGCCGATGGAGGCAACGGTTAATCTGAATTAATTGCTGAAGTCGTTCCTTATTGCAGGATGTTTCGCAGCGGCCGGACTTTGTCCGGCCGCTGCTTTTTGTGCAGGACTGGGCACAGCTCTCGATCGGGCACGTTTCCCCGCGGAAGTTCTGATCGTCCGGGGAGACCTGCAAAGACTGAACTCACCTGCCGCTCTGAGTCCGGCTGAAGTGACGGGGCTGGAAGGTCGCATCCAGTCTGCACTGACAGGCCTTGCGTGGCTGGCACAGGAGTATGGCGCTCTCACAAAGTCCAAAATAGATGGGCAATTGCTTCAGGATCTGGCTCAATCGTGGGCGCAAAGGGATTTTCTTTCGGCACAGGCACTGGCCGACCAGTTATCCAATGGGTATACCCTCAATTCCGCAATATTCTCAGCAGACCGTGCGAGCGCGAAGGATGTCGAAAGAGCGCGGGAGCTGGATTTGCAGCTTTGTCAGGGGTGCCATACGGACAGAGTCGGCACAGAAAAAATCCTGCCTGCCTACCGTCTTAAAGAGATGGCGGCAGGTATGCCGTCAGACGAGTTCCTGGCCCGGCTGTTGAGCGGGGTAAGAGGCACGTCTGACACGGCGCTCGCCAACCCGCTCAGTTTGGGAGATATCCGTGGCTTGTTGAGGCTGTACCAGGAAGACGCCGTCGATTGATCTTGGCTACTGATAGCTAGTCGATCTGCTGATCAGCACGCATGGGCAGGGGTGTAATCGTCTCCAGGTTGACGGCCGAGGTCCCCGGCGGCACAAAGAAATAGAGAAACTCGCGTTCGCTTCCGGGGAAGAAGAGCCCCGGCTTCGCCGTCACCGTGAGTGGGGTCAAGGGATACCCCGGGAATAGTGTTTTGGCATTTTGCAGGCATCGGGAGTCAGACTTCAGGCAGATGACAGCAATTCCGTCTCTTTCGATGTCCTCTTGGGTAATCCAGGGACTCCATTGATGGCTAAGATGCTGAAGAACCGACGGATGATCCGGTGAGTGGAAGGCGATACTGTCCGGTGCATCGTGGCCTCCACCGACGATGCGAAGCGGTGTCTGGTGGGTGCTTCGCCAAAGAGCGGTAATGTCACGCCCGAGCTCCTTGCCTGGAAAGTGGTACATCGCGTGGCCGGATGTCACAAGACCACTAAAGAGCAGTACGGGAGGCAGCACCAACAGCCATACGAACGCGGCGCGGATCAGGTGCTTTAGTGCCGGAGCGTTCGTTGTCATTGGCCAATAGAGCAGCAGCGCAATGCCCGCCAAATTCAGTGTGGGTCCACCCCAGCGGCTGGATGCGCCGATGCCGGCGAGAAAACCCACTACCGCAGTCCCAATCAACGGAAAAAGAAACATCCAGTATATAAAGGAGGAAAGACCTTGATTCTGCAGAATCTCGCCAGATGTTTCGGATGAATTCTTTCGCCGCTGATAAAGCCATACCGTAAAGAAGACGAGTAGAAGGGGTAAAAGATATAGAAGTTGTGCCACCAGAAATCGAACAGCCTTGATCCGAGACGAAAAGTCCGAAGCAACGTAATCCCCGATATGGGTCACCGTCCCCATCTGGTGGCTATCGACATACCATAGATGCCAACCCATCACGATCAGGAAGAGGCTGAGGGACAGATAGGGCCCGGGAGTCTTGAGCGTCTCGCGGCCTTTTGCAAAGAGCAGCAGATAAAGAGCGATGCCTGGAAGCATGGCGGCCGAGTAGTATTTGGTCAGCATCGCCACGCCGGAAATCAGTCCAAGCGCGATCCAGTAGCGGTATTGGCCTCTTTGAATGGCAAAGTAGGCGAGCAGGATAGTCAATGCCCAGATCGGGATCAGCATTGAACTGTGATTGAGTCGCATGCTGAAAAAACTGAAATATGGTACGAACTCGAGCAGGCAGACCGCTGCCAGCGCGGGCACAGGCGGTAACACCTCCCGAGCGAGCCGCCAGACGCAGTAGAGCGCCAGAAGAAAATTCAGCTGCGTCAGCAGGTTGTAGGTCCAGTTGCTGATGCCAACCGTCTGCAGGAAACCGGCGACTACCCACGGCAGCACAGGGGGATGCAGATGATAGGACCCCATCCATTCTTGCCCCCAGGCAAAATGCATCATGCTGTCGGTATCCAGCTCGTGCCGGCCGAGGGTGGGCAAAAGCGTCCACAAGAGCAGGTGAGTGAGGGCAAAAAGCCAGAAGATCCGGCTGCAGTTCCGGGAAGTGGGTGTCATGAGGCAAGGCCGGCATCCGTGGGGCGGGGCATAGTAGCCCTGAAGCCAATAAAACCCAAGTATTCTGGGAGAAATTAGCGGACAGTGGCTTAATCCTCCCGTGGAGGACCTCTTCGCCGGGTTTTGGCCAACCTGACCCCCCCGGGGGCTATCGTCAGGCACCAGATTCAGTTAGAATCGCGCACCCGCACGAGGTTTAGCTGCCCGTAGCGGAACCCGAATGCGCCGGGGATCGGGCCCGCCATTCGACAATCCAGATTTAATTGACCAGATTCCGAGGCTTCGCGAAGTTCAGTTTTGCGCTTTTCGGAGGGGTTCCCGAGCGGTCAAAGGGGGCAGACTGTAAATCTGTTGGCTCAGCCTTCGGAGGTTCGAATCCTCCCCCCTCCACCATTTGATTGGTGGATGTGGCAGGTGAGCACGAAACGGCAGTTCAGTGAAACCAGGATGACACGTGATCAGTTCGGGAACGAAAAACTTTTGGGCGGGTGTAGTTCAATGGTAGAACCTCAGCCTTCCAAGCTGATGATGTGGGTTCGATTCCCATCACCCGCTCCAGCATGGATCCGCGCCCACATAGCTCAGTCGGTAGAGCACTTCCTTGGTAAGGAAGAGGTCACCGGTTCAAATCCGGTTGTGGGCTCCAGTACAGTGTCTGTACGTTCTCCGGAGTCAGACAACCAGTTAACCACGCACTGTTGAGGAAATCAGAAAGTGTCGAAAGAGAAATTCGAGCGCAGTAAGCCGCATGTGAACGTTGGCACCATTGGTCACGTCGA
>NZKZ01000180.1 GCA_002694065.1 Acidiferrobacter sp.
ACACTGGCTCATCGCGGTGTTAAGGATCTGACGCTCGCCGACACGAATCCACTTCGCCGGCAAAGCGCCGAGAAAACCGGGGTCGCTGACGTAATCAACCCGATTGACACCCCTGTGACCGATGCGGGTTTTGATCTGGTGGTGGATGCAGTCGGGGGCAAGGCAACTCGTCAGGCATCGGTTGCTGCTGTCACGCCGGGTGGGGTAATCATGCATATTGGGCTAATGGATAACGACGGCGGCGTCGACGTGCGGCGGTTGACTCTGCAGGAGATCACGTTTATCGGTACCTACACCTATACGCCGCTCGATCTTCAGGTGACCCTGGCGCAGCTTCACGAAGGCGCCCTCGGCACACTCGACTGGATCGACCAGCGGCCACTTGCAGAAGGCGGCGCAGCATTCCAGGAACTGCACGCAGGAACCTGCGGCGCGCCGAAGGTCATTCTGCGGCCCTGATCAGCCAGCGCTAGTCGGTCTCAAACTGGTAGTAAGACTCGTTGAGGTAAGCGACGATGTCGTCTATCTCGTACTCGTTCAGGCCCACGTTGATCTGATCATTACAGAAAGCGACCTGTCCCATCAGGCCCTCGATAGTGTTGACCCGACGCTCACTTCGAAGATAGATAGCGCTGCCGTCTCCGCCAAACATGCTGACATGGCAGCCCAGGCAAAACTGATCATGCAGTGGTCCGCCGTCTTCGGCCTCACCTGCAAGCAGAGCCAAGACGGGAAGCGATACGACGAGCAAGGCGAGAGCGGCAAATCGTTGATAAGCTCTTTTCATTGGGTATGTCCTGGTTAACACGGCAACCCCATCATTATCGTCTATCGGTGAGCACCGGGTGGGTGCCAGCCTAGCGAAGCGATATCAAGACTGACTGATCCAGATCCTGCTCGACGAGATTGTCGCCTTTGCCGCCCCGGTCGACGACCAAAAAATCCTGTTGAACCAGCACCAACAGCGGGTGGTGCCAGGTTCCCGGTTGGAAGTTCACCCCCTGATTGCCGCTCGCACTGAAGACGGTGATATCGCCGGCGCTGACCTGGTCTGATGCCTGGGCAACCGCAACCAGATAGGCGTGCTGCTGAAGCGGCATAAAGAGCTGTGAGCCAAGGGGATGTTTTTCCATCATGGAAAGAGTCAACGGCTCAGGGTACGGCGAGGCTCGGAAGATATTGACCAGCGGATGACCCTCGCCGGAAGCCACGTCAACACGGGCAAGATCGTGAAAGCGCTGGGATGTCCCCTGGTTGATATTGATAACCGTGTCGGATCGCGCCTCGATCACATCCCCGAACGCCGCAAAGGCCTGCGCGGTCAAGGGTTGTGGTGTTAATGAAAGAGCTTGCATCTCAGCGCTGAGGTTTTCCAAACACTCTAAAGCGGCTCACTCCGCCATCGGGGAAGATATTGAGCCGCAGACAGTTGACTGCCCCGACATCATTGAGTGCATCCGCTTCAAAAAAATGCTGAGCATCCATTTCGAGTTTGGATGGGGACAACAGTTCCGGCCAGTTACCCGCTTGCCCGCTCAAGGCAGCATCATCCAGACCTTCAACCAGGGCTGCCTGAACCGAACAGCGGTCCGGGTAGTTCCCTTTGAAGTGCGCCGTATCAACCTCGATCTTTTCGATCACACCAGGCGCGCCCAGGCGCACCAATATCCAATCATTCCCCGGTTCGCGGCGGCGGCGGGTTTCCCAACCATCGCCCATGTTCACCCCTCGCCCGTCGGTCAGGATCACCCAGGGGTTGCCGTAGTGCGCATCATTAAAGCCGGCAATCCGCCCACCGTTAGTGATCGCCGAAAGTTCAGCCGGAGTGTTCTCATCCATCCGGCTCCAATCCGGCAGCGGCTCGCCATAAACCCGCAGGCGTGCCACCCCTCCGTCTGGAAAGATATTCAGGCGAAGGTGCGTGGCCGGGGTGTCATCTGAGATCTCAAGATAATGGTGGCTATCCGGCCCAAGATCAGTAGGCCCAAGGATCTCGCGCCATTGAAGGTCTTCCGGACGAGTCCCAACCGGCGCGTCCGCGGCTTCGAGCGAGGCACCTGGCGGATAGTTGCCCGTGAAATGCCGGGTATCGATATCCAACCCGCGGATCACTCCCCGCGTGCCCAATCTCACAATGACGTGGTCATGACCCCCACCGCGCCGGCGGCGGCTCTCCCAGCCATCCATCCACTTGCCATGATCGTCAAATTTGTCAGGGATAAATACCGGGTCGTTATCCTGCAGCATGCGCTCCATGGGAGCAAAGAAATCATCACTGCAGGAAAGCGTTTCTGCCCCGAGGCGGGATGCCGCAAGATTTACCAGGTGGCGGGCAAATGCCGGAACGTCATTGTTGTCAGTCATAACCGGTCAGGTCCTTATTTGGGCAAACACATCGTCAATGCGAAGGCGGGCGATCCGGTGCACCTGGCTCAGCGCCTCATTGAACTCAGTATCCTGATCATGTTCCACACGCTGGCGGAACCGGTCAAGAATCCCTGCCCGGTCAAGACCCCGGACCGCCACAATAAACGGGAAACCAAATTTCTCTGAATAGCGGGTGTTGAGGTCTGTGAATGCACTAAACTCCTCTGGCGTGCACTGATCGAGGCCCGCGCCGGCCTGCTCGGCGGACGAGGCGGCCGTGAGACCGCCCGATACCGCAAGCCGCCCGGCAAGATCGGGGTGTGCCCGCAGCAGCAGCCGCTGAGGCTCATGGCCTGCCTGATCCACCACCTCCCTCATGGCTGACGACAAACCCGATGGGGTATCCGTCAGCGGACCCAGACCCGTATCAAAAACCTGTTCGGCAATCCAGGGGGAGTGCTCATAAACCCCGCCGAAGTGCTCCAAAAAGGCAGCACGATCCATCGCACTTACGCCCCCGCTCACGATGCGGTTGCCGGGTGCACGGCTCGCCAGTGGCGGGCGATATCAATCCGCCGGCCATACCAGACATCATCGAAACGGCGTGTGTACTCAATGAAGCGCGCCAAGGCCGCCAATCGCCCAGGCCGCCCCACCAATCGGCAATGCAGCCCTACCGACATCATCCTGGGGGTGTGTTCGCCCTCTGCGTAAAGCACGTCAAACGCATCTCGAAGATAACTATAGAACTGATCGCCGCTGTTGAAGCCCTGCGGCGTGGCAAAGCGCATGTCGTTGTTGTCCAGCGTATAGGGCACCACCAGATGAGACTTGCCGTTGACTTCAGTCCAGAAAGGCAGGTCATCGTTGTAGTCATCAGCGTCGTAAAGAAATCCGCCCTCTTTGACAACCAGCGCTCGGGTACGCTCACTGGTTCGGCCGGTATACCAGCCCAATGGCCGCTCGCCGGTCAGACGGCGAATAATCTCAATGGCCCGTTCCAGGTGCTCACGCTCAACATCTTCCGGAACATCGCGGTAATCAATCCAGCGGTAACCGTGCGAGCAGATTTCATGGCCTGCCGCCATCGCTGCCTCTGCCACGGCCGGGTTGCGTTCGAGCGCCATGGCCACGCCGAAAATCGTGAGGGGAATCTCATAACGCGCAAAAAGATCCAAAAGACGCCATACCCCGACCCGCGAACCATACTCATAGATCGACTCCATGCTGGGATGACGCTGCCCCGGCCACGGTGCGGCGCCGACGATTTCTGACAGGAAAGCCTCCGACGCCGGGTCGCCATGCAGTACGCAGTTCTCGCCCCCTTCTTCATAGTTCACAACAAACTGCACGGCGATACGGGCGCCTGCCGGCCACTGCGCGGGAGGCGGCCTCTGACCGTAACCGACGAGATCTCTTGGATAGGCTTTGTCGTTGCTCATGCAGAAAAGGTCTTGAGTGATTTTCCAGGATTTGTGCGACTTGAATATTAGCCGAGACTTTAATGAAGATTTCCCGGTATTATCAAATTATCTTTGAAAGTGTTTTGGTGGGTGTCCTGGCTGACGCTGGCAGAGGGCTATGTGAGACTGGCGCGAAGCAGTCGAAAAACCCGCAGATTAGGACTGCCAAAAACAAGCGGCACCTTGTTCAGGAGGGCTTCGCAAGGAGGGGATCATGGGACAACTGACCACACACGTACTGGACACTTCGGCCGGTCGCCCGGGCAGCGGGATCGCCTGGACACTCTATCGGCTGGAGGACGGGCACAGTCTTCTCTGCAACGGCATCACCAACGATGATGGGCGCAATGACGGTCCGATTCTTTCCGGTGAAGCCTTTATGGCCGGCACCTACGAGCTGCACTTTGAAGTCGGTGATTACTTTCGCCGAAATGACGCAACCCTCGGCACACCCGCCTTTTTGGATACGGTGGTCCTGCGCTTTGGCATCCAGGATCCAGGCGAGCACTATCATGTGCCGCTGCTGGTCTCGCCCTATGGCTACAGCACATATCGGGGCAGCTGACCGAAGCTTTGCCAGACCATGGCTAACGCAAGATCTGAATTCCGCTGCCTGCTTGGCCCCAAGACGATCCACCGATCCTCTTTTGATGTGCACCAGACGCTGCTGGACTTTATCCGGCTCGAAGCCCGACTCACCGGCACCAAAGAGGGCTGCGCCGAGGGAGACTGCGGCGCATGCACGGTGTTGGTCGGCAGACTTCACGATGGGGTATTGCAATACGAGCCTGTGAATGC
>NZKZ01000069.1 GCA_002694065.1 Acidiferrobacter sp.
CAAATATATGTTGTTGCCCGAAGTCAATCATACGCATTTTCATTTCGGGCCCGCCGATTCCGGTCTCTTCCTTGAGTGGCGCCAGGCTGTATCGGACTTGCTCAAGACGCCGAATGGTTGGGTCGTAAGGCAATTCAAATCCGGGTGTCTGACCAAGTTTTCGCGCAATATAGTTACTGTTCAGTACAGCGGTTTGTGCTGCCGCTTTAAGGCCATCTGGCCCAAGGCTTCGAATCCACGCATAGGCCTTGATCACGACCTGAAGATTACCCATATAGCCGCGTATCTTGCCGATGCTTTCGGACGGATCCTCGAGTTGGTATTGTTGCCCGTCATAGGCCACAACAGGGCGGGGTAAAAAACGTGCGAGTTCCTCCGAGACGCAGATAGCGGCACAGGCCTGACCGTTGCTTGAATGCGGGCCCGAAAAAGTCTTGTGCAGATTGAACTGACAAAGGTCAAAGCCGATATCACCTGCTCGCGCAATGCCGAGTAGGCCATTAGCATTGGCCTGGTCATAAGCGCACAGTCCGCCCGCCTGGTGCACCCGTTCGACAAACCTATCGATCTCAGGGTTGAAGAGGCCCGTGTCTTCGGGATTCGTGATCATGAGTCCGGCTGTGCGTTCCGACAGCACTGCCTCGAGGGCGTCTAACGTCGCATAGCCGTTGGGACCTGGCATCAGGGTAATCACTTTATAGCCCGCGGTTGATGCTGCTGCGGGATCAGCAGGATGGGAAAAAGAGGTAGTGATGATCTCGTCGCGTTGGTCGCCTTCTCCCCTCGCCTGATGATAGGCGCGGATAATTCGTGCGTTGGCAAAAATACCCTGACTCCCGCCCGCAGGTTGAAAGGTCGCGGCGTCAAGTCCTGAGATTTCGCAAACCATTCCTGCCAGTCGATACACGATTTCCAGAAGTCCTTGCATGGTTTCGGGCGCTTGCGAAGGGTGCAGTTCCAACACCTCTGGTCTGCGGGTAATGAGTTCATTGATCTTTGGGCTGTACTTCATCGTACAGGTGCCGGTCATGTCGACCGCGACGTCAACGCCCAGGCACATCTGTGAGAGCCTGGTGTAATGGCGAAGTACTTGAGGTTCTGAAATTTCAGGAAGATCAGCAGGCGTGGATCGTCGTAACTCCTGGGGTAGATGGCTGAACGGCTCGCCGACAACTTCTGTTATCGAATCTTCAATCGCAGAAGGGAAGATGCTCCGTTCGCCGGGTGATCCGAGTTCGTATAGCAGAGGTTCATCCCAACGTGCTGCCTGATATTGGTGTCTGATACGGTTCATTGGATTACCTCCGATAAAGCTATCGAGAAGCGGTCCAAGTCTGCCTGACTATGCTGTTCCGTGACGCAGTACAGAGCGCTTTGGCCAAGTCCTGGAAACTCATTGCTTAGGTCTTTCCCACCAAAGATGCCGCGCGCGAGCAGTCTTTCGTTGATCTCGGCAACGCTCAGTCCTGTTGGGTCAAAGTTGATGACAAACTCCTTGAAACACGGGGCCTCCGGCAATTTGACTTCGACACCATCAATAGCTGACACCAAATGCCTGCAATAGGCCAGCCGTTTGCTTATTGTGCTGCCTACCTCTGTTAATCCGCGCGGCCCCATCAGCGCGAGATACACGCCGGCAATGATGCCCCACAGCCATTGCGTTGTTCCGTAATAGTCTTGAGTGTCCTCTCTTTTGATGTAGGACGTGCGATCGAAAGTACACCATGCGAAAGACCAGCCCGGTCCATCAGGTTTGGGTGCGCCACTGATCAGTATCGCGGGGTTTTCCGAGACGAAGCGTTCCTCATCTGGAGTAGCGATGAAGCCTGCGAGACCGCCTCCAGCATTCATATGCAGTCCTAATGACTGCAGGTCTCCGCAGACGATATCAGCGCCATAATCACGTGGAGCTGCCAGGACACCGAGGCTGATCGGATCGACATAGACGACCGAGAGCGCGCCCGATTTTTTTGCCAGGCCGGTCAATTCTGTCATCTGAGTGTCGATAGATCCGAGGTAGGTAGGGCACTCGAGATAAATAGCGGCTATCTTGTCGTTCAGCTTGCCCTCAAGCTCCTTTTTCGAGATTAGACCGGTTTCGGGATCCCAACCCACGCGATCAATATCGATCGCGGGCGACAAGAAGGTCTCTAACTGCGAAGAGCGGTCGGATCCAATCGCTCCCAAGATCAAGATTCGGGAACGGCCGGTAATCCGTGTAGCCATAGCCAGACTGCTTCCTGCGGCGGCGGAGCCGTCGTACATAGGGGGTGTGACTACCTCCATTCCAGTTAGAGCGCCCAACATGCTCTGGAATTCAAAAAGGGCTTGATACTTTCCGGGATTGATATGGGGGTCGCCCACGTACGCTGTGAGAAATTCTCCTCGTTGCGCAATCTCATCACAGACTGCGGGAACATAATGCCGAGCACATCCCCCGCCAAGAAAAGAGAGGTATTGTGCTGTGTGCTGATTGTTGGAGAGCAGTGCCTCCATGTGGACCCGCAGTTCAGCCTCGGATTGGATTGCATCAGGCAAGTTCAGCGAGTGCTGCATGCGGATTCGTTGCGGGACCGTATCGTAGAGCTCCTCGATCGAACTGATGCCTATCTCATCGAGCATTTTTTGTTGAATGTTGGGAAGCGCGTTGGGGATATAGGGGTATGTGCTCATTTTTTCAGTCTCGAGAATACTCAGGAAAGATGATCCTCAGTCCCTTGGCCAACGAAATTCGCGGTCAATGCCTGCCATCTTGACGCCCGTGAACGCTGACGCCTCAAATGACAATGCGCGGAGATCTTCAATTTCAAGATTACGCACGCTCGATTTACCGCAGGATTTGGCCAGGGTGGTGATCTCCATTGTCATGGCCGTCAGGTAGCGAGCAATCCGTTCGGCACCCGCCGCTACATCCATGCGCGTTTCCAGATCAGGATCCTGAGTCGCTACACCGACAGGACACAGACCCGTGTGGCAGTGGTGACAAGCCCCCGGCGAGGTGCCAAGGCGTTGATAGTCCTCTTCATATCTGGGCGAATTGCAGCCTAGCGCCATCAAGGCGGCAGTCGCAATCATCACGGCATCTGCGCCTAGTGCAAGGCATTTGGCGGCATCAACCCCTGAGCGGATACCGCCTGCAGCCACCAAGGCCACCTTGCCGCTCATACCGCATTCGTCGAGTGCCTCGCGGGCAGCCGGAATGGCGGTCATGCAGGGAATGCCGGTGTGGTTCAGCAATAGCTCGGGAGACGCTCCGGTGCCGCCTTCGGCACCATCGACTACGATCACATCGGCGCCAGCTTTAGCAGCAATAGCTACATCGAACCGGGGGCGGGTCGCACCTATCTTAACGATGATTGGTACCTGGTAGTTCGTCGCGATGCGCAATTCCTCGATCTTGACAGCGAGATCATCGGCGCCAAGAAAGTCTGGGTGGCGCACTGTAGATCGTTGATCGACACCTTCGGGTAGGGTGCGCATCTGTGATACACGGGGTGAGACTTTCATGCCGAGCAGCAGTCCCCCAGTACCGGGCTTTGCCCCCTGACCCATCAACACTTCCAGGCCGTCCGCTCGGCGCAGATGGTCCAGATCAAGGCCATAGCGCGCCGGGGTTATCTGGTAGACCAACTGCCGACTCGCGGCGCGCTCTTCTTCAAGCATGCCGCCTTCGCCAGTGCAGGTCATGGTGCCGACCTTGGAAGCTCCATGACCGAGGGCTTCCTTGGCGCTGGCGGACAATGCACCGAAAGACATTGAGGCGATATAGATCGGTATCTTGAGCTCGATCGGCCGTTCGACCAGGCCTGAACCGCCGCCCAGGACCACAGTTGTGTCGCAGTTTTCCCGATAACCCTCCAAGGGCAGGCGTGTCATGGACGCTGGTACGAAGGTAAGGTCATCGAAGGTCGGCATTCGCTGGTTAAACGTGTTGTAGCCGCGTACCTGATAGCGCCCGAGTTGGGCTAGCGCATGCACTTCGGCAATCGCGTCCGGGGTCCAGCGTGCTGAGCCGCCTTTATCGTAGGAAGACGGTACGCCAGGAGGCCGGTCAGAGATGGCGCCATCGTTGAACTTGACGGCCTCCTCCGAAGGTGTCTCGAATGGAAAGCGATAGGGTTTGGTCAGATCATCAGCCATGCGCTTGCATCCCGACTTTCGAAGTACCAAAGGCGCTGGCTGGATATGACTTTGCGCCAGTCATGGGCACTATCGTCCAAGCCGTATCCCGCAAGCAGCGTTTCAACTGACGCCGCTTCCTCAGGCTCTGGTTCGACCACTTGGGTATCCACTCCAAGAGATTCGATGTCCCCCAGCACCCACACCTGACCGTCCCACAGCGCATCGGCACAAGAAGCGCCCGCACCGCCAAGAGCGATGATGCGGCCGGCGTGGGCCATGAACCCGGACTGATAGCCAAGCTTGCCTTCAACGATAATATCCCCGCCCTTCATTGCCGCACCGCAGCGCGGCCCGCAATCTCCTCGGACATGGATGGTCCCTCCCAGCATGGAGGCGCCGACCGACATGCCCGAATATCCATTGACCGTGATGTGACCGGATGCCATAGCCTCGCCAGTACCCCAGCCCGCATTGCGCTCAATCTCGACAGTCGCGCCGTTATTCAGTCCGGCGCAGTAATAACCCACGCTGCCCTCAAAGCGAACCTCGGCACCGGCCGGCAGTCCGATGCCGAGGTTATGCCTGGAAAGGGTATCCTTTACTCGCACCGAGTGACCATCAGCGAGGGCAGCTTGAATCTCCTGGTTGATGGTACGGATCGACCGGTCGCCGACAGTGATCGCCACTTCACTCATGCCGCCACCGTATGGGGTCCAACCGCCCAGGTTTGGGTAAGCGAAGGACCATCGTAGTTGACGACATGACACTCGTCCCGCACGACCCGGCGCACTGCTTGTTCTTCAGTGGCGGCTGCTAGTTCACCACCGTCTTCCACTGTGACCAAGGGGTTCATCGCAAAGCGGTCTTTGGCAAATCCAATGCCGTGGTTATCACTGATCATGAAGGTGAATACGCCGTCGATGGCGCTGATGGATTTACTCAGTGCTTCCTCGCGGCTGAGTCCCTTGTTCATTTGGTCTGAAACCCACACCGCAATGAGTTCACTGTCGTTCTCGGTCATGAAGCGGTAGCCCTGCTGCTGCAGGCGTTTACGCCAGGAGTAGTAATCAGTGATCTGGCCATTGTGTACGATGGCGACATCAGGAAAAGGTCGGGCCCAGAAAGGATGACTGGCAGTCGGCAGGACCGATGACTCGGTGGCAAGTCTGGCGTGACCCAGCCCATGGGTTCCGGCCAACTCCCGTACGCCATGTTTGTCCGCGACCATCTGCGCATCACCGACATCCTTGATGATCTCCAGAGACTTTCCCAGAGACTGAACTTCGATCCTGTCGGAGATGAGATCCGCGTCCTGAATCCAGTGCGACAGATCTGTCGGCTCACTGATCAGCAGACGTACCGAGTAGTGGCGGTCTGGGGAGTCGTCGATTACAGGCTCTGCAAGATAGTCGGCTCCGTGGGTACGCAGTATGTGGGCGAAGTCATCCAGATCGCTGTCAAGGTGGGGCCTGGAAAATCCAATCAACCGGAGTTTGTAGCCGGTTTCGCACAACTCGGAATAGATCGCAAAACCGGTGGAGTCCGCGCCGCGATGGGCTTGGGCGTCCATGAGTTCGACAAGATCGTTACCGACTGCGCCATAACCTTGCAGAATTCTGCCCGCTATACCGCACATAGTCGCCTTGCCTCCGCTGTCATGGGTTCATGATCAAGGCATTGTAGGAGGGATTGCGAGCAAGGAAAAGTGGGGATTTGTAGAATCCCATACATCGCGAACAAAGAGCCTACCTATCCCGAGGGCCATTTCATATGAACGACGGCATGATGAGTGTTGAGCAACTGGCGCAGGATGTGAAAGAGGGGCGCATCGATACGGTGCTGGCCTGCCAGATTGACATGCAGGGGCGCTTAATGGGTAAGCGCTTCCAGGCAGAGTTTTTTCTTGAAAGCGCTATCGACGAAACCCATAGCTGCAATTATCTGCAGGCGACGGATATGGAAATGGAAACCGTCGAGGGCTACAAGTCTACGAGCTGGGAGGCGGGTTATGGCGACTACGTCATGAAGCCGGATCTGGCCACACTGCGCAGATTGCCCTGGCTCGAGGGAACGGCTTTGGTGCTCTGTGATGTGCTTGATCACCATACCCATGAAGAGGTTCCTCACTCTCCTCGAGCCGTGCTGAAAAAACAGGTCCGACGCTTACAGGACAACGGCTTTAAGGC
>NZKZ01000070.1 GCA_002694065.1 Acidiferrobacter sp.
CCGAGAGCCTCAAGGAAGCATTGATCGATGAACTCTCATCCATACTGACACCCGCAGAACGTCCGTTGGTAGCACAGGAGGGCGCTAACGGGCCGTTTGTCATACTGATGGTGGGGGTCAATGGAGTGGGCAAGACCACCACGACGGCAAAGCTCGCTGCGTATTTCCAGAAAAGTGGTCATTCGGTGTTGCTTGGAGCTTGCGATACGTTCCGGGCGGCTGCGATCGAGCAACTCCAGTCCTGGGGAGAGCGTTTGGGAATTGGTGTCATTGCCCAGTCACACGGGTCGGATGCCGCGGCAGTGGCGCATGATGCTTTGAGCGCTGCTAAAAGCCGGGGCGCAGAGGTACTGATTATTGATTCCGCCGGACGACAGCATGTGAATGCCGATCTGATGGCACAGCTTGGCAAAATTCGGCGAGTGTTGTCCAAGGCCGATGCGGCGGCACCCCATGAAACCCTGCTCGTGGTGGACGGAGGAACGGGTCAGAACGCGCTTTCCCAGGCGGCCGCCTTTGAGAAGGAAGTCGGCCTGACCGGCATCTGCGTCACAAAGCTTGATGGCACAGCCCGGGGCGGAGTGGTGGTTGCGCTGGCGAAGCAGTTTCCTGTAGCGATCCCGTTTGTTGGGGTGGGAGAGGGGATTGCAGATCTTCGGCCTTTTAAGGCAAGAGATTTTGCCCGGGCTCTGGTGGGTGCTCCCAGTACAGAATGATTAAAGTTCGCTAGAAGTGAATTTTCTGGAAAATTCAGATTCAGAAACGAGTATAAGATATTGAAATAAATAAATTATCCAAATTCTCAGCTTGATCTAAATTATTAGCACTCAATCTATTTGAGTGCTAAAATAGGGGGCAGTTAGAGCAACAAAGAGATAATTTATGAGCGAATCACTGCCCGTTGTCACAGGTCTCGGCCCGAGCCAGGGCTTGACGCAGTATCTTAACGAGATCAACTCGGCCCCCATCCTGAGCGCAGAAGAGGAGAAGGCGCTCGCCCGGCGTTATCACGCTGATGAGGATCTTGAGGCGGCTCGGCAACTGGTTTTTTCGCATTTGCGTTACGTGGTTTCTGTTGCCCGGGGATTTTCCGGCTACGGGTTACCTTTGGCAGATTTGATTCAGGAAGGCAACGTTGGCTTGATGAAGGCCGTGAAACGCTTTGATCATGAACGTGATGTCCGATTGGTGTCTTTCGCGGTTCACTGGATAAAGGCGGAGATCTACGACTACGTCGTACGCAACTGGAGGATGGTCAAGGTTGCCACGACCAAAGCCCAGCGAAAATTGTTCTTTAATTTGCGAAAGAACAGAGCGCGCCTTGGCATGATGAAGGAAGCCGAGGTGGAGAAGATGGCAACGGCGCTTGATGTCAAACCGCAGACCGTACGTGAAATGGAAGTACGGATGAGCGGCACGGATGTCGCGTTTGAGCCGGACACCGATGATGAAGACGGGCTTCGCCCGCTGGCCCCGGCGGAGGCAATCGGGGACTCGTCACTCGATCCGGGGCGGTTGGCGTTTGAGGCGGATGAAGAACGTCATCGGCAGGCTCAGTTGGGCAAAGCGCTCTCCAGTCTGGATGACCGCAGCCGCGAGATCATTGAATCGCGCTGGCTGTCAGAAGAGGGCCAAAAACAGACGCTCGGAGACCTGGCGGAGAAGTTCGGCGTCTCGGCCGAGCGGATACGTCAGATCGAGAAACGGGCGATGGAGCAGATGCGTCTGGCTGCTACCGCGTAGCGCCCCGACATCAGGTCATCAGCAGTTCGATCAACGCCTTCTGGGCGTGCAAGCGGTTCTCGGCCTCATCCCAGACCACGCTTTGGGGGCCCTCCAGTACTTCAGCGCTGACTTCCTGTCCTCGGTAGGCGGGAAGGCAATGCATAAACAAAGCATCTTTGGAAGCGAGCGCCATCAACTGCTGATTGACCTGAAAGTCACTCAATGCATCGAGCCTCTGGGTCTTTTCATTTTCCTGGCCCATCCCTGTCCAGGTATCGGTGATCACGAGGTCCACGTCTGAAACAGCCTCTTGTGCAGAGGTAGTGACCTGGCAGCGATCGCCCGCTGCTTCTACGAGCGCACGCTGGGGGTGATAACCCTCGGGTGCGCCGACGCGAAGTTCAAAGTCCATCATGGCCGCGGCATTGATCCATGATTGGCACACGTTGCTGCTGCCGTCCCCAATGAATGCGGTGCGGGCATTCTGGATATCGCCCCGGTGCTCGACAAAGGTCTGGAGATCAGCCAGCAGCTGACACGGATGAAAGTCCTCGGAGAGCGCATTGATCACCGGCACCGAAGAATATTCGGCCATGGTGCAGACCCGGCTGTGCTCGCTTGTTCGCATCACAATCAGATCAGCCATACTGGAAACGATCCGCGCCGTGTCGCTGACTGATTCGCCTCGACTCATCTGGCTGTCGGTCGGGGACAGGAATATGGAAGAGCCTCCAAGGTGCGCACACGCAACCTCGAACGACGTGCGCGTTCGCGTGGAGGTTTTTTCAAAAATCAGTACCATGGTCTGCAACCGCATCAGTTCAGCAGTTTGCGGCCCGGTTGGGTCCTTTTTCAGCGCGATGGCGCGTTGAATGAGGGCGACCAGTTCTGACCTGGACAGATCTTTCAGTGTCAGGAAGTGGCGTGTCATGGCATAAAAATAAAAGGGTTCAGAGCTCGCCAAAAAACAAAACGCCCGGTTAAGGGCGTCTAGCCGGGAAGTCTAGCGCCGACGCCAGCCTTGGGCAACCGGGCCTCGGTGGGTCGCTGATATAATCTTGGCCCTTCGACAGGCTTTTCACGCCTGTCATCAATGCCTCGCAGTTACCGGAAATCATCGTGAAGACAATTAACAAGGCTGTGCTTGCCTATTCTGGTGGGCTCGATACCTCGATTATCCTGAAGTGGCTTCAGGATCACTACGGTTGTGAGGTCGTCACCTTCACTGCCGATATTGGCCAGGGAGAGGAGGTCGAGCCGGCTCGCGACAAAGCAAAAACACTCGGTGTCAAGGAGATCTATGTTGAGGATCTTCGGGAAGAATTCGTCCGCGACTTTGTGTTTCCGATGTTCCGTGCCAACACTTTATACGAGGGTGAATATCTACTGGGCACATCGATCGCCCGTCCTCTGATAGCCCGGCATCTGGTGCGGATCGCTGAGGAAACGGGTGCCGACGCGATATCGCACGGTGCCACGGGCAAAGGCAACGACCAGGTTCGTTTCGAGCTGAATGCCTATGCGCTTAACCCGCATATCCAGATCATTGCGCCGTGGCGCGAATGGGATCTCAACTCCCGGGAAAGACTCGTCGCCTATGCAAAAGAGCATGGCATCCCGGTAGAGACCCGCAAGGATGGTGGTGCAGATTATTCGATGGATGCAAACATGCTGCATATCTCCTACGAAGGAGGAGAGTTGGAAGATCCATGGGTAGCACCTGAAGATGCCATGTGGCGTTGGACAGTGTCGCCACAGGAGGCTCCCGACACACCGGAATCTGTCGAGCTGACCTTCTCGGGGGGTGATCCGGTCGCCATTAATGGAGAATCGCTCAGTCCTGCCCAGATGCTTGAAGCGTTGAATCAGCTCGGGGCACGTCACGGAATCGGCCGGATCGACCTGGTAGAAAACCGCTATGTCGGCATGAAAAACCGGGGGTGTTATGAGACGCCCGGCGGGACGATTTTGCTAAAAGCGCATCGGGCTATCGAGTCCATTACACTTGATCGCGAGGTCGCGCACCTCAAGGATGAGTTGATGCCCCGCTATGCATCCCTGATCTATAACGGTTACTGGTTTGCGCCGGAACGGCAGATGCTCCAGCGGATGATTGATGAATCACAGCGGGTGGTCAACGGCGTTGTCCGACTCGAGTTGTACAAGGGAGGGGTGATGGTGACGGGCCGGTCTTCAGCAACAGATTCACTGTTTGATGAGAGCGTGGTGACGTTTGAGGATGATCAGGGCGCCTATGACCAGGCGGACGCAGATGGCTTTATCAAGTTAAACGCTCTCAGATTAAGAATTGCCGGTCGCAAGGGTCGAACACAGACCTGATCCGTCCTGGTATCCGGTGTTGGTGTTGGCGGCTGCTCCATCCCTTGAAAAATAAAATCCTACAGTCCCCGCCGTTTCAGTGGTCCTTTCTGGCACCCCAGTACTGGGGAACCTGGTCGCTCGCTGCGGTGATTGCGTTGAGCACTTTATTGCCGCGCCCGTGGATATTGATGCTTGGACGGCGGATCGGGCGACTTTTTTACCGTATCAACCAAAAACGCGTGGCGATAGCGCGCGTCAATCTTGAATGGTGTTTTCCGGAGTTTACGGCTGATGAACGGGAAACCTTGCTCCGGCTGCATCTGGTTCGGTATGGCCAAGCAATCGTGGACATGGGGCTGGTCTGGTGGGCATCGCGTAGCCGGATAGACCGCTTATGCACGGTGTCAGGGGGAGAGGAACTCCAACGCCTGCGCGCTTCCGGTGAGAAGGTGCTTTTGGTGATTCCGCATGTGCTCGGTATTGACATGACCGGAGCTGCGTTGTCGGCTCTGGCGCCGGGCGCCTCGATGATGAAGACCCCTTCAAATCCTCTCCTGCATCGTTGGCTTTGGCGGGGTCGCAGCCGTTTTGGCGCAAAGATTTATACCCGAAACCAGGGGTTGCGACCGCTGGTCAAGGCAATCCGGGCGGGCCACGTGGGATACCTTATGCCGGATGAAGACCTGGATGGCGCCCACAGTGTCTTTGCGCCATTCTTCGGGATTCCGACCGCGACCTTGCCGGTCGTCGGGCGGATTGCCAGGATGACCGGTGCCAAAGTCATGCCGGTATTTTGTGAACTGGATAACCGAGGCCGATATCATGTGACGATCGGGCACCCATTGTCCGGATTTCCGAGCGGCGATATCGAGGCGGATGCCGCTGCGGTGAATGCTGCTTTCGAAACCGGGATTCGGACGGCTCCGGAGCAGTATCTCTGGACGCTGAAGTGGTTTCGCACAAGGCCCGATGGAGAGACATCTCCCTATGCAGGGTAAAGGCAGCGCACAACAGCGCATAGATTTACGGCATGCGGCAGAAAACCTAACACGGCAATGAATATTCTCCTGATCAAGCAGACGTCACTGGGAGACGTGGTGCACGCCACAGCCGCTATCCGTTCTGTGCGCGAGGCTTATCCTCAGGCCCATATAACGGCCCTGACGTCAACGACCGCCAGTGACATACTGCGCTCGAGCAGGGACATCAATGAGTTGCTTACCTTCGACCGATATCGAGTGAAGTCAGACTGGTGGCGGCATCCACTCTGGACCATCAACCATTTCGTCAGAACGTTCTCTGCGGTGCGCAAGCAATCCTATGACATTGCGATCGATCTTCAGGGCAGCTGGAAAACCATCATTTTTCTCTGGGCAGCGCGAGCGGCGCGGCGCTATGCCAAAGGGCAGTGGTGGTTCGCCGAGCATTTTCATCAACCCACGCTTCATGCAATAGATGAGATGGGGGGTGTGCTGGCGTTGGCGGGAATCCGATCCAGTGCTTCTGTTCCGCTCCTGGACGTTGACGGTCACGCAGCCCGAGCCGTTGCCAACCTGCTCCATCCATCAGGGAACGAAGAAAAGCCCATAGCACTGCTCTGTCCGCTTACCCGCTGGCCGACCAAAAACTGGCCCATGTCTCATTTTGCAAATTTGGCTGAGCGGCTGTCCAATGAGTTTCAGGTAGTTTTTTCGGGCAGCGATGAGGATCGTTCAGTAATTGACCAGGCGATCGCGCAGGGGGGTGGTCTTGCCTCGATCAATCTTGCCGGACAGTTATCCCTGGTCGAGTTCTTTGCGCTGGTTGCCCGCTCTGACGTAGTGATCACCGGCGACAGCCTCCCCATGCATGTGGCTTCGGCGTTTGATCGCCCGTTGGTCTCGTTATTCGGCCCGACGAATGAAGATCTCGTCGGGCCGCGAAACAGATCGGCCAGAATTATCCGTGCCGATATGGACTGCCAGCGTTGTTATCGAAGGCGAAGATGCCCTCGCGCGTGTATTGGTGCCATTACCGTCGATGAGGTGCATTCGGCAATTCAGGGCGTGCTCGGGTCGCAACACGCTTAGGCGCTATCAGCTGCGCCAGAAGGCGGGCGTCAGCAAGACCAACAGCGTGAAAATCTCGAGCCGGCCCAGAAGCATGGTGATCGTCAGGATCCATTTGGCTTGGGATTCAAGCCCGGCGTAGTTTTGGGATACCGCGCCGAGCCCCGGGCCAAGATTGTTTAAACACGCCGTCACCGCCGAAAAGGCTGTGACGAGATCTGTCCCGGTGGCTGCCATGGCCAGCGAGAGACCCACATAACTCAGGGTATAAAGAGCAAAAAACCCCCAGACCGCATTAATGACGTGGTCTGGAACCGGCTTATTGCCCAACTTGACGCTGAAAATGGCGCTCGGATGGATCAGTTGATTAATTTCCCGGCGACCCTGCTTGTATAGCAGCACCAGGCGGATCATCTTCATCCCCCCAGCCGTAGATCCGGCACAACCCCCCACCGCGCTCATGATGATCAGCATCACGGGCAGGAAAGAGGGCCACCAATGGAATCCGGTTGTGGTGAATCCCGTGGTGGTGCCTATCGACACCACCTGAAAAATTCCGTGAATCAGTGTGTCTCCGGCTCCCGAATAGACGTCCCAGACAAAGAGCAGGGTGACGGTGATCAGAATCACTACCGACACGAAACCGGCAAACGCGCGCACTTCGGGATCCCGCAGATAGGCGCCAGGGGATCGCCCGCGTACGACGGTGAAGTGCAGGGCAAAATTTACCGCAGAGATCAGCATGAAGCAGATCGCGATCAAGGCAATCGCGGAACTGTTAAAAAACCCCAGGCTCGCGTCATGGGTAGAGAATCCGCCGATGGCGACTGTGGAGAAAGCGTGGCCGACCGCGTCAAAGAACGTCATCCCGGCAGCCCAATAAGCAAGGGCACAACTGACGGTCAGGCCGAGATAGATATACCAGAGGGCTTTTGCCGTCTCTGTAATGCGAGGCGTTAACTTGTTGTCCTTCATCGGCCCGGGCGTCTCGGCGCGGTACAGCTGCATACCGCCTACGCCGAGCATAGGCATTACGGCGACAGCGAGGACAATGATGCCCATACCGCCCAGCCACTGCAGTTGCTGTCGGTAATAGAGGATTGAGGCCGGCAACGCGTCAAGGCCGGTCAGCACGGTTGCACCGGTTGTCGTCAGACCCGACATGGATTCAAAAAGCGCGTCGGTGATGCTGATCTCAAGATCAGCCGACAGCAGCAGTGGGAACGCGCCAAAAAGAGCCAGCACTGTCCAGAAGAGGACCACGATGAGAAAGCCGTCTCGGACACGCAATTCCCGACGCTGATGGCGCAGCGGAAACCAAAGTGCTCCTCCCACGAGCAGCGTCGTGACATAGGCGATGAGAAATGGCTGCAACCCACCGTCTTTACCGATCAGGGCGATCAGGATCGGCGGCAACAGGGTTGTGCTGAACATAACGAGCAGCACACCCAGAACGCGAAGGACACCCAGGGATTGCATTGTCAGCCAGGTTGCCTATATGAAAGTGACGTCGACCTGGAAAAGCTGCTCAACCTCACGAATCCGGCCTTTATCCACCACAAACAGGATAACGTGATCCTCAGGTTCGATGACGGTCTCTCCATGGGCGATCACCACGTCTTCTCCTCTCAGGATTGCGCCAAGATTCGTGCCTTGAGGCAGTCCGATATCCCGAACCGCTTTGCCGACGACCTTGGAACTGTTGGCATCTCCATGGGCAATGAGCTCGATGGCTTCGGCGGCACCGCGGCGCAGGGAATGTACTGCCACCATATCGCCTCTTCGGACGTGAGTGAGCAGGGTGCCGACTGTGGCGACTTTGGGCGAGATGGCGACATCCACCAGGGTGTTGGACATGAGATCGACGTAAGCGGATCGGTTCACCAGTGCCATGCTGCGGTGCGCACCCAGCCGTTTTGCGAGCATGGCAGACAGGATGTTGGCCTCGTCATCATTTGTGAGAGAGCAAAAAACATCAACGTTTTCAATACTTTCCTGCCGCATTAAGTCTTCGTCGGCAGCATCACCGTGCAATACCACCGTGTGTTCGAGCTGATCCGCCACCGATTTGGCGCGGGCCATATCGCGCTCGACCAGTTTGACATGACAATGCGCCTGCTCAAGAGATTCGGCCAGACGCAATCCGATATTGCCTGCTCC
>NZKZ01000181.1 GCA_002694065.1 Acidiferrobacter sp.
CGCCTTGCAGGGGATCACCAAAGCGCTACCTGAGTATTCCCTCGATGTCGTCAGCGACTTTCGAGGCAATCTGGAGGTCGCAATCCTAAGCCGCGCACCGGCCAAGGCGACTGAGGGATTCATGCAAGCCTTTGAAGAGGGCGAGGAGGCCAACCCGCCGCGTGGATTTGCTTATGCGACTGTCATGCTGACCGATGAGTCAGTGCTGGCCGTATATTCGGTGCACTTGAAGTCGAACTCAGGCGGGATTGAGGAGACCACACCGAAGCGGGAGGAGAGCGCACGGCAGCTCATAGCGCACTGTAATGGGCTCAAGGAGCGCTTTGAGAAGGAGGGGAAGACTTTCTGCGCAGTCATCGGCGGGGACTTCAACAGCGATCCTACGAGCGAGAAGTGGGCAGAAGACGACACCCTGAGCATGATTCAGGATGCGGGGTTCAGGTGGACGGGGCAGGGGGTAGAGCGTGAAGAGCTGATCAGCTGGCTCACCGACGGACGTTACCCTGATGCAGTGTTCGACCACATGATGGTCATGGCTCCGGAAGGGTATGAGGTGTCACAGTCGTCCACCCACAAGACGGATCGGAGTGTGTCGGATCATCGGGCGGTTATTATCGAGCTGGCTGGATTGCCCGACTAGGACGGCGCGGATCGGTGCACGGCGTCTACCTTCTCGTATAGCGAATCGTTGAAGGCTTCCCAGTCATCAGCGTAGTGACAGCGCCTGTGGCAGTTTGGACAAAGCGCCACCGCGTTCCATGCCCTGTCGGGGCCGCCGTCGGACAAGAATTTGATGTGGTGAACCTCGAGATAGGGCTCGCCTGTTGACTTGCGAATGAATCCTGATTCCATCCGACATCCCTCGCATAGACCATTCGCTCGTTGCAGGACGGCGCGCACAACGTTTTGATCGCGGTCATACTGGGTCACTTCGCTTGAGCGCTTTTCGGGGCGATCGGATCCGGCGTTCTCATCAATTGGCTGAGCGCTCCTGCTATGGGCCTCTTTTTGTATCTCGTCCTCAGCCTGTCCTTCCCTGTGGATTCGAGAGATCGAAAACCCAGCCGATCGGAGTAATCTAAACTCATTGCTGCTGTCTTCGCCCCGCAGGGCGCCAGCTGGAATAACTTCACCATTTTCGTGCTCCAGAGCGAAGGCTAGGACGGCCAGCGGGGGGTAGCCTTTGCCGTCGTGAATAAGTTCGAAAGTGTGGTTTTTACGGTGGGGGGCAATCCCGTCAGCATCGATCCGGTTGATCGCCTCAAGCACCGACTCGTGTTCGACTGTCTCCGGAAGGTCGATAGATATACGGCTTCGCCTTGCACGGGCCTCGTGGGTCGAACTGAGGCTTTCGAGGACGTATTCATCGGGCAACAAGTCGAAGTGAAGTAGGGCCTTTGGAAGTATATCGACTAGGCACGCCTGAATGTTTGATGCAGGAGCGTAACCCTTGCACACCATTGGGCCCATATCCTCGCCAGTGCCTCTCTTTGTATACCGTCCCTCATTATAAATCGGCATCCCCCTTTCCAGTAGGGTCTGGGCCGCTGATGTGACATTCATCACTTTTGGCTCAATCGCCCCTATGGACCGTCCCGAAAGTGGGCCTCTGTGCAGCTGTTCAACGGCAGCCTTCTTGGTCATTCCTAGGTCGGTCCCATCTCGCCATGCCTTGTGCACAATACACCAGAACACACAGCAGGCGGCCGCTTCGTTGAGCGACCAACCCTTAGACGGTTCCTCGAGGCCCTCGGTGATTGAATCAACGATTCGTTGGATTTCCTGATTACTGATCATAGCCTTTTGCTTCTGGTTTTGTCGCGGCCTCAGGGAATCACCACCCTGAGGAACACCTTATCGGCAGTCGAGGGCTGCGCGTAACTCATGGTGGTTCCGTTGCCGGTGAGGGCCACCCCGATGTTTTCCCACGACTCAAGGTCCATGGACCGCTGCACCTGGTAGGTTTCTCCGGCAGCGGTGGGCCATGAAATGATCAGGTTGCCGTCTTCAAGGCCAAAGGTGGAGGGTGCAAGGTTCGGGGTGGGGGATGCGGGGGCCCACTTCTGAACAATGAGTCGTCTTCCTGCAGCCAAACTCGCACCAGAGGTGCGGGCCAGAAACGCTGTATTGGTCTTGTGATCTTCCAGATAAGAGCTGAGGACAGGACGATTTACTGCCAGCGGTAGAGGTGGGTCGTTTAGGCTTCCTCCGGTTAAGCTGACACTAAAGTAGTCGGAAAAACCTGCTATTGGCGCATCACCCTCTGAGGAAAACCGATAAACCATGCACTCGCGGCCCAAATAGACAAGCCGTGGCTCTCTTGTAAGGAGAGGGCTTTTCCATATCAGTTCACCCTCCTTATTTAGCACCGCGATGGCATAGTTTAATTCCTCTTCATTTGCCTGAATGCCAAATGCCATTGCGCATATTTCATTAGAACCAAGTATAGGGCCGAAATATCTGGCCCAGCCACCAAGAGTTGATCCCCGCAGAAACCGGTTGGGATTAACCTCGTATTCCCATTCTAGCTGTGGCTGCGAGGCTGGAGAATGTGGGCTAAGGGCAATGACAAGGAGCAGCGTGAGGGCAGCTAGTATTCTCATGCCCTAGCCCTACCACGCGCGTAGGGGCAGCCACAAGCCCGCCTGACGGCTTGCAGGGTGCGGGGTGGGGGTAACACGTCCGCCGGACCCTCAAAGGTTCGTGCGGCACCGTGCACGTCGTGCATCTGCGGGGGGTGCGGGGGCACAAAACATACTCTTTAAGAAATTTAGAAAGAAATAAGGCACAGGCAGGCAACGCGTATGGCGTGACTGCGATATCTCCCCCCGCACCCCCCGCAGTCCATCGGGCACGGAAAGGCCGGACCCCGTTTCTGGAGTCCGGCCTGGTGGTTCCCGTATCAGGAATCGGGGATCACGAATCAGGGTTCAATGCCTCCGGCTTGAAGCGCCAGAGCTTCGAGTGGTTCCGGTTCTTACCAGCCTCTTCGATACAGGCGTCCGGTCTTGCGGCAATTTGCGATAGGAATTTACCGGCTGTTTGGACGGCCTCTGGGATTCTTCTATCTCGTTCGAAGAATGTTCTCGCGAGGTTTAATATTGTCGCCGTGGAAATCGGCCTTTCGAGCGAGGCAAGTTCATCAGCAAGAATGTTTTGCTTTATGAAGCTTCGTTCACACAATTCACGGATCACTTCCTCGAATAGCCCGGCAGGTGTTGCGCGGTGAAGTTCTGTCAGCGCTTCAGGATCCCGATATACCAGAGTGCCAGACCTGCCCACGACGCAGCCAGAAGGAAGAGAATCAGGCTGGCTCCAACGATTGAGTAGCCAGTCTGCAAATGCGGCCAATTCGTCCGCATAGGCCTTGTAGCGCTTTTCCACAGCGTGGTCACCCTCTTCCCTGTAGAGTATCTCAGCTCGATGTGTTCGGAGAACAACCGCTTTGTCTGCCATGTCAGCACCGTCAAGGGCAGGCACTGTTTTGATCGAGTCGGAGTTTGCATTAACCGCCATCGCCACACCCCACGCAGGGCGGGGGTTAATGGTGAAGGACGTGTTGTTTCTCTTATCAATGGTGACCGAATTCGCAAAAATGGCCTCCTTAACCTTCGTGGCAAGGTTCTGGCGCGCTTGGTAGTTTTTCAGGGCTACCGAGTCGTCGATATTGAGGCATTCACTGCCCAGTAAGTGATCGCTCCACGCTGGCCCCTCTCCACTCCACGCCTTGATGGGGTTAATCTCACGACCCCCGCGCAAGGCGGTGATCAGGCTAAGAAGGAGCGTTTTCCCATCACCGGTATCACCAGCGAATATGAGAATAGGGCACTGGGAATGCCTTCCTGTTTGGATCGCTTGATACTGCGTTTTGCACCATGAATACAACGCGTCTTGGGCGATATCTTCCGGAAGCAAGGTTTCGATTAGTCGCCTCAGGTTCGGCCAATCACCCTTGACGGGCTCGATGTATTTAGGCGAGCTCGTGACAAGCCACTTGCTGCCGGAACATTCAAGCCACGCTCCAGCCTTCTGTCCTGCCACCGGCCCGTGATACTGAACTGAACGTTCATGTTTAATCTGCGCATCAAGTTCATTGATGCACTGTCTGATCTCTTTTCTCGTTCGGATCAATTGCGATAAAGGATACTCCAACGCTTTCAGGTAACCCTTGTCGGGAACGATGACTTCGCCCTTTCTCACAAGGTGCACGCCATTGCGTGCATCGAACCAGACTTCGTCCAATTGTTTCGCTAGAAACTGCGCGACTGCAGATTCCTTGTCTTCTTTCTCTTGGCGTTTTCGCGCCAACACAGAATTATTTCTGCTCATTTGAAGGAGGGGTTTGGATTCCAGAAGTGCACGGTTTGCTTCTTCTTGTTGTCCCGTGTGCCGGCTGGCAGGCGCACTAACTGGCACCTACGGCCTTCACCGAATA
>NZKZ01000182.1 GCA_002694065.1 Acidiferrobacter sp.
ACCCTGATGCAGACAAGGCCCTTAATGCCGAATTTCGGTCTGGAGGTATCGGGTGTCGATCTTTCCAGTCCGATTGACGATGACAGCTTCGCCGAGATTCTGGATCTGTATTTCTCGCACTCGGCTCTGCTGTTTCGGGATCAGGATCTCTCGCCACAGAGCCAAGCCCGTCTTGCGCACCGGTTTGGGCGCCCAAAGATTGAGACGCGCAAACAATTCAACCTGAAGGATTATCCCGAAGTTTCCACTATCGGTAACGCCAAGCATCCCGATGGAGAAGACGCCGCCTTTTTTGTGCGGGGGGGATTTGGTTGGCATACCGATGGCACTTCGGCCTGTCATGTGGATGCGGCAACCTTTCTCTATGCGGTTGAGGTACCTAAAGTCGGTGGGGATACCTTGCTATGCAGCACCGCCACCGCGTATGAGAATATTCCTGAGACACTGAAGGATCAGCTAAGTGATCTAGAGATGCTGTGCAGTTTTCATGCGCATAACGATCTTCTCTTGGAGGCTGATCCCGACTCGCACATTCCGTTGACGAAAGAGGAGCGGCGAGCGTTGCCGCCTGTGTGGCACAAAATTGTGCAGGTACATCCCGTCACCGGCCGCACAGTGCTTTACATGAATTTCCATCCGATTGAGTTCAACTCGGTGAGCCTGTCGGTAGGTGAGGAATGGCTTCAGGAGGCGTTGGCCGTTGCAACCCAGGAGCAATTTGTCTATCGACACGAATGGAAACCGGGAGATATTTTGATCTGGGATAACCATGCGGTCTTGCACAGCGGTACGCCGACCGCCTGCTATGAGTCAGATAGGAGACTGATGCACCGCTCTTTTGTTTACACTCAGCCGACAGAAAGAACTCTTGAAAACCTGGACGAGGTCAACGCGATCTTTCTGAAAACCTGAAAAGAAGCGTTGATCGTGAGTCAAAGCCGGAGCCGTATTGGCCATGAAAATCATACAGATTGATGTCTTTGCCAAACATCTGCCGATGGTGTCGGGCTACAACATGTCGAGTTCGACGGTCGGTGACCCGGACACTACAGTCGTGGCTCTGCGCACAGATGCAAAATTGACTGGCTGGGGAGAGATTTGCCCAACCGGTCCTTTGCCGCAGGTGGAACATGCAGGAAGTATCCGGGCCGATCTTGACCTGCTCGGCCCGGCGTTGATCGGCACCGATCCGTTGCGGATTGGTCTGATACATGACGTAATGGCTGCCACCATGGACGGCGGACAGGGGGCCCGGTCCGCAGTCGATATCGCCTGTTGGGATCTGCTTGGCAAGTACCATAACGAACGTGTCTGTGACCTGCTGGGCGGGGCACGTATGGATCCGGTGTCAACCTATCACGTTGTCCCCATCGGTTCCCCTGACGGATCCGCCCAGCTGGCCGAGCAGCTGCAGGAACAAGGTCACACCAAACTGCAGTTGAAGTCCGGCGGGCGCCATATTGATGAAGATATCGACGCAGTCCATGCGGTTGCGAACGTTATCCGCCCGGGAGTTGATCTTTTTGTGGATTGCAACCGAGGTTGGACGGTCGGTGAAGCGATTCAGGTCTCGCGCGCCTGCCGCGATCTTAAATTTGACATGGAGCAGCCCTGTGCGACCTATGCCGAATGCGCCACTGCGCGGACGCACTTACATCACCCGCTGGTCCTGGATGAGTCTGCGACTGATTTGGCTACCATTGCCCGCGCTATCTCGACCGGCGTTGCTGATGGATTCGGAATGAAGCTGACCCGGATTGGCGGCATTAGTGGCATGCGTGCGGTGCGCGACCTGTGTGAGGCCTCGAACACACCGACCAGTTGTGACGACTCCTGGGGGGGAGACATTATTGCGTCAGCCTGTGTCCACGTTGGGGCCACTTTGACGCCTCGCCTCAGTCGCGGCGCGTGGATTTCAGCGCCTTATCAGGCGGGGCACTATGATGAGGAGCATGGGCCAAGAATCGTCAACGGCATGATTGCAGTGCCTCCGGGGCCTGGACTGGGAATTAATATCCCCGAAGGACTTTTCGGCCCACCGATCGCGAGTTTTTCCTGAACTCAGACTACGGGGCGGGGCAATAGGCCGGCGCGTTCGACGATCGGCCGGATGGCGGCTTCCCATTCAATCGCCATGATATGCACTCCCGAGACGCCTTCCATTTGCTGTAGCTCTTCTATCTGCTCGATGCAGATATCCTGACCTTCAGCCCGCCAGGCATCACGGCGGGCTTCCTTATCGTCTTCGCTGATGCCCTGAACCGCGCCATCCATGCGTTTCAGCAAATCTTCAGGGATGATGATGCCGGGAATGTTCTCATTGAGAAAGCGTGCCATGGGGCTGCTTTTCAAGGGGCCGATACCTGCCAGAATGTGGACTTTCTCCGTCACCCCAAGATCCACCAGACGACGCATGAACTGGCGGAAGATGTCCATATCGAAAATCATCTGGGTCTGGATGAAGTCGACTCCCGCTGCCATCTTCTTGGCGATTCGGAGCGGCCGAAAGGAAATGGGTTCCGAGAACGGGCTGCCCGCGCCGCCGATAAAGAGTTTGGGACCGCCGCCCTTGATCTCGTCACCGCACTGGAACTGGTTCTTGTCACGCATCTCCTGGAGCATGCGAATCAGTTGCATCGAGTCAATGTCCTGCACATTCTTGGCGCCCGGATGGTTGCCAAAAGACTGGTGGTCGCCGGAAAGGCACAGGACGTTACGGATGCCGTGGATATATGCGCCCATCAAGTCGCTCTGAATGGCCAACCGGTTGCGGTCCCGACAGGTCATCTGAATAACCGGCTCAAGCCCATGCTGGGCCATATAAATGCCGGTAGCGATGCTGCTGAGTCGCACAATCCCAGTCTGATTGTCGGTCACATTGGCGGCATCAACCACGCCCTTCAAAAGGTCGATCTTGCGGTCGACGACGCTGGTATCCATATGTTTGGGTGGGCCCAGTTCGCCGGTGACGGCAAAGTGCCCTGCAGCCAGGACTCTTTCAAGATTGCTCCCGGACTTGAGATCGGGCAGGGTGTCAGCAGCAGTATCAGTAGCCATCTTCAGTGAATCCGTTTCAGTCTGCACCGAAGAAATCGTCTTCGTCGAAGTCGTCTTCTTCGTCATAATCGTAGGTGATTTCCTGCTCGACCTTGACCATCACGTCGTCCCCATTCAGCGTCGCCTCGTACAGGGCGACAGGCCGCTCTGCAGCGCCTTTCATCTCGCCGCTTCTAAGATCCCACTGCCACAGATGCTTGGTACAGGTCAGCAGGCCGTCTTTCAGCAGGCCGGAATCGACCAGGGGTTCTGCAAGGTGGGGACAGGTCGGCGGAAACGCGCGAATACAGTCGCCCAGATTGGTGACGATGACATCGATGTCCGCCACACTGACGCGGTGCAGCTTGCCTTCAGGCAGGTCAGCGAGACTACAGGCCCGGTGCCAGGTGTCATCGAGTTCGATGGTTTCAGAAGGTGCCTGCGGTGTGGCGGCCGGTTTCATAGGAGATTGCGGCGGCGCAACCTTAACGGTCATCGCCCGCTCTCCGGCTTCGCGGGCGGCTTGCTGGCGAAGATCATCACCCACCACCACGCGGCGCATACTCCCGCCCCGACTCTTGGACCAGTCCTTGGGCGGCTGGATATCCATTAGCGAGTCAGCAATACCCTGACGGTCAAGAATCGTCCAGATCTTCGACCAGATACAGGGGATGCTGGGATCTACTTCGCACATCCCTCCCTCGGAGCCGCCGCAGGGACCGTTCTGGAGTTGCTTTGGGCATCGGGTAATGGGGCATAGGCCGCCCGTGTATTCGAGAACACAGTTACCGCAGCCCACGCAGCGCTCTTCCCAGATGCCCGGCTCTGTAGGCTGACCCATGAAGTTGGTATCAAGACCCGGCAGGATCGGCGTGTCCATGTATTTTTCCGCCAGCGTCTGTACACCCACACCGCATGCCATCGACAGGACTGCATCATATTCTTCAATATTTTCTTCAAGGGGCGCGACGAACTCCTGGACGCATTGCCGCTGCACCGTGACTTCTTCGACTTCGAGCTCTTGGCCTTCAGCGGCAGCCGCGGTCCGCAAAGTCGCCGCCATGGCATTGGACTCTTTCTTGCCGCCAGCAAAACAGACGGACACGCAGGTACCGCATCCGACGGTAAGCACTTTCTTTTTGCCCTTGAGCATCCGCTGGATATCTTTCAGCGGTTTTTGTTCTGCAACGATCATGCTGAGCCTCTTGCGATTTGGCAGTGGTGGGATTGGGCTTTCATCAAAATTCTCTCTTTTTTGTGTTAACGGGATGTTGACGCTGGGGTCGGTGACGAGGGCGTGCGCCGGAGCGGACTAGGGCCGCAAATCCCGGTTTTTTGGGTCAGATCGTCGAGTGCGTGGGTGAGGCTGTCGTGATCGCCGGGCGCGAGATGCATCATATGGACTCGGTCACGCTCCAGACCACATCCGTCCAGCCAATCGGCAATCCGCTTCACCCGCTGGGTCACGTGCAGATTGCCGGTATTGAAAAAGCATTCGCCCGGCTGACAGCCTGCCACCATGACGGCGTCTGCTCCGCTTTCAAATGCGTGCATCAACTGAAGCGTATCAACACGACCTGAGCAGGGGACGTCGACCACCCGGGTTTGGACATTCGCTGAGACCTGCCCGCTCTTGGCGTCGCAAACTTCATGCGTGGTGTCCCGACACTGGGGACAGGCAAATATCATGACCGACAGGGGCGCTTCTGCCGGGCCGTCTTCGGCGACTTCTGTGTTGACTGCAGAAACAGATTCAGTATTCAACGTATGAATAGTGCCGATCACAGAATCGTGAGTACTGATATTCATTTCAATAGCGCCTGTCGGGCACGCTGCTGCGCAGAGTCCACAGCCCGTACACGTATCTGCATCAATTACCGCAGCACCTTGAATCCCGCCAACGCCGGTCAGTTCGTTATCAATTCGGGCGGCGCCGAAGGTACAAAACCGGACACAGTTAAGGCAGGCGACACAGACCGGTGCCTCGACGACAGCGATAGGTCTTTCAACAGGTTGCGTGGATTGTGGGGGCGGCAGATCAAGAACGACTTCTCCCGCGTGAGCGCGAGAGACACAGACCGTGAGGTACTCAGATCGCTCGCTTTCACTAAGCGCGGTATCCCGGTGGTCGACCTCACCGGAGAGGTAGCGCGTACGGCAGGTGCCGCAGCGGCCATTGGAGCAGTCAAGAGGTACTTCGTAGCCATTTTCATAAAGCACATGCAAAATGGTCCGGTTCGCGGGTACCTCGAAGATGTCTCCGGTGGAAGACACCCGGATGCTGAAAGTTGTGTTCTCGGAGGTGCTCATCAATACTTGCTCGGGGCAGGGCGCTATTGTGAACGATACGATCCCTTGGGTAGAAGACCCAGTGTCGTTTTTTCGCAGATTGGCGCAACAGTCAGAATACACCAGATCGTCAGGATTACTGTGGGATAAGGCCCAAGCAAGGCGTTCTCGTTCGGACTGTACTGTGCTCGGTTGAACAGGCTAAAGCGAGTTTGGGAAGATTATTTGGATGGATAAAGTGATGGCTCATGACTGGTACGAAACCACGAAGGTGTCGAATGATCTATTTCTTATCCGCGAGAAGTACGTAGCCAAATGGCTGCGCTGCAATGTCTGGCTCATCAAGGGACGTGACCGGAATCTCGTCATCGATTCCGGGATGGGACTGTCGCCCCTAAAGCCGCACTTGCTGGCGCTCGGCGGATCACCCCTGACCGCAGTGATGACACATTGCCACTTCGATCACATCGGTGGCCTGTGTGAATTTGATGACCGCTTGGGTCATCGAGCCTGCAGTGACAATTATCTTGATCCGATGACGTGCTTCAAAAAGACCGGCGGCGAAGCGTTTGTGCGCGCTGAAACGTTCAGTGCGCTCCCTTTCGAAGGCTTTTCGTTCGAGTCCTATGAAGTGCGGCCGGCACCGCTCACGGGATATCTTGATGAGGGCGATGTACTGGATCTGGGGGACCGTTCTTTCCAGGTCTTCTCCCTGCCTGGGCACTCACCTGATTCGATCGCACTGTGGGAAAAGGACACGGGTACGCTTTTTAGCGGAGATACCCTCTATGATGGCGATCTTTACGACACGCTGTATCACTCTGATCCCGACGCGTACCGCGAGAGCCTGGAAAGATTGAGGGAGTTACCTATTCAGACGGTGCATGGTGGACACTTTGGGTCTTTCGGGAAAGAGCGGATGAATGAGCTGATTGACGGTTACCTCAAAGGAGAGGGCAGGCTGGTGGATCCTAAGGACTGGGTCAGTCAGCAACTCCCATAGCCGCCTAAATCATCGGTTGGCTTTCAGCGCGTACCAGACGCCAAAGAGGATAACCCCCGAGGCGGTGATAAAAATCGCTCCAAACTCCTCCCCAAGCAATAGGGCGGCGAGGATCACGCCAGATACCGGTTGCAGGAACTGCAACAGCGCAATGCGGGCAATGCCACCTTGTCCCAGCGCCCAGTACCAGAGCACATAGCCGACAATCGTCACGCCGACGGCAAGATAAGCAATCGAAAGCCAGATGCCCGTGGGAACGGTTAGCGGTGCCGTTCCCGGCTCAACGATAAACAGCAGCGGCCACAACACCAGCGCATAAAGACCGACGCCGTAGAATGTGGTGCCCATTGCCGAGTAGCCCTCGCGTTCGAGACGACCGCCCGCGACGTAGCCTAAAGAGGCAAACACGTTGGAGGCCAGCACCAGCAGGTCTCCGCCAATGCTCGCCCCGGTTGCCCCATCGAGACCATGACCGAAAATCAGCAGCCCCTCGCCCGCCATCGCGATGGTGCAGCCGATCCACCACGCAACCGCGGGACGTTTTCGGTCCCAGGTCATGGCGATAAGTCCCGTGAAGACGGGGAGCCCTGCGAGGATCATGGATGCGTGATTGGCCGAAGTGTGCAGGATGCCAAGCGTGAAAAGCACCGGGAAGGCCACGAAGCCACAGAATCCGGATAAAACGAGCAGACGCCGCTGTGCCCTGTCAGCGGGCAGGGGAATCCGGAGCAGCATCGCCAGCGGCAGTGCGACCAGTCCGCCAATGACCGTGCGCAGGATAGCCACCATCATGGGCGAGAGACTGGATACCGCGATCTTGGCGGCAACCGGTGAGGCACCCCATAGCACCACGGCAATGAGGGCTGCCGCGAGAATCTTCATCGAAGACTAATCAGTGTTTGCGCCAGCGAATCTTGTCCTGCCGTTCACGTTGAGTTTTACCCGCCCGGAAACGCCCGAAGAACAAAAAGGCGCCCAGACCGATCACGATCAGGCCACCGAAGAATAATTCGTTCCAGCCCATCAGTTGCGGCTGCGCAGTTTTGCCAGCAGGCGCAGGATTTCAAGATAGAGCCAGATCAGCGTCACCATCAGACTGAACGCGCCGTACCACTCCAGATATTTAGGTGCACCCTGTTCGGCGGCTTCCTCGATGAAGTCAAAGTCAAGCACCAGATTGAGGGCAGCAATGGCCACGACAAAGAGACTAAAGCCGATACCAAACAATCCGTTGCTGTGAATGAAGCCGATACTGGAACCAAAAAACCCCATTACAAAACTGACGAGATATAACAGCGCAATCCCCCCCGTGGCCGCCACGATCATCAGTCGAAAGTTTTCAGTCGGTTTGATCAGACCGCTTTTGTAGGCGAGCAGCAGTACACCAAGCGTGCCGAAAGTGAGGCCCATGGCTTGAATCACGATGCCCGGATACTGCGCTTCGAACATGGCAGAGATGCCACCCAGTGCAAGACCCTGCGCCAGTGCATAAAGGGGTGCGGTCACGCCTGCCCACTGTCGCTTGAAGATCGTGATGAATGCGAGTATCAGACCGCCAATGAGTCCGATCCAGAGAAATCCGCTGACGGCAGCTGGATCACCTGTACCGAAAAATATGTTCCAGGTAAAAGACGCCGTGACCAGGCACAGAACAAGCAGGATACCGGTTTTGTTGACGGTGCCTGCAAGTGTCATGCGGCCAGATGCCTCGGTTTCAGCAAACGTGGCATCAGGCTTGAACGCTTCTCCCCGGAACATGGGATTTCCTGAGCGGCCAAAGGTGGTCAGGGCGTTGTGTTTGGACATGGAAGACTCCTTGATTGAGATAGTGATATTGTAGTCGCGAAGGCATGTTCCGAGGTGATGCCGTCCGGCAACAAACTTACTGAGTTGCGTTCACTGACGTATGGAGAGTCGCTTTTGCAAGAAGTCCTGAGAACACCGGAAGAGCGCTTTGAGGTGCTACCCGATTTTGCGTATCCCCCCTGCTACCTTGATGACCTTAGGGGGTACGAAGGGCTGCGCTGTCACTATCTTGATGTCGGCCCGCCTGATGCCGAGGAAACATTTCTGTGTCTGCATGGCGAACCCACTTGGGCTTTTCTTTTCCGCCGAATGATTCCGGTATTCCTGGCGTCTGGGGCGCGGGTCATTGTGCCGGACTTCTTCGGCTTCGGTCGTTCGGATAAGCCCGGGGAACAGGGCGTTTACACGTTTGATTTTCATCGCAACATGCTGCTGGCGTTTCTGGATCGGTTGAAACTTGCCGGGCTGACCCTGGTAGTGCAGGACTGGGGTGGCGTGCTGGGCCTGACGCTGCCGATGGAATCGCCGCACCGCGTTTCCCGTCTCCTTGTGATGAATACCCTGCTTGGAACCGGAGATCAGCCGCTTGGTGCAGGCTTTCTGGCCTGGCGCGAGTGGTGCCGGAACAATCCTGATATGTCGCCGGGCAAGCTTCTTGGCCGGGCTTGTCCGCATCTTCAGGAGGCCGAAATAGCTGCTTATGATGCGCCTTTTCCGGATCCCCACTACAAGGCAGGTGCTCGGGCTTTTCCGGAACTGGTGCCCGATCATCCGGAGGCGACTGGCGCTGCGCTGTCGCGCGATGCTCGTGCCTGGCTCTCCAAGGAGTGGAGCGGTGATAGCTTCATGGCGATCGGCATGACGGATCCCGTCATTACGCCAAGCGATATGCGGGCATTGCATGCAGTGATCCGTGATTGCCCTGAACCTTACGAGGTGACGCAAGGAGGGCATTTTCTTCAAGAGTGGGGCGAAGAGGTGGCCCGCGCCGCATTGGCGCACTGGACGTAACCCAATACAGATGCCCTAAGCCTTCAGTGTCTGATTCAAGAAGAATTTTCCAGGTTTATGCCGGCAGCACGGAGCTGTCACCTTTTCATGAGTGCTATGCCAACAGCGCAACAGTGCTCCGCTCCGCTGCGGGCCGGCTGTTCGTACACGACAACGGCGAGGATCCGGGTAAAGCGTATTGGGCCCTTCGTCGGGAGGCCGCGCTCTTCGATGTTCCCGAACGGCCGATTGAGATCAATGGCCCTGACGCGGTGCTGTTTCTGGAATTAATCTTTGCCCGCCCGTTGAAGGATCTCAAGATTGGCCGCGCGCGCTATGTGGTTGCGTGCACACATGATGGCGGGCTGTTTGCTGATGGGATCCTGCTGCGGCTCGGGGCTACCCGTTTTTGGTTTGTTCATCCGGATGGCGAGCTCGATACCTGGTTTCTGGCGCACCGTTTTGGGTTTGATATGACCATCACCGACCCGCAGTCGCGTGTCCTGCAACTGCAGGGTCCGCAGTCGTTTGAGGTAATGCGCTCGGTCTCATCGGGAGCAATCACTGCCGACTTTGGCTACTTTCACTGTGGCGTTTTCGATCTTGATGGGCAGAAGTTGTTGATTTCCCGAACTGGCTGGACGGGTGAACTGGGGTATGAGATCTACACGCAGGGTGACGATACTGACTGTCCGCGCCTATGGAACGCCCTGATGGAAGCGGGCGCGCCCAGCGGAATGATCTTTGGGAGCATGCAATCGATGAACATCCGCAGGATTGAGGCAGGTATCTTGGACAGCGGCAGCGATTTTGATTCTTCAATGACGCCATCTGAGGCGGGGTTGGACAAATTCGTGGACTTGACCAATGACGGGTTCATCGGCCGCGAGGCGTTGTTGGCCCCACCGCGCGGTAGGCGACTTTTCGGGCTGCTCTGTCGGGATCTGATACCGAGTGCGGGATGCGAGTTATTTGATGGCGATGAGCCGGTTGGCGTTGTGACGACAGGTGCCTATTCCCCTTACCTCAAAATGGCGGTGGGCTACGTCAGATTTTCAGCGGCCGGAGATTGGCCAACAAGAACCCTATCGCTGCATTGCGCCGACAAAGGTGAAGCACAGTGCGAGATTGTGGACCCGCCCTTCTATGATCGGGAAAAGAAGATACCGCGCACCATTGCATCGCCGTGATGATCAGATCTTGCAGCGTCAGGCATCAACCGGTCGACACCAGAATAGGAGCGGTGAGATTTGAGAGAGATACCTTCTGCTTGCCGGATGCATCGAAGTTCGCGGGATCAAGCCATGTTTCAAAAGCCGTTTGCAACTTTGGCCATTCAGAATCGATCGCCGCATACCAGGCCGTATCCCGGTTCCGTCCTTTGGCAACCGTGGCCTGTCGGAATATCCCCTCATAGGATAGACCCAGTCTTAAGGCGGCGCGACGCGAGCGTTGATTGAGCGCGTTACACTTCCACTCGTAGCGTCGGTAGCCCAGTGCAAACGCCTGTTTCATCATGAGGTACATGGATTCGGTGGCTGCTGGCGTTCGCTGCAGTTGCGGCGA
>NZKZ01000183.1 GCA_002694065.1 Acidiferrobacter sp.
CGTGTTTTCCTCCAACTCGCGCACCGAACAGGGCAATCGGTACCGCGAACCAAACTGGCTGAACTCAAGAATACACGAGCCACGAGCACAAAGAGCGCGAGCCAGCAAACCCTCCGCACTGAAAAGACCCGTCATCTCGTCTGAGAACTCCTGGGGCTTCTGGTAATACGTAGCCGAAAGATACTTGATCGCCGCTTTGTAACGATCGGCAGGGTCATGAGTTTTTTGCACCATGTGTCGAAACTGGGAAACATCATGCGCGGCCTCTGCCCGAATGATGAGCAAGGTCACCTGACCGGAGTAACTCCCGCCATCGGCCAATGACAGATGCGGACACATTCCGGAAGTCGGCCGTCCGTCTCCCACTCGCATGGCCCGTTGCCGGACAAGGCATTGCCAAGCCAGAAACTGCGACCTCAAATCAGCAGCTGGTTCGCCCATAACCAAGAGATCCTTGAAAAAAGGTAAATGTGATTGCTCTGCGTCCCGATAATAACGGATCACGGTACCACGACTTCACGCTGGACGTTAGACTACGGCGTCCAGAAATACTTCCAGGCAGAGCCTTGTCCACACCGTCTTTTTTCATCGATATTGATGGCGTCCTATATGGGGGTTCTGCACCAGTTTCCAAAGGTCCTGGCGTGCTTGCCTATCTTCGCAGCCGGGGGTTTCCCTTTCTGTTGGTGACCAACACTTCCCGAATGTCAGCGAGTGATATCCAGGAAAAACTTGCCGATCTCGGTTATCAGGTAAATACCGACGAGATTCTCCCGGTCTCCCTTGCAGCAGTGGAATACCTTACCCATAAATTTGATGCTGCGCGGTGCTTTGTTATCGGGGATGACAGTCTGGCGCGTCTGCTCGAAAAGCACGGCCACACAGTGTCACGCAAGGAAGAATCTGCTGATGCGGTAGTTATCGGACAGTCGCTCTGGGCGGACTTTGGAGAAATCGATATCGCCCGGCGTCTGGCCTTACAGGGTGCAGAGGTAATCGCCCTGCATCGCGATGCGACCTGGCCGGATGGCGACGTTATCCGCGTTGGTCTTGGGCCGATCGTGGCGGCCATCGAGTCGGTGATCGACGGAACTGTAACGGTCATCGGCAAGCCTCAGCGAGCGTTTTTCGATGCCGCTCTGTCCCGTGCCGGCTTCGCCCGGGCCGATACCGTGATGATCGGAGACAGTATTGCCTCCGATATTGATGGAGCGATCAACGCAGACTTGCGCAGCCTTCTGGTGCGGACGGGAAACAGTGCCGAGGAGCCCGTGCCCGCAGGGTGTGACGGCGCACTGAACTCCATTGCCGATCTTCCAAAATGGTGTGACGCCGAGTTTCCTGATTGAATCACCATTGACCGCGTACGTGACTGATCAGACCCGTCCTTCGCCAGTCGTTCACTGTCGCGAAATTAGAAAAACGTTCGGCAACATGGTCGCCGTTGCTGATCTCAGCTTTGATATCCAGCCCAGAAGCTGCTTTGGCCTGCTCGGCCCAAACGGGGCCGGGAAAACCACCACACTGCGCATGCTGCTCGGTCAGTCGCCCCGCTCGGGAGGCATGCTTGAAGTCTTCGGCCAAGATATCGATGAGGGGCGAAAAGCTATCCGCCAACGTACTGGCATTGTGCCCCAGGCCGATAATCTTGATCCTGACTTCACGGTGAGAGAGAACCTCTTGATGTACGGCAGCTATTTCCGACTTGACTCCACGGTGATGAGCGAGCGGATCCCGGGTTTGCTCGACATGGTGGAGCTCGCGCCTCGAGCTGATGACCGAATCGAGACGCTCTCCGGGGGTATGAAACGCCGACTGACTTTGGCCCGCGCCCTCATAAATGATCCGCAACTCCTTGTGCTTGACGAGCCCACCACCGGACTGGATCCACAGGCGCGGCATATGATCTGGTCGCTGATTCATCAGATGAAGCGGGCAGGCAAAACCATTCTGCTCACCACTCACTATATGGAGGAAGCTGAGCGCTTGTGTGATGAACTGATTGTGATTGATGACGGGAGCCTGCTGGCGCAGGGAAGCCCAGCAGAGTTAATCGAAAAATACTGCGAAAGTGATGTGCTCGAGATCCGCGGCGAGGTCGAGGGGATCCCGATCGACTCCCTGCCGCAAGCATGGCGAACCGAAAAAGCGGGCGACAGCCTCTACCTTTATGCAAACGATGCACAGGGATTGGTGCAGTTTTCCCAACATCTCACCGACATGGTTTGCCTGCACCGTCGCTCGGGTCTTGAGGATGTGTTTTTGCGGCTGACCGGCCGGGCGTTGCGCGGATGAGCACTCTCGCCCCTCCCCGGTTTCGCCTTGAATCTATCGCCGTCTGGCGACGTAATGCACTGGTATGGCGCAGACTTATGACCGCCAGCCTGTTGCTGCATTTCGGGGAACCGTTTCTTTATCTTCTGGGTATCGGCTACGGCCTTGGGAGGTTTGTCGGTGAGCTGGACGGAATACCCTACTTCACCTTCCTTGCTTCGGGATTCATCGCCTGGTCTGCAATGAACGTTGCCAGCATGGAGTCAATGTGGTCCGTCTACACACGGATGGTGCCCCAGCAAACCTACGAAGCGATCCTGGCAACACCAGCACAGGTGGACGACATTGTCATCGGTGAACTGCTCTGGTGCGGCTCCAAAAGTCTCGTGAGCGGGACCGCTATTCTGGCCGTAGCGGCCGTCCTGGGTGCCGTGAACGACTGGACCGCCCTGCTGGCGATTCCGGTGATTTTCCTCACCGGAGTCTGTTTCGCAGCGCCGGGGCTTATCATCACCGCCTACGCTCGTGCTTACGAGTACTTCAACTTTTACATGACGCTCGTCATGACGCCGATGTTCATTCTTTGCGGTGTGTTTTATCCCGTCAGTAGTTTGCCTGGGCCGGTTCAGTCAGCGGTCCAGTTTCTGCCGCTTACCCATGCCGTTGAAATCATTCGCCCCATCGTCGTCGGGCAACCCATCACAGACCTTGGGTTTCATCTCGCCGCGCTAGGTGGGTTCGGACTCGTAACCACCTGGATCGCCACCGCGCTGTTTCGGCGGCGACTTATTCAGTAGGAGAGCAGTCCCGGCAGTATCCCGCCCCCGTTAGGGAATCGACAGGCAATCTCCAAAGGCAATTGTCTGGCTCGCGGCCCTGTCGAGACTGAACCCGCCGCGCAGGATCCAGCACGCTTTGATAATGCCCGCATGCGTGATCAAAAGATGTTTCCCCTCAGGCAAGGCAGACAGGAAGGCATCGACACGCTCGATGACATCTTGAAACCGCTCTCCTCCAGGCACCTGGTACCCCGAAATATCGTTAGCCCAGGACTCTATCTCTTCCTGATCGATCTCTGACCAGGAAACACCCTCCCAGGTGCCGAAACTCATCTCGCGCAATCGCTCATCCACCTGATAAGAGAGATCAAGATAGTCGGCCAACTTCACGCAGCGACGCATGGGACTCACAAAGACACCCGAATAATTCGAACTCAGTTTTTCCCGAACGGCTTCGGCCTCGGAGAGAAACGTATCGTCGACATCAAGATCCAGGCTGCCATAGCAGATCCCGTCGGCAATGCGCGGCCGCGTGTGTCGGATCAGGTCGAGAGCCAAAGCGCACTCGCCGCAAGATAGATCAGCACTTCCGATATCTGCTGGGAAAAACCGAGGTAATCACCGGTATAGCCGCCAATCTGGCGGACACACAATCGCGCCAGCAGCAAGACAGCAGCCACCAGGATAAGGCCCGCAACCACCGTGAGTTGTAGCTGCCAGAGACCCAGCGGCACGATGACTGCGAGGCCCACCAGAAGTCCTCTGGAGGGTACACCCTGCGCCACGGGTTTTGCCCGTGCCGCGTCGGCGTCCTGCACATAATCGAGGAGATAAATTAATACCAGAGGAGCGATCCTGGAAAGTGCATGCGCAACGACGAGCAACACGGCACCTAAAACAGGATCCAAAAAAGCCAGTATCGCTGTCCGCAAAGAAAGGACAACCCACAGAGCCGTGGCGCCATAGGTCCCAATCCTCGAGTCCTTCATGATCCGAAGCTTGTCCGCCGGGGTAAACCCGCCGCCAAACCCGTCACACACATCAGCCAGACCGTCCTCATGGAAACAGCCAGTCATCAGCAGTCCTGTGACGACAGCCAGTACTGCCGCTGCTGGTTGAGGCAGCCAGAGTGTCGAGAACCAGAATACGCCCGCCGCGATGACGCCGATACCGAGCCCAATCCAAGGCAGATACTGACTGGCGTGATCGAGATCGCTATCTGAAAATCCGGAGATAGTGCCCATCGGTATGCGGGTAAAGTAGCCTACGGCCACCCGAAAGCGGCGAAGTTCTCGTGACACAGAATCGGGATTCAATAACGCCATGGTCGCTTTTGCGGTCCGCTAATCGGAGGCCTCGCTGACGCCCGCTTCGGAGAACGTCGCCATATTACTGTGAAGCTGGCAGGCCGCCTCAAGCACGAGAACCGCAACGGCGGCTCCGCTCCCCTCTCCCAGTCGCATACCGAGATCCAGCAACGGATCTGCTTTCAGGGCCGCCAAAACATGCCTGTGTCCCGGCTCTGCTGAGCAGTGAGAGTAAAAAAGCCACGGCGCAATAGAAGGATTGGCTTTGACGGCAACCAATGCCGCCACTGAGGCTATAAAGCCATCCACGAGCACTGCTTTGCCTTTCTGAGCGCAACCCACGTAAGCTCCGACCAGTCCTGCAATCTCAAAACCGCCCAGATGCCTCAGGATCATCAGCGGCTGCGCCGTGCGAATAACCGCCTCATGATGCTTAAGCGCCTGTCTAATGACATCCGATTTGTGCTTGACACCTGCTGAATCGAGCCCGGTTCCCGGCCCGACCAGATCCTCTGGCGGCAAACCCAGCAGAGCACAGGAGAGTGCGCTGGCGCTGGTGCTATTCCCAATGCCCATTTCTCCGCCAATGAAAAGTTGACTTTGAGTTTCAACCACTTTCCTCGCTGCTCGTTGCCCGGCGTCGAGACTCTTTGCCAGTTGCGAGGCGTTCATCGCCGGCTGGCTGACAAAGTTCGCGGTTCCCGGACCGAGGTCCAATCGGGAGACCTTATCGAGCTCACCCGGATCATTCACGAGACCCAAATTGATCACTTCCAATTCGGCGCCAAGGTGCGCGGCCATGACTGAGATCGCCGCACCTCCGCTCGCGAAATTTCTTACCATCTCTCCCGTCACTGCCACCGGAAACGCAGAGACCCCTTCGGCCGCTACACCATGATCTGCCGCAAAGACACCAATATAGGCGGGTTTGGTCTGGGGTGCGTCGGTATTCTGCAGTGTGGCGAGATGCACTGCGCACGCCTCTAATCGACCCAGTGAACCGGGCGGCTTTGTCAGGCTGTTCTGTCGGGCCAGCGCTGCCTCGCGGGCCCTTTCAGATACCGACATTGCCGGAGCGGCAATCCAGTCATTCTCCGATTGCTCCATTGATTTCCCTCTAGACTGTCGGCTTCACCCAAGTTGGTATCCCGGCCACCCTCAGGAAGAGTTGCTCACAAAGCGGTGCAGATGTCCGATGCAAAACCCCTACCCCATCACAGACTGAGACCATACTCATGCGGGATAAAAAAAGTATGTGTCGCCCGCCTGATAGCGGTGAAGTTGGTGCTGGTAAAGCCTGGACAGATTTTCTTCGTTTGCGATCAGCTCAACCGGTCCTTGGCGCGTTTCCCCCTCACCATACAGCAAAAGCAGGTGATCACTAAAGCGCGTAGCGAGATTGACATCATGCATGACCATCACGACCGCCCGCGCCTTGGCTCGACACTCGGCAAGAAACTCCTTGAGCAGTTGGGTCTGAAAATGAAGATCGAGGTGATTAACCGGTTCATCCATAAACACCAGTTCTGTCTCTTGCGCGGCCAACGCCGCAAGCTCCACCCGTCGCCGTTCGCCGCCGGATAATGAAGAGAGATCGCGACTTCCAAAGTCCTGGAGACCGACGCGGTTCAACTCCCGTTCAACAATTGATTGATCGTGCTCGCTCGAGTCCCGCCACCTCTGGATCCACGGATGGCGCCCATTCATTACGGTCTCATTGACAGTCGTTGGAAACTGAATCTCTGGATTCTGAAACAGCAGACCGATCTTCTGTGCACGAGTCCGTCGGGTCAGTTGATCAAGAGGATCTCTTCCAAGCCGGATGTGACCCCGCTTTAAGGGTCTCAGGCCTGCAAGCGTCAGCAGCAAAGTGGTCTTTCCGATTCCGTTACGACCCAGAATTGACCAGACTCTTCCCGGCTCAAGGGTCAGATTCAGATCTCGGCAGACGACCCGCCCGCCGATGCCCGCCTCGATTCCCTCTGCGCTTAGAAGCGTCATTGCGCTTGCGGCCGGCTCCCGCGCCGGAGCAGGTAAAGAAACAATGGCACGCCGACAAATGCCGTGATTACCCCAACCGGCAACTGGCGAGGCGCCAACACCGTACGGGCGAGCATTTCCGTAATCACCAGCAAACTGCCTCCCATCATCAACGAGGCAGGAATCAAGCGACGATGATCTGAGCCCACGATCAAACGCATCATATGGGGCACAACCAGCCCAACAAACCCAATGGCGCCCGCCAGGGTTACGGCTACTGCCGTCAAAAGCCCCGCTCCGATCAACATGGCCAATCGAAGCCGGAGCGTGTGAACACCGAGCGACTCTGCTTTTAACGTGCCTGCGACGAGCAAATTCAACCCGCGCGAGGAGAAAAGGCTGAAGACAAGAACGACCAACAGAACCAAGCAATGGACAAATCCCGGCCCACCCTCCCGGAAATCACCCATCAGCCAGAAAAGCATGCCCTGAATCTGGCTTTGCTGGCTGATTGAAAGCAAAAAACTGATAAGGGCGCCCCAGCCTGATGCCACCACAATGCCGGTGAGCAGCAACCTCGTTGACGACCACCCCCCCGCGTCACGGCTGAGAAAGATAACAAGGGATAACGACAACACGGCTCCCGCAGCTGCCGCCAAGGAAACGCTTTGAGTTGGGAGCCCTAATAGCATCACGATCAGCGCAAATACTGCAGCCCCGCCCGATGTGCCGAGCACATAGGGATCCGCCAGGGGATTTCTCAATAGCGCCTGCATCAAGACTCCCGCAAGCGAAAGAGAAGCACCCACCACCAAGGCGCTCACTGATCTTGGCAGGCGCAATTCAAAAACAATGGTGTGGTCTAAGGACGGTCTGCCCGTGCGGATGGTTTCTACGACTGCGCTCCAATCTATGGTGATACTTCCCGTCGATGCCGAGAGAACCAGACTGACCGGCACCAGCACGGCCAAACCCGAAATGACCCAGCCAAATCTTCTCGAATCGTGATGTGTCTGCAAATTAAACACGGTGCCCTGCCGATATTTTTGGATCAGGAAGAGTGGCGCGCCTTGTCAATGACGAGACACAAGGCCTCTACACCCTCGGCGAGTCGTGGCCCCATTCTGGCGATATGATCGGAATCCACCGCATAAATGTGCCGGTTACGGACCGCTCTCACTGTAGGCCAACTTTGCCACCGCTCGGCCCAGGGGGGCGTCTGTCCAAAAATACCTCCACCCACAATCACTTCGGGATCTCGAGCGAGCACTGACTCGAGTGACACAACCGGAGCCAGTTGCTTCAGATCAGAGAAAATATTTCTGCCGCCACAAAGACTGATGAGCTGACTGATCACATGATCGCCGTTCAAAGTGTAGATGGGTTGCTCCCAGACCTGATAAAAAACGCTCACCTGCCGGCGCGTTGAGTAGGTTTCGCGGGAGGCATTGAAAGAGGCTCTAAAGGCAGATGCCTGCGAAAGTGATTGGGCCTGGTGCCCAGTGAGCGCTCCCAACCGCTCCATGAGACTCACAATGCCCTCTACAGTGCTCGGTTCACTGATGAAGACAGGCAACCCGAGCCGTTTCAGTCCTTCCAGATCCTCTAGTGAGTTACCGGACAACCAGCCCACAATCAGATCGGGCTTGAGGGAAAGTATCTGCTCCACATCGAATCGGCTATGGGAGCCTATCACCGGCAGATCTCTGGCTGCCGGGGGGAAGTCGCTGTATTCAACAGCACCCACCATCTGCTCACCTGCGCCGATGAAAAAGAGAATCTCAGTGATGTTTGGCGCAAGACTGACAACACGCATCGCTGGAGAAGTTAATGCAACCTCTTGTCCCGCATCATCAACCACTGCCACTTCGGCGAACACACGCAACACAAAAAAAAGACCAAGAACCGCGGATATCGTCCGACCAAACGCTTTTCCGGTGAAACCCATGGTGCGCTTGCCTGCTAGGGGGATTCCAGATGTCGCTCCGCCGCGCCTTTATCAATACGACATCACTGCGACGCGTAGCCGGAACGCTAGATCCAGCGCGCAGTCTGCGTCATGAAGCGGGCCGCTCGGCGCATTAATGCTGGCACCGGCCAGGGCAGTTCAGCGGCACCCGCGTTCTTCGCAGTTTGGGCATGCTTGTGCTCATCGTCTTTCATCTGGCTAACAACTGCGCGACTTGGGTAATCCTCCTCCGGGAGTCGATCCAGATGACTGTCAAGGTGAGCCTCGACCTGGTGCTCGGTTTCCTTGAGAAAACCCAGACTCCAACGATCGCCGGCCCAGCCGGCAAGCGCCCCCATTCCGAAGGCGCCGGCGTACCAGACAGGATTCAGCACACTCTTGCGTCCCTGCAACGCTTTCAGACGGTTCTCGCACCAGATCAGGTGATCCTGCTCTTCCGCCGCCGCCTGTATCATGGCATCACGGACGCGGCCATCCTGAGCGGTTAGCGCCTGGCCTTCGTAGAGTGCCTGAGCGCAAACCTCGCCCACATGATTCACCCGCATCAATCGGACTGACTCACGCTTTTGCGCGTCGGTCAGCTCTCCGGCATTAACATCCTTGGCCGGATCCGGACGGCCCGTGCCCACAGGCGTACTTGCTACCGTCTTCAACGCGGTTTGAGCCGCTGAGATCAGATGATCCAGCGGACTGAGTTGTCTCGTATTTGTTCTGTGCAACTCAGAGAACATACAGACTCCCTACTGCATCCATTTCAGGCCGACGAAAAATTGTCGGCCGGGTTGACGATAGTAACTGGCATATTCGTAATCTTCATCGGTCAGGTTGGTTGCCTTACCAACAATGTGCCAACCTGCGCTCAAATGATACGTGCCGCGAAGGTCGATCGTTGTGTAGCTTTCTATTACCGTTGTGTTCGCCAGATCGTCGTAGGTGCTCCCCGACGAAAAGAGCGACGCCCCTGCCGACCCTTTTGTAAAGGTCCTATCGATCCGCAACTCAAGGAATTCTCCTGGCCGTCGGGGCAGTTCCTTTCCATCATGGGTTCCACCGTCCTGCTCAGCAGATAACAATGTGAGTGCGGCTCCGATCCTCCACGCCTCCATCACGGTATCCAACTGCATCTCCAAGCCCTGAATCGTGGCGGCATTCACATTGCCAGGGGCGCTTGTGGATGCATCGTAAGCAATCAGGTTATCGACGTCACTTGAAAAGATATTGGCGGAAAACCGGTTATTCTGATCCCGCCATCGGTAACCTGCCTCCACCGTGGCTGATTCCTCCGGATCGAGATTCGCGTTACCAAAACCTGGGTAGTAAAGCTCGTTGAATGTGGGCGCCTTAAAGGCTGTGCCGTACTGCGCCGTGATTCGAGACGAACTATTCAGATCATAGCCAACGCTGGCATCCCCTGTGACTGAATCACCGAACTGCTCATTGTCATCGTACCGCAGTGCGGCCTGGACATCGAGCATCCCGACGCTGCCGATGAACTGGCCAAACCCTGCAAGGTTGTCCCGGGAGGTTTGGGTATAACTTGTTCCGCTATTCACTTCGTCACTGGCGAAATCGATTCCCAGCATGACCATGTTTTCCGCCGAGAGCGAGAATTCATTCAGCCAGCTGACCGATGTGCGGGAAGTATTAAAGTGATCAGTCTTTGCGCCATTCTTTAACGTGTCTGTGTCGTCCTGACTTTGACCGGCCGAAAATTTCATTCCCAGGCGATCACTCGCATCGACGCTCAGCTGCGCACCCAGAACGCTGATTGAAA
>NZKZ01000071.1 GCA_002694065.1 Acidiferrobacter sp.
AGCGTGATGGAAACGCCCAGGCGCTCAAGTTCCTCCAGTCGCCAGTCAACTACCCGGGCCAATTCTTTTGTGGAAGGCGCGCTTGACCAGAGCGCAAGTTGCCCGCCCGCCCGGTTGGCGGCATCAAATACCGTAACCCGGTGGCCCCGCTCAGCCGCAATGCGGGCGCATTCCAGTCCGGCGGGACCTGCCCCGATTACCGCAATCTCCTTGGCATGGGAGACCGGCGAAAGGGCAGCGCCTGGCGTGGGCAGCGAGGCGTTCTGGATGCATCTTATGGGTTTTCCGGCATAGCGATTGGCGATACAGACGTTGGCGCCCGCGCAGATACGCACATGGCTTTTGATCTTGCCCTGGATCTTAGGAAGAATTTCCGGGTCACAGATATGGGCGCGGGTCATGCCGACCATATCCGCCTGACCTCGGGCGAGAATGTCTTCAGCATGCGCCGGATCCACGATGCGGCCCACCGTAAAGACTGGAACCTCCACCACCTCACGTATCCCTGCCGCAAGATGCACAAAGACGCCATGGGGTGTTGGTGTCGGTGCCCAGTGACGTGCCCGGCCGAGATGTGAGATGTTGGTATGGGCGATGATGTTGAAGTAATCAACGAGTCCGCTTGCATCTATTTGGCTGCAGACTTCGCGCATCTGGGCGAGGTCAAGTCCGCCGGGTTCAAATTCATCGCCCGGCAAGCGAACCCCAAGCACAAAATCGGAACCGAGTTCGCCTTTGACGGCTTCGAGCAGTTCCATCAGAAACCGCATCCGGTTCTTGAGACCCCCTCCATAATGGTCACTCCGCTGGTTGGTCAGCGGTGACAAAAAGGCCTGGGGCAAAAATCCGAAGGCACCGAGAATCTCAACGCCGTCCAGGCCGCCTGCCGCGACCCGCCGGGCGGCCAGCACATGGGCATCAATAACTTCCTGAATTTCACTTAAGGTCATCTCGTGCGAGATATTGCCGGTGGTCTCCGAACGTACCGCTGATGCCGACCAACTCTCCCGGCCGGGTTGGCTGATCAGAACGGTACCGCCGCTATGCGCAAGTTGGGCAAGGATCCGTCCGCCTTCCTGGTGGACCGCATCGGCCAATGCGCGGTAACCCGGAATAATGTCGTCGCTGAGGTTCCACAGACTGTCTTTGTTCACACTCAGAAGCCCCGATTCATGAACCGGGGTTCCGCCAGTGATCTGAAGTCCTACACCATTCTTCGCATAATTACGGTGGTAGGCCACATACTGCTCGCCGGGTTTGTTGTCTTCGGCAAAACCCGGGACGTGGGCTGAGACAAGTACGCGATTGCGTACCTGTATTGGCCCGATATCAAGTGGAGAAAGAAGGTGATCGTAGGCGGTCAAAAAGGAGTCCCTGGCATCAGGCGGACGGGAAGCGGCCGCGCTCTAAAAGCTCATAGGCTGGGAGTGAGTTTCGAATATAGGATTCGCTGGCGCGCCCGGGAGGCTCGTGATCCCACGCGAGGGATTGGCGCTGCATGACGGTTTTGAGGAGGGCTCGTCTGCGCTGGCTTTCTAGAACCTTTTCGGTCAGCACCTTGATGTCATAGCGCTGCGTGATTTCCGTTTCGATCGCCTGGATAGCGCTCTGCTGACCGGGATCCTGTGCCAGATTGTTGATTTCATCGGGATCATTGCTAAGGTCAAAAAGCTGAAGCGGGTCTTTCTTAGAATAGATGGCTTTAGTCGACTCACGACGAAGCATGAAAAGTGGCGTGTCGGTTCCTTCGGCGAAATATTCTCCGAGCGCTTCATTATGACCGGCGTCTCCCGCAAGATGCGGCGACAATGAGCGTCCCTCTATGGGAGTGACATATTCCACACCCCGGTCGTCGGTGGCCATGTCGACCAGGGTCGGCAGGAGGTCCACCAGAGAAACCGCTGCCCCAACACGTCGGGAAGGGTAGCGAGCCGGTGCATGAATGATCAGCGGCACACGGGCAGAGTGTTCGAGGAACGACATCTTGAACCACATGCCCCGTTCTCCCAGCATGTCGCCGTGATCTGAAGTGAAGATGACAATGGTGTTGTCCTTAAAGCCGCTCTCCTCAAGCACCTGCAATAATCCGGCTACCTTGTTGTCGATGTCACTCACCGAGCCGTAATAGGCACGTCGCGCGTTGCGGATCGTGTTGTCATCCAGATCGAGATCCGAGGCGCCATATCCGTGGCGCAGGCGCTGGCTGTAGGGATCAGCGGCCGCAGAGGGTGACAGTTTCGGCAGGTCGATGTCCTCGTCAGCATAAAGATCCCACTCACGCTGGCGGCAGAGATATGGATCATGCGGCTGGATTAAGGACACCGTCAGCATGAAGGGCTCGTCAGTTCCCTCGCGAGCGCGATCAAAAAGATAGCGTCTCGCCTTGAAGACCGCTTCATCATCGTAATCGAGATTCATTGAGCGAACGCAGGCCCCGGCATTTGTGACGACTTCCATGTTGTGAAACCAGTCAAGACGTTTGTCAGGCTCATCCCACTCCGGATGCCAGGTGAAATCCGCGGGGTACACATCGGTGGTGAGGCGCTCCCCAAAACCGTGCAGTTGGTCCGGGCCGACAAAGTGCATTTTTCCGGAAAGACAGGTCCGGTAACCCAGATGCTCCAGGTAGTGCGCGAAGGTCGGGATCTCGGCGGGAAACTCGGCGGCGTTATCCCAGGCGCCGATTTGGCTCGGCAGGCGGCCGCTCATCATGACGAAACGTGAGGGCGCACACAGAGGAGAGTTGGTATAGGCCGCATCGAAGACAACGCCTTCTTCAGCGAGCCGCTGCAGAGTCGGCGCCTTAACCAGCGGATGGCCGTAGCAGGGAAGAAACTGTGGCGCGAGCTGGTCCGCCATGATCAGCAGAATGTTGGGCTTGCTGTAAGATTGAGAATCTGTCATTTTTAGTTCTCTCCTTTGCCTGAGGGTTACCCGCGCATGCGCGATGCGTCTGGATCAAACAGCGCCCGCGGCGCAATGGTCGCGGGCCGCATTTCACCCAAAATCTCTATTGCAAATGCGCCGTCACTGACATCGGCTGCCAACCCGGTGGGCACATAGCCAAGAGCGACTGATCGGTCAACGTGATGCGCATACATGCCGGAAGTCACATAACCCACGATCTCACTATCCTGGTAGATGGGCTCATTACCCATCACATCGCAGCCGGCGACGTCTACGGTAAATGTGACCAGGCTTTTTTCCGGGCCTTGTTCTTTTTCGAGGGCGGCGGATTCTCGGCCGATGAAATCCCCTTTGTTAAGGCTCACAAAGCGGCCCATCCCCGCGGCAAACGGTCCGTAAATGGGCCGATATTCCGTTGCCCAGGAGCCGAAGCCTTTCTCGAGGCTCATCGATCGCATGGCGCGTGAGCCAAAGGGTTGGATCCCGAACGCCTCGCCTTTGTCGAGGATGTCGTCCCACAACCGCGCGTGGAATTCTGGCCGCACCCAGAACTCATAGCCGAGGTCTCCCGTGAAGCTGACCCGTCCCACCAAGGCAGGAATCATACCGAGCGACATCTGGCGAAAGTCCATGAACCGGAACGCTTCGGCTGAGACGTCATCGTCGGTGAGTCGGCTGAGGAGTTCGCGGGCTTTGGGGCCGGCGATGGAAAGTCCCAGCAGCCCCATGCCGTGAGCCTGCACTTTGACACCGGCATCGGCGGGAAGATGCGCTTCAAACCAGCGCATATGATATTGCTCGCCCATGCCTGAGCCGAAAATAAAGAACCTGCGATCATTCAGCCTTCCCACTGTAAAGTCGCCGATCAGTTTTCCGTTTTCATTCAGCATGGGGGAAAGCGCGAGGCGGCCCTGGCGGGGCAGTGAATTGGCCAGGAGGTGATCAAGCCAGGACTCCGCCCGGGCTCCGGTGATCTCGTATTTTGCGAACGAAGAGATGTCACACACGCCGACACCGTTTCGAACTGCCTGACATTCCTGCTTGATCGGCTCAAACGCATTGGAACGCATGAAGGTGACGTTCTCGACCGGTTCACTTCCCGCCGGGGCGTACCATAGCGCCTGTTCCATGCCGTAGGAGACGCCAAAGACCGCGTTCAGTGTCTTTTGTTTCTCATAGATCGGGGTGGTGCGAAGCGGTCTTGCTGCGGGCAGTTCTTCATTGGGAAAGGTGACCTGAAACCGCCGGGAGTAGTTCTCCCGCACCTTGGCGCTGGTGTAGGCCATGGTGGTCCAGTCGCCGAAGCGGGAAACATCCATTCCCCAGACGTCAAAGCCCGGGTCACCATGCACCATCCAGTTGGACAGGGCGAGTCCCACACCGCCGCCCTGACTGAAGCCGGCCATCACACCACAGGCGCACCAGAAATTGCGAAGCCCCCGGACCGGTCCGATCAGCGGATTGCCGTCAGGTGCGAAGGTGAAAGGCCCGTTGATGATCTGTTTGATGCCGGTATGTTCAAAGGCGGGGAAGTGTCGAAATCCCACTTCCAGGGATGGCGCAATCCGGTCGAGGTCTTCCTGCAGCAGTTCGTGTCCAAAGTCCCATGGGGTTTCTTTTGGGCTCCAGGGAACGCCGGCTTTTTCATAAGTGCCCATGAGCATGCCTTTGCGTTCCTGGCGAAGATAGAGCTCGCCATCCGGATCCACGATATGAAGGACTTCTTTGCCAGTGGACTGATTGATCTCTTCGACCTCTGGCATGTCCTCGGTAATGAGATACATGTGTTCCATCGCAAGCACGGGAAGCTCGAGGCCAACCATGCGTCCGACCTCCCGCGCCCAGAGTCCGCCGGCATTAACAACGTGCTCCGCTTCGATCGTGCCCTGTTCAGTAATGACTGACCAGCCTCCCTCCGGGGTGGGCTGCAGGTCCGTGACACGGTTGCGCAGAACAACTTCAGCACCCTGTATCCGCGCCGCTTTGGCGAAGGCATGGGTAACATCAGAAGGAGA
>NZKZ01000184.1 GCA_002694065.1 Acidiferrobacter sp.
ATGCCTTCATTGCATTCAGCCATCCGCCTGATTCAGACCCTCCGCAGAGATTTTCTGCTGGCACTCGCATATCATCAAAGGTTATTGAACGAGTATCTGAACAACGTTGTCCCATATTATTCTCCTTCTTTCCTAGAGTTAATCCTGGTGAATCGGCATCTACAATGAAACCTGACATACCTCGATAGCCTGCATCGGGGTCGGTTTTTGCTAATACGAAAAACCAGTCAGCCTTACCTGCGCCTGTAATCCACATCTTTGAGCCATTGATGATGTAATCATCACCGTCACGCTCCGCCCGACACTGCATCGACCGAAGATCAGAACCCGCGCCGGGCTCAGTCATGGCCAAGCAATCTGTCTTTTCTCCGCGGATACAGGGAAACAGGTAGCGCTCACGCTGCTCCCCGACACAGGCCTGGAGGATGTTGCTCGGCCGGCCAACAAGATACTGCAAGGCAAAGTTCGCCCGACCCAACTCTCGCTCTACTAAAGAAAGCGACACACTGTCGAGACCACCGCCGCCGAGTTCCTCCGGCATGTTGGCTGCGTAAAACCCCTGCGCGATAGCACGATCGCGGATCTGCTGAGCCAGTTCCGGACGCACTTCATCTGATGATTCGACTTCATCCTCGTAGGGATAAAGTTCCTTTTCCGCAAATGTGCGAGCGCTATCGATCAGCATCTGCTGTTCTTCGCTCAGCGCAAAATCCATCGGTTTCTCCTTGTCTTGCCGGTTGGTTTGATAGCGACGATCGCTGTCGGTGTCCTTTATATGCGTGTTTTACTGGCTGAAGATTACGGACTCACTCCAACCAGAGCCATCAACAGATGCATCGTCGTGCACCCGCCGACTCTCGTCAAGGCTCAAAACCGCTTTTACGGTTAGCCTACCGGATCTGGTGCGACGGCTGCCAGAACCCTTAAGGCTTGCATTTCAATGGATGTCTTTCAGACCGAGCGTTCTGAGCGCGACATGCGAAAGCAGTAAAACGGCTTTAGGAAAAGCGAATCTGGGTTAGGCCAAAACCCTCACGCTTTGGCAGAGGCAAGATTGCCGATCAGGCAAATGCGGGATGAAGAAAACCCGGCGAAGTCGTGTCGTTGGCGTCATCGAACGCCACTGTCTCCCAGCAGTCCTGTCGCTCATCAAGCTCACGAAGGAGGCGGTTATTGAGACCGTGCCCTGATTTATGGGCACAGAAACTGCCGATCAAGGGGCAACCCAGAAGATAGAGATCTCCGATCGCGTCGAGAATCTTGTGCTTGACGAACTCGTCACCGTAGCGAAGACCGTCATCATTAATTACACGAAAGTCATCCATGACGATGGCGTTGTCCAGACTGCCGCCCCGGGCGAGTCCGGCTTCTTGCAACGCCTCCACATCCTGGAGGAATCCAAATGTTCGAGCGCGACTGACTTCCTTGGCAAAGGAAATCTCGGATAGATCGATAGTCGCTTCCTGGGCCGACGACTGCATGGACGGGTGGTCGAAATCAATACTGAAACTCACCTTAAACCCGTCATAAGGCTCAAAGCGCGCCCACTTGTCGCCATCTCTGATCTCTATCGGTTTGCTGATCCGGATGAACTGCTTGGGGGCAGACTGCATCTCAATCCCGGCAGACTGGATGAGGAATACAAAAATTCCGGCACTGCCGTCCATGATTGGAACTTCATCTGAGTCGAGTTCGACGATCGCGTTGTCGATATGCAGTCCCGCAAACGCGGACATCAGGTGCTCCACCGTCGACACACGAACGCCATTGTGTTCGATGGTGGTAGAGAGTCGCGTATCACTCACGCGATCGAGTGCGGCGGGAATCTCCGCGACCGGGTCAAGATCAACTCGACGAAATACGATCCCCGTGTTGACCGGTGCCGGTCGGAGCGTCAGGTAGACTTTCTTTCCAGTATGCAAGCCGACGCCTGTGGCGCCGATGACATTTTTAAGCGTTCTCTGCCGAATCATCCTGCCTGATTTCCCGGTTTTCCGAGGTTTTACACACTTTTCTCAGTGCGTTGACACAATTTTACACGGAAAAATCAGAGATTAGGACTTTTTTTGAAATATTTTTACCCTTTTTTCTGCATAATTCTAGAAATTAAGCCATTCCAGCATATCGCTTAAAAATCAGTCGGCCTGACGCCGCAAAAAAGCCGGGACATCCAGATAATCCATATCCACTGCGGCGTTCCCCTGCAGGTCAACATCACCTGCCGCGCGCGGCCGCCGGCGAATCACGGTCGGCACATCGTAATCATCTTCGTGGGCGGACGTATCCTCTTCCATTCCCTGATCCTTGACCAGACTGATCTGCGGCGCCTTGCGAATACCCGTCGCAACCATGGTTACCCGCAATTCATCTTCCATCTCGGGATCAAGAACGGTGCCAATCACCACAGTGCCGTCTTCCGACGCATACTCGTTGACAATCTCTCCAACCTGAGCGAACTCATCCAACTGCATATCGGGACCCGCTGAGACATTCACCAACAGGCCTTTGGCGCCGTGGATATCCACCTCTTCCAATAGCGGACTGGAAACAGCGCCTCGTGCCGCCTGCATCGCACGGTCCGGTCCTGTTGCCGTCGCAGAACCCATCATTGCCATTCCCATCTCTGCCATCACCGTACGCACATCTGCAAAGTCAACGTTGATGAGTCCGGGCCGGGTAATCAACTCTGAGATGCCCTGCACTGCATTGAACAGCACCTCATTTGCCTTGCCAAACGCCTCAAGCAAAGTGACGTTCCCGCCCATGACCTCCATGATGCGCTCGTTTGGAATCACGATCAGAGAATCGACCAATTCGCCGAGTTCCTTGATTCCCTCTTCGGCTGCGTTGATACGCCTTTTGCCCTCGAACGCAAACGGCCGCGTCACCACCGCCACAGTAAGAATCCCCTTCTCCCGAGCCAGTTGCGCAATCACCGGCGCGGCACCGGTACCCGTCCCACCGCCCATGCCGGCGGTTAGAAAGACCATGTCGGTGCCATCCAGCGCAGCAGCAATCTTGTCTCGGTCCTCTGAAGCTGCCTGTCTGCCGACTTCCGGGTTTGCCCCCGCGCCAAGACCGCGGGTCAGCCCTTCGCCCAACTGCATCACCTTGGAAACTCCCGAGCGGTGCAAGGCCTGCGCGTCCGTGTTGGCGGCAATGAATTCCACCCCTTCCAGACTGGCTGAGATCATGTGATCCACAGCGTTGCCGCCGCCCCCGCCAATTCCGATGACTTTAATGACGGCCTGCTGGCCGGACACTTCCATGAGTTCAAACATAGTAGTTCTCCTCAGATAGGGGTTGAACAAAAGACAATGACTGTATGGGTAACCACAAAACAAATCGGTTAAGGGGATCGGACTTCGCCATGAATGTGTGCATGCTCAGTCCCCCTTTAAGCGGGATGAAAACCATCGCTTCATCTTGCTGACAAATTCAGCGGCCGGAATATTCGGCAAAGCGCGGGGGCTTGTTTTTTGCTGTGTTGGGTGCTCAAGGCCAAAGAGCACCAACCCGACACCGGTCGAATAAGCAGCATTGCGAATCAAGTCACTGCGGGCGCCGTTGTACTGAGGCACGCCAAGACGTACTGGCATATGGAAGATCTCTTCGGCGAGTTCCACCATTCCGGCCAGTTTGGCGCTGCCACCCGTCAGCACGATCCCCGTGCCCAAAAGCTCTTCAAATCCACTGCGCCGCAGTTCTGCCTGAACGAGCAAGAAAAGCTCCTCCACCCGTGGCTCAATCACATCCGCCAGGGTCGTTCTTGCAAGCTTTCGCGGCGCGCGCTCACCGACACTGGGGGTATCGATCATCTCTCCCTCAGGGGCCATCTGCACCAGTGCCGTTCCGAACTTCTTTTTAAGCTCCTCTGCAGCCTGAGTCGGCGTTCTCAGAGCAACCGCGATGTCATTTGTAATCTGGTCGCCTGCAACAGGCAGTACGGCAGTGTGGCGAATCGCGCCATCGGTAAACACGGCAATGTCGGTGGTCCCACCGCCGATGTCGACCATGGCAACCCCAAGCTCGGTTTCGTCGCTATCCAAAACAGCATAACTCGAGGCCACTTGTTCGAGCACAATTTCTTCAACATCAAGTCCGCAGCGGGTGATGCACTTGACTATGTTCTGGGCTGCACTGACCGCGCCGGTAATGATATGTACCTTGGCTTCAAGGCGAACGCCACTCATGCCAATGGGCTCACGAATACCGTCCTGCCCATCAATAATGAAGTCCTGGGGAAGAATGTGCAGAACTTGCTGATCGTTCGGGATGGCCTGTGCCTGCGCCGCATCAAGGACCCGCTCAACATCTTCAGCGCTGACTTCATCTCGATTCTTGATGGCAACGACACCGCTGGAATTCATACTGGTGATGTGAGCCCCGGCAATACCCGCGTAAACCGAATTGATCCGGCATTCTGCGGTGAGTTCCGCCTCCTCAATGGCCTGCTGGATCGATTGCACGGTGGAGTCGATATTTGCTACCACGCCCTTACGTAAACCTCTCGAGGGGTGCTGGCCTACCCCCAGGATCTCGATATCCTGGTTCTCTTTTACCTCGGCGACAACGGCCAGTACCTTTGAAGTGCCGATATCGAGCCCGACAATGATTTCGTTAGCGAGTCGCTTGGTCATAATGTTCCGATCAACCTCTAGCTTCCTGAAAGTCCAGCCAACTGCACCGCTGTCCCGGTGTCCCCTTGCTCCCACTGCACCGCAAATCCGCTGACGTAGCGCATATCGACCCTGCCGATACGATCCGCCTTATCCCCAAGGGCAATCGTGAAACTTCGGGTAAACCGATCCACCTTCTCAACCACCCCGTCGCGGCCCAGCAGCAATTCAAACCGTGCCGGCACGAGGGAACTGTCTGAACGCACTTCCAATGCCCAACGGCCGGCTTTGCTGACGGAAAGCTCCAAGGGCTCAAGTCCGGCCTCCTGCAAGAGGGGTATCACTGAGAAGAAGGTATGCACCAATGTCTCGCGCTGTTCCCTCGGCCCCCGCAGTACGGGGGAGACACGCATGGCTTGGTCGGGTGCGAGGTTGATGTAACTGTCTGGGGAGTTCCCATCGGGATTTTGCAGAGTTTGGAAACGGGCCATCGCCTGCGTTTCCACCACCTGCAGTTCCAGCGCATCTGGCCAAACACGCCGCACCATCGCCTGATAGATACCGGGCAAGCTCTCGAGAGCCTTCTCAACCTGGCTCAAGTCCACGTTCAGATAGTTGCCGTGGATGCTGCGCCAGGCAGTGCGTTCGACAATCCCCCGATCCACATGCTCGAGCCCGTGGGAGATCGTCACGCTTTCGATAGTGAAGTAACCCGACCGGATAATCTGATCCGCAGCCAGCGCGCTGACCAACAATAGCCCCAGGGCTGCAATCAATTGCCACCCTCTTCGCTCATCAGTCCGGTCACCCGTTTTCCCGAGTGTCTCCTGTGGACTGGATACAGGCCGGATTTCAGGCGGGTCGACGGTGTCAGCACTCATTGATGCTCTCCTACAAATCGAACTTCTGGCTCAAGGCGTATACCGGTGTGATCCGCGACTGCCGTTTGCACTTTCTCGATCAACGTCTCGATGTCTTTTGCGCAGGCCTGCCGGTCATTCACGATAAAGTTGGCATGCTGCATCGAGACCTGTGCGCCGCCGATACGCAGGCCTTTCAGCCCTGAAATTTCGATCAGGCGGGCAGCGTAATCGTTGGGCGGATTCCTGAAGACTGATCCGGCGCTTGACTGTCGAATCGGTTGGGTCTCGGACCGCTTCTCGAGCAACGACCTAACATTGGCACCTTCGTCACCCCTTCCCTGGCTTAACCGAAACACCCCGGCGGTAAACCAATGCGCCGGAGGGATGTCAACCTGACGATATGAGACGGCAAAGGACCCGGCCGGGCGATTTTCAAAACTTCCTGCGCGATCGACGAGTTCCACTTCCTCAACCAGGGTCCAGGTCTCAGAACCGAATGCGCCGGCGTTCATGGCAAGCGCGCCACCCATCGTCCCGGGAACGCCGGCCAGGAATTCGCCACCGGACCACCCGTGCTTGGCCGCAAACCTTGAGAACCGTGCACACGACACTCCTGCGTCAACTGCGAACCGTCCCTCTCCGAGGTCCCTAATCTCCCGAAGGCCCCGATGCGCCGCAATGACAGCACCGTCAAAACCGCCATCCCTGACCAGCAGGTTGCTCCCCAGGCCCAACCACAGCACTGGTACTGTTGGGTCCAGCCCCTTGAGAAAGGTACTAAGGTCTTGGCGATTGCAGGGCTCAAAGAAGTACCGGGCCGGGCCGCCCACTTTCCAACTGGTATGGTTTGCCATAGGCTCGTGGCAGCGGATCGTGCCGCGAACTCCAACAAATGCCGTCTGCTTATCTGCTGTCATGGCGTCAGTCACCCGTAGGTCCCCTCATGCAGACGTACCGGAGCGATCAACTCGCGTGCTGCCCGGCCGATGTCTCCCGCACCCAGGGTCAGCACCACATCGCCATCACGTAACATCGGTGAGAGGGTCTCTTTCAGCGCAGTGAGGTCAGAAACAAAAACCGGGTCTACTCCGCCGCGCGCCCGGATCGATCGACACAGGGCCCGGCCATCGGCTCTTGCGATAGGTTTCTCCCCAGCCGCGTAGACCTCTGTGATCACAAGACAGGCCACGCCATCGAGGAGTGCACTGAAGTCATCCAGCAGCTCCTCCGTCCGGGTGAAACGGTGAGGCTGGAACACCACGACCTTGCGCCGATCGGGCCAGCTGCCCTGAGCCGCTGCCAGAGTTGCTTCGATCTCTCTGGGATGATGCGCGTAGTCATCGACCAACAGTGCGCGCCCTGAGTCGAAGCGGATTTCTCCCAAAATCTCAAAACGGCGGCCAATACCCGCAAAATTGCGCAACCCTTTTACGATTGAATCCGGTGAAATACCGACCTTGTCCGCGACCGCGATGGCCGCGAGGGCGTTACGGACGTTGTGCAGTCCCGGCAAAGCCAGATCCACTTCTATAGCACTACCATCCGTCAGCGAAACGGCGAACTGCATGCGGGTACCGTGTTGGCGGATATCGGTTGCCTGATAGTCCGCCTGCGGTTCTACCCCATAAGTGACTACAGGTCTTCGGACATGCGGCCGAAGATCGCGAATTACGGAGTCATCCGAACACAATACCGCCAAACCGTAGAACGGCAGATTGTGCAAAAACTTCAAAAAGGTGTCCGTCAACTGACCAAAGTCACCGCCATAAGTCGCCATGTGGTCGGTATCAATATTGGTCACTACCGCAATATGCGGCTGCAGATGCAAAAATGACGCGTCGCTTTCGTCGGCTTCGGCAATCAGCCATCGTCCGTTACCCAAACGGGCATTGCCTGCCTCACTTTTGACAAGACCGCCGACCAGGAAAGTGGGGTCGAGTTGCGCCTCAGCAAAGACGGTTGCAATCAGACTCGTTGCGGTCGTCTTTCCGTGGGTGCCGGCAACGGCAATGCCGTTTCGAAAGCGCATCAGTTCTCCCAGCATCTGAGCCCGAGGCACAACGGGTATTCCCTGATCAGCCGCAGCAATCACTTCAGGGTTATGGCTGTCGATGGCATTGGAGACCACCACGACATCGGCACCCTTTACGTTAGCCGCATCGTGCCCGAGCCACACCTGGGCGCCCTTTTTGGAAAGATGGCGGGTCTCTGCCGAGTCCGCCTGATCCGATCCGCTCACCTCGTAACCCTGATCGATCAACACCGCGGCGATGCCGCTCATACCGGCACCGCCGATACCGACAAAATGGACATGTCGTACGAACTCACGCATGGACCAACTCCAGGCAGCAGCCTGCCACCTTGGCCGTGGCATCGGGTCGCGCGAGCTTGTGGGCTGCGTCACCCATTTTGATCAGGAGGCTTCTGTCTTTTAGCAGGCGATCGATCTCATTTGCTAGCCTTCGTGCATCCAGCATTGATGCCTCGATCACCACTGCAGCACCGACGTTCGAAAGCACCTGCGCATTTGCCGCCTGATGATTAGAGGCCGCAAACGGAAACGGCAGCAATATAGACGCCAATCCGGCCGCACAGAGCTCTGTTACGGTCATTGCACCCGACCGGGCAATAACCAGATCGGCCTCCCGATACGCAGCACTCATGTCCTCGATAAACGGAACGACCCGCGCGGGAATTTTTGCATTCTCGTACGCTCGGGTTACTTCGTCTTCCCGATCGCGGCCGCACTGATGCGTGACAACCAGTCCCAAGTTGAACTGTGACTCTGCCAACGCCGCCGGCACCAGATCATTAATGGCGCGTGCACCCTGACTGCCGCCGAGGACCAGCACGCGCAGTGGCTGCGCTGCATTGATGGGATCTTGTGCAACCCGGCTTCGAACGATCTCCTGGCGAACCGGGTTGCCTGTGCACTTGGCCCCTGCTCCAAGATGTCTCACGTTCTCGAAGCCGGTCAGCATCCGTTTGGATAAGGGCGCAAGCAGTCGATTGGTGACACCACAAACCGCGTTGGCTTCGTGAGTCACAAGGGGTCGGCGCAGCAACCAGGCTGCAAGCCCTCCTGGGCCTGCTGCAAAGCCACCCATCCCCAGCACCGCATCCGGCATTCGGCGACGGATGA
>NZKZ01000185.1 GCA_002694065.1 Acidiferrobacter sp.
CGAACCAATCCCTGGTTTCGCGAATGCTCGATGCGCCCGATTGAGAAAGGCGATATGGTGAGCTTTGATACCGACCTGATCGGACCCTATGGTTACTGCTCGGACATTTCCCGATCCTGGTTGTGCGGCGATCGCCCGAGCGATGAGCAGCGCCGTCTTTATTCAGCAGCTTATGAGCAGATTGAGACGAATATCGGGGTTTTGCGTCCCGGCCTCACACTCCATGAAGTGTCGGAGCGTTGCTGGAAAATACCCCAGGAGTATCTTTCGAACCGATACCCCTCGCTGATGCACGGCGTTGGGCTGGCAGACGAATATCCCAGCATCAAACATGAGGTGGACCTGGCAGCGAAGGGGTACGAGGGTGTGCTCAGTCCGGGTATGGTGATCTGCGTCGAGTCCTTTATCGGTGTTGAGGGTGGGCGTGAAGGCGTAAAACTGGAAGAGCAGGTTATCATCACCGAGTCTGGGGTAGAGCGGATGTCGAGCCTGCCTTTTGAAACCGATTGGTTATGACATGTCTGAAAACAATGCGGCGCTGGTAGACGCGAGGGTCGACTGCCTGCAGTACTGCAACTGGTCCAGAAAGATCTTCTCGCAGATGCGCGAGGGCGGGCTGGATGCAGTTCATGTGACAATCTGCTATCACGAGGATTTCCGTGAGACAGCCGCCAATGTGGCGGACTGGAACCGGCGATTTCTCGACTACCGTGACCTGATTATGCCGGGCCGCTTTGCCGAAGATGTTCTGGCCGCGCGGCAATCCAACCGCACCGCGATCTTCTTCGGTTTTCAGAACTGCTCGCCGATCGAAGCAGACGTCGGATTGGTTGAGGTCTGCCATCAGCTGGGTGTTCGTTTCATGCAGCTTTCCTATAACAACCAGTCATTGCTCGCTACCGGTTGTTATGAGTCAGATGATCCCGGCATCACCCGTATGGGCAAGCAGGTCATCGCCGAGATGAATCGAGTGGGACTCGTAATAGATATGAGTCATTCTGCCGAGCGCTCAACGCTTGAGGCCATCGAAGCGTCCTCCCGGCCTATTGCGATCACCCATGCCAATCCCTCTTTCTGGCATCCGGCTCTGCGCAACAAGTCGGATGAGGTGATTCGAGCCCTGTCGGAGACAGGCGGAATGATCGGGTTTTCGCTTTATCCGCACCACTTGCACGAGGGCAGCGATTGCAGCCTGCAGAGCTTCTGCGGAATGGTCGCCAGGGCCGCAGATCAGTTTGGGATTGACCATCTGGGTATCGGATCGGATCTTTGCCAGGATCAGCCTGACAGCGTCGTGGAGTGGATGCGAAACGGTCGCTGGACCACTGAGCGCGATTTTGGTGAAGGTTCGGCAGACAAGCCCGGGTTTCCGGCACAGCCTCCCTGGTTCAGGGACAGTCGTGACTTCCCGAATATTGCGGCAGGCCTTGCGAAGGTCGGATTTGATGATCAATCGGTTTCCGCGGTGATGGGGAACAATTGGCTGCGTTTTTTTGAGCAATCGTTTGTTGCGGCTTGAGCGCCGGGCTATGGTCCTGAGTCAAGAATTGTCAGCTAGAAGCAATTAATCTAATCAGTACAAAGAGAGAGACAGCACTAGGATGTCGGTCGCACCGAATCAACTAAACCGGAATGAGGGCAAACCTTATCTGAGCAAATTGGGCGACCTTTCGAGGCTCCGGCCGCCAGAGCGGGTATGCAAACTGGACCGGATGGGCGCAGCATTTCCGACTCGCCTCAGTTTTATGCGGTTGTTGCTGCGTCGGATGTCCAGCGAGCGTTGGCAGATGAAGCGGGGGAGTTTTGAGCTTGACGAGAATGGCTATGGAACGGCCGTGTACACTGCACAACTTCCCGATCAGGCCTATTCGCTGATCGCATTCGCTAACCCGCTCGCAGATGAAGACAGAACCGACCGCGTGATCGCTTCGGCCTGGGACGCTGCGTTTGTTCTGTTTGACGGGATACCCTCGCAAGCGGATATTGATCGACTTAGGGCACAGGCGCCTTTGCAGGAAGCAGGGCGTTTCGAGGCGACAGACCTAGTCATCTCCCGCGCCAACCGCAGCCTGCGCCTTTTTGAGTATGTGTGTGACTGCCTTGCCCGGGGTGAGCAGCCCGAGCCGACCAGGCTTAATGAGGTGGGCTATTTGATGCGGACAACAGCCGTTTACGGCAATGGCAAGTTCGGAATAAGTGACCGCTCCAGGATTGCGTCGCGAGAGGAGACGCAGAATTCTTTCCAGGCCGAGATGTTGACGGTATTTCTGATCCGACAGTTTACTTTCGACCAGCTCGAGCATATTGCTTCTTGTCGTACAGGGGGAGCGCCGGTTGTGTTGGCACCGAGCCTGAAAAGATCTCTGGGTATAGGCAATGCAACGGGGCTGGGTATGGCGCCCTTTGTTGTGAGCCATCCCGAACTCTTGCATCATTGGTTCCATGCCCGCGAGAGTGCTCTCGCAAGGGTCCGGTCGATGGAAGATATTTCGCCGGACGATGTAAAGCGTGCCCTTGAGCTTCAGCAACGGGCTTACCAGCACGTTTGTGAGTGGCAGACCTCCGACGCAGACTATCGACAGCGCAACCAGGAATTACTGCAGGATCTTCTTGAAATCCGGCATTGGCTTGAGCGTGCAGATGCAGGACAGCGCGCCGGGCAATTGTGGGATGCACTCTTTCGCCATGCTGAGGCCAGTTTTAATCTGGATGGCCAGGAGTTGCTGTGCGCGCTGCTTATTGAGATCTACCCGGACGCGGCAGAGGGCCTCGATGAGATGTTCCATGCCCATGATCCAGAGCTGCTCCACATTACAGAAACAGTCAGGGCGACGCTGGAGAGATTGGATGACCAGTATGGCTGGACGGATGACATTGACTTTTCAGCAGACGAACAAAACGCGCATTTTTGGTATGTCTCTGAAAATAAGCTTGAACCCCGATTTGGCCGCAGGGCTGAGGAGCCGGGGGCGGATCAGGAGATGCCCGTTGCGATCGCGAGGGATATGGCCGCGTTTCGTGATGCGCTCCGCCGTTCAGACCCCGATCAGAGCCTGAGAGTGTTCCTGCAAGAGCACCCGGACTACCGCCACCTCGCGCGCCGGGCGCAGGTTCTCGGGCGATATCCTTATGGCGAGATCCGCGATAACCTGATCGCTGAAGGCTGCTCTCCACTTGATATCCTGCGTTTCAAGCTGGCGTTTTTCGGCGCGGCAAAATTTGATCCAAAATCATCGTTGTGGACGAGAATCACGATGTTTCAGGGAGCACCGTTGATGAGCGAGCTCGACGAGCCCTGGGCAGATGATTGGTGGCTTTCGGTTGCGCCACAAAATGCCTGATGCGCCAGTCCTCCACGGAGTTCAGCCAACTTCTGGTTAAAGCCGGTCGGGGGGTTGGACTCCCTTTGGGGCTAGCGGAAGACCTGATTGACCCAGTTATCTGGCTTCAGATTTGCGGATTCCCGGGAGAATACGAAGTCCATGCGGCACTTGCCGCCCTCGATGAAGGGCGGACTGAGGCATACTTTCCCGACCTCCTGAACACAGAGGAAGCGACTTCCTCAGGCAGAGTATCTGCGGTGTACCTGGCCACAGCGGCTTGCGATTTGCTCCAGTTGGATTGGCCCCAAGCCGGTGAGGAAGTGTTGCTCCCGGAGACAGAAAGCCCGCGGCTGGTGGCGGCGGCGCTGGTGCTTTCCCACCGTCTTCTTCGAAGAGAACGGTATTTAAGGATAGTCACGTCAGACGAAATTTTTATTTCTGGCCCAAGTGCAGAATTAACCTGCGTGAGCAAGGAGCCTCAGCATCAAACGCCGAGCGGGATAGACAAAGGGGTGATCCGCCTGTCGGCAGAACAGTCCGGGTTTGACGACGCAGGCACAGTGCTGATCGATGGTGAGAAAGAAGCGCGGTTTCATGACGTCTGTCGTCTCAAAGGGCTTTGCGCGAGCCCGGATATTATCGCTCAGCTGAAAATTTTCTCAGACCGGTTGCTGGTTCCCGAGTCGGAGCATTCTTTAAAGTACGGCGCAGGTGCCGGGATAGTTGACTCGGACTGAATACGGAGTTCGCCGCTGGTGGATGCTGGCAGGCTTGTGGTTTTGCTATATGGCGCTCGGGCTCAGCATGGCGAGTCTCGCACCGCTGGTATCAGAGATCGAAGCAGACCTTCGTTTCAGTCATAGCGCAATGGGCACCGTCATGGGTGCTTGGCAGTTCGTCTATATCTTTGCCGCGATCCCCTGCGGCATGCTTCTGGATCGTATCGGCGCCAGATGGGGGTTAGCTATCGGCGCTGCAATTATGGGGCTCTCCGGAATTTTCAGAGGATTCGCTGGGGAATACATAGAACTGCTGGCTGCCGTGGCGCTGTTTGGTGTTGGGGGTCCCCTGATTTCGGCGGGTGCCCCCAAAG
>NZKZ01000072.1 GCA_002694065.1 Acidiferrobacter sp.
CCCCCCTGCTTGCCGCGGGGATCAGCGCCCTTATTCCGATGCTCGCGTTAGGGGTCTATTTATTTCTTGGGACTCCGGATGCCTACGAGCAGTTGGATGCTGCTGGCTCTGCCACTCTTGCGGGGCACGACCAGCCGGCAGATGTCGATACGATGCTGGCCCAGCTTAAAGCTCGGCTTGTTGATGAACCGAACGACATACGCGGCTGGACCCTGTTAGGAAATGCCTACATGAGCATCGGGCAATATGCCGACGCCGTGCCTGCCTACCGCCGCTTGGTTGCCCTTGAGCCGGGAAATGCGGAGCGCCTGGTGCGGCTGGCAGACGCCCTTGCCATGGGTCGCAACGGAATACTCGCGGGGGAACCCGAGAAGCTGATCGGGCAGGCGTTAGCACTTTCCCCCTCTCACCCTCAAGCATTGTGGCTTGCCGGCATCGCAGCTGAGGAACGCGGCAACCATGCCGAGGCGCTGGACTTCCTGGAGCGTCTACTGCCTTTGGTGAACGACCAACCGGAGGTCTTGACCGAAGTACAGGCGCTGGTTGCGCGCAATAGGGCCGCCTTGGATGGCAAGTCTCCGACCGTCGCCGATTCGATAACCGTTACGATTGGTATTGCCTCTACGCTTGAAGACTCTGTGGCGCCCACTGACACCTTGTTTGTCTATGCGCGCGTTCCTGGGGGCCCTCCGATGCCGGTCGCTGTCAAAAAATTGCCGGCACCGCCCATGCCGAGAGAGGTAGTCTTAAGCAACCAAGACCTTATGCTTGAGGGAGCCGGTCTCGAGAGTTATCCCTCCCTTGAAGTCGGCGCACACATCTCCCGATCCGGAACGGTTCGTAAGATGCCGGGAGACCTCGTTGGGTTGAGTCAGCCCTTTGATCCCAAGCAGATCAAAACCGTTGGCGTGTTAATCGACCAGGCGGTCGGGGAATGACCTTCTATCTGTCGCCGATCCCCGCCTAGGGCAGAATGACTTCCCAATCGAAGTCTTTGAAGTAGTCCAGAGATTTGCGGTTACATTGGTTTTGCAGATCTGATCCGGGAGTCACGGCGGTTGCGCAGAGGTAGCGCTCCCGCAAAGCCTTACCCGCCGGCGTGTCTTCTATACAAATGGTGGCGATGCCTGCGACTTCTCCCCCCTGCCCTTCCACCAATTCGATCGCTGCCCCCATCGTGCCCCCCGTCTCGACCCACTGATCCACCAACAGTACCCGGGCGCCCTTACGGAAAGCCGGCTTCCGAAGCTCCATGTACTGGGTACGCTCGGTATAGTTCACGAAAGAGACCTGGTCAGCGGGAACGGGCAACTTGCCCGCCTTACGTACCGTCAGAAAACCCGTGCCGAGTCTTTCAGCAATCGCGGCACCGAGCACATATCCTGCTGCGTCGATGCCGGCCACGACATCAACCCGCACGTTTATATACGGTTCGCAAAGATCATCCAACATCGCGTGAAAGGCGCTCGCATTAACATAAGCCGAAGAAGGATCAAGCCATGCCATCTTCGGATCCTTCACATTTGGCGCCATGTGCTTGAGATACCAATCAGCATCTTTGCGACGGGTAGGCGCCTGATGCGCTTCGTTCTGCTGACGCGCAGCATAGTGACGCACCTTCTCGAGAAGTCGGCGCAACCGGTACGGATCCAGGTTATAAAAATCCCCCGAATAGTTGATCCCCGTAGCGACTAGAAATGCGTCTGCCAAATCCAGGTAGTCGTCCACGTTGTCGGGAGTAATTCCTGACGCAATAACGAGCGCGTGGTTCTTGACCCCGTCGCGGAAGGTTTCGATTTTTTCAAGTTCTGCCGAGTGTCCGGTCGCAATCCCAGAGGTCGTCACGGCATCCATATAGTCCACGGCGAGACTCGCCGCCTCGCGATACTTTGATGGCTCAACAGGTCGCTGTTTCTTAAATGCGGTGCCGCCAAAGTACATCCCCGTCCAACCGGACGACTTTCTGACTGCCGCTATCGAGTCTGCTTCAGCCTGTTGCTGAACTCGTTCGTCGATCCGGGCATCATCGGCCCAATAGGCATCAATCAAGACGTCTTTTTCTGCTAGTTGACCGAGGATGGGAAAGGCGTCTGCCCCTGTGACTCCAAGAAAATTGACGCCAAGCCAAAAATCGGGATACGCCCGGCGGCATTCTTCGATGATCGGCAGGAACCGGCTTACCTCAAAATCATGGTTGATCAAGAACGCACCGGGAGCGCCACACCTGATCGCGACCGCCAGGTTGCGTTTCGCCTGCTCGTCATCAAGAACATGAATAACCGGAAGAACAACCGGCCCCATGGTTTTGAAATATTTACGAAATTCTCCTCGTTTCATATCCCGATTCTATACCCCGACGAACCTGACACGTCATGGACCCGTCAAACGTGCGGGACTGGCGGCTGAACTCAGCGTCTGAATATATCCGAGTCTTGTCTACAGTGATAATCTCTAGGCAGGCGGTGCCAAAAACTGGCCATAAAAGCCGCTTCAAGAACAAATAGTCTTAGGACACTCACCCTCGGAGAAGATTCGATGACGGATATCAAAAAGGATAAACCTCTTTCAGAAAAATCAGAAACCAAAGTCGCGGGGCCTGATGCGGGTCGACGCAGGATCATAAAAGGCGCGGGCGCCGTGACTGCGGCAAGCGCACTGAGCGTCCCCATGATATTGGTGCCGCCGCGAGCCAACGCCGCGACTGAGCTCAACATGATCGCCTGGTATGGACATGGCGAGCCTGACATGGTGGAAGAATTCGAAGCCATGCATAACGTCAAGATCAAAGCGAAGTATTACGCAGGCGGAGACAACATGCTCGCCCTGATCTCTCAGTCACCTCCCGGCACCTACGATCTGGTTCTGTCTGACGGCGAGTTCGTCAAATTGCTCAAGGAAGCGGGCTATATCGAACCGATGGATCCCAATGAATACAACATGGGTGATCTGTTCGATGAGTACTCCCATTTTGATGCGCACTGGATGGGAGATACGCTGTACTCGGTGATCGTGCGCTTTGGCTACCTTGGCGTATCTTTCAACACGGATATCATCAGCGCTGAAGAAGCGTCTGATTACAACATCCTCTGGGACTCCAAACTGAAAGGCAAGGTCGGGCATTTTGACTGGCATCTGCCTAATCTGGGATGTCTTAGCCTCCGCGACGGCAACGACAAACCTTCTCCGTTCGACATCAATTCAAGCCAGTGGTCCAAACTTCAGGAGACGACCCTCTCTCTGAAGCCTCAGGTGGGCGGTTACTTTGACTACGGCGGCACCTTCGCCTCGCTGAAGAACGGCGAAATTTACGCCATGTGCGGCATCGGCGACTGGATCACGGGCGTGGTCCGCAAAGACGGCTCCCCGGTCGATTCTGTGATTCCTAAGCAAGGCGGCATCCAGTGGACAGAGTCCTACTCCATCGGCAAAGGCTCCAAAAAACAGGATCTCGCCAAGGAATTTATTCGTTACATCACGTCCCCCAAAGGACAGGTGCGCTCCATCCAGATGGCGGCGTATCCCGGCATGTCGCCGTATAAGTCGGGCTGGACTGCGATTAACGAAGCCAATCCGGAAGAGGCCAAACGCCAACGCATGACCTTCGACGGACACAACTGTATTGATGACCTGCGTGAGGGCCGCATTCATTTTAGACAGACACCGGTCCAGCAATCACTTGAGGACTGGAATGATTTCTGGTCTGAATACAAGAACGCGTAAGCCGACGTAACGGAAACCGGCCCTTCGGGGCCGGTTTTTCTTTACCGGCAGCATGACTGCGATTTCAAAGGGGAAACCCGCTTGAGCGGTAACGACACACTTTTGCCGGGTCGTCCGGGGCCCCAGCGCCGGCAGGTCACGCTCTATGGGCTGACCTGGTCGATGCCGATTGTGATCTGGCAGTTGATCTTTTTTGTCTTCCCGTTGATCTTTCTGGTGGTTCTGAGTTTCTGGCTCGTAAAGAACTACCGTATGGTCCCAGGCTTTGACACAATCAACTGGGTCAAGATGTTCTCCAAAGGATACTTTTGGGACGCGTACTGGCGGACACTCGGATATGCGGGGGTAGCGACAATCGTTACCAGCATTCTTGCGTTCCCCTGCGCTTTTGCACTCGCTTTTAAGGTCTCACCCAAAGTTCGCCGCTGGGCCCTGTTTTTCCTGATCGTGCCCTTCTTCACCAGCTACCTGGTCCGCACCTACTCATGGCAGATCTTCCTGAACGACAATGGCATCTTCAATACCCTGTTCGCATTTGTGGGGTTAGGCCCCTTCCAGTTACTGAACAATTTCTTTGGTACCCTCGTGGGGTATCTCACCCTGTGCCTGCCCCTTGTGGTGGTGCTGCAGCTGATCTCCCTTGCCAACGTCGACCGCACATTAATCGAAGCCGCGCATAATCTCGGCTGCGGCCGTTTGCGGACGGTGTTCCAGGTCATCATTCCCCTTGCCAAGATTGGAATCATCCTAGGCGCGGTCTTTACCTTTATTCTGACTTTTGGTGACTTTGTCAGCCCGTACTACCTTGGCGGCTCTAAGCCACCCACGCTGAGTATCCTGATTATTGATACCACCAAGTCAGGTCAACAGTGGCCAAGGGCCGCGGTGGTGGCCATCGTGATGATTGTGACCTTGCTTACCATCATGTTTGCCTCTGTGGCCGCAGCCTATAGGAAGCGAACGTGAGCCAGGGCAATTCCAAGAGCCTGCTGCTGCGGGGCTACGTCGTGCTGGTGTTTATTTTTGTATTCACCCCGATCGTGACCAGCTTTATCTTTTCGGTAAATTCCGATCGATTTCCGACGATCCCCTTGGGCCACTTCACGACACATTGGTACGAAACGATCTTTGCTGACCCGGATGTCTGGGACGCATTTCGAGTGAGTGGAATCGTTTCCATTACGGTGGCGATCCTTGCGACCTTCATTGGTTTTTGCACCGCCTATACCGACTATCGCTACAACTTTACCGGCAAGGCGCTCTATCTCTCACTCGCCCTCCTGCCGCCGACGATCCCGCTTGTCATCATGGGACTCGCGATGCTCGCCCTGCTCGCCCGGATCAATATGTCGGGCGAAATTTACTCAATCGTGGTGAGTCATGTGGTGCTGTGCTCACCTTTTGCAATGGCCGTGATACGCATGCGCCTGGCCCAGATCAATCCCGACCTCGAATCCGCAGCATGGAATCTGGGTGCCTCCAACTGGCGAGCAATGCGGGAAGTCATCGTTCCGTTCTGCCGTCCGGCAATCGCTTCAGCTTTCTGCCTGACCGCCGCGGTGTCCTTTGATGAATTTGCGGTCGCCTGGTTTGTTTCCGGGCTCAATAAAACGGTACCGGTTATCATTCTTGAGATCTTGCAAGGCAATACCGACCCGCAGATTAACGCCATCGGCTCCATCGTATTTATTACGTCCATGACGCTCGTTATCCTCGCGCAATTGATCCTGATGCGCAAAACCATCAATCAGACTGCTACCGGAATATAAGCATGAGCGACTCCTCATCCTCGCGCCCTTTGGTGACCTTTGACGGCGTATCCAAAAGGTACGGCGACGTCACCGCGGTTCATACGATGAACCTCGAGATCTACGAAGGAGAGTTTTTGGCCATCATGGGGCCCTCGGGCTGCGGAAAAACCACGTCCCTGCGGATGTTGGCCGGCCTGGAAGATCCCAGCGACGGCGAAATCCGTCTTGATGGTCAACGAATCAATGAAATCAGCAGTGTCGAAAGAGACACGCCAATGGTCTGGCAAAGCCTCGCGCTGTTTCCCTTTTTAAACGTGCAGAAGAATGTCGAATTCGGGTTAAAAATGCGCCAGGTCCCATCGGAGGAACGCCAAGCACGTGCGCGTAAGTGGCTGGAACGAATGGAGATCCTCGAACTGGCTGAGCGTGATATCAGTCAACTCTCCGGAGGACAGAAACAGCGCGTAGCACTCGCGCGGTCTCTTGTGACTGAGCCACGTATTCTCCTGCTGGACGAACCCTTGAGTGCGCTGGATGCCAATCTCGTGATCCGCATGCAGGGCGTCCTGTCTCGGCTGCAAAAAGAATTGGGCATTACCTTTGTCTATGTCACGCATAGCCAATCAGAGGCCTTCGCCATGTCTGACAGAGTCGTGATCATGAGCCAGGGACGCATTGAGCAACTCGGGTCGCCAAAAGAGATTTACCGAAGTCCGGCCTCACGTTTCGTGGCCGACTTTGTTGGAGCGAACAACATTCTTTCCGGAACCGTTGCTCAAGTGGGAGGCAATCTCGAAATTGAGACCGCGCTGGGTATGTTTCAGTGTGACGCCGGTACAAAAGGCGCTCATCATGTCGGCGATTCGCTCGATATTGTCATCAGTGCTGATCTCGTCCAGATCTCTCTGGACGATCCCAAAACCCAAAACAGCTTGCAATGCCGCTTTATCAGCGAAGAGTTTGTCGGGTCGATTGTCACGCTATTCGCCGAACTGCCGGACGGATCAGACTTCAAAATCCAAACCAGACAAAGAGATCTCGCCAAGATGTCGCTCGAGGAGGGAGACACTTTCTTCGTCTCCTGGAACGCAACGGACACGCACCTGATCAGTTCCGGGAGATCTTCGGATGCTTGACCTGATTGTCCGGAACGCCCGCTTGGCCGGTCAGAGCGAGACGGTCGATTTCGGATGCCTCGACGGGAAGATTAAAGAACGGCAAGGCAGGCTGGACATGCCTGCGCGAGAGGAAATTGACGCGGCGGGCTACCTCGTCTCCCCGCCATTTGTGGACAGCCACTTTCATATGGATTCCACCCTGACGTATGGAACCCCTCGTTACAACGAAAGCGGCACGCTCTATGAAGGGATTAGTCTCTGGGGCGAAATCAAGCCTGACTTGACCGTAGAGGATGTTGAGAGAAGAGCGCTGCTGCTGTGTCGCTGGGCGGTGGCGCGGGGCAGCCTTGCTATCCGCTCCCATGTGGACATTGGCGATCCTGCGCTGACGGCCGTGCACGCACTGCTTGAGGTCAGAAAGAAAGTCAGTCCATGGCTGGATCTCCAGCTGGTGGCCTTTCCACAGGACGGCTACTTCCGGGATCCAAATGCCGTCTCTCTCTTAGAACGCGCACTGGATCTTGGCGTAGATGTCGTGGGAGGAATCCCGCATTTTGAGCGAACCTATGATGACGGTCGACGCTCCGTGGAAGCACTGTGCCGAATTGCTGCGGACCGCGGCTTGATGGTGGATATGCATTGTGACGAATCCGACGACCCCAATTCGCACCATATCGAAACCCTGATCTCCATGACGGCCCAACTGGGTATGCAGGGCCGGGTGACCGGATCCCATCTCACCTCTATGCACTCCATGGATAACACTCTCGCCGACAAGCTGCTTGGGTTAATGCAGGAAAATGAGGTCAATGCGATCGCCTGCCCCCTTATCAACATCACGCTTCAGGGACGCAAAGACACCTACCCAAAACGCCGTGGGCTCACAAGAATTAAGGAAATGATGCAGCGAGGCATCAACTACGCAGTCGCGCATGACTGCGTAATGGATCCCTGGTATGCCGGCGGTAGCCACGACATGCTCGAAGTCGCCCATATGGGGCTTCATGTAGGGCAAATGACCGGCGTCCACGAAACCGCAGACATGTTTAACGCGGTCACGGTGAACCCCGCGCGTACATTGCAACTCGACGGCTATGGGCTTGAGATCGGCTGCAATGCGGACCTCGTGGTCCTTCAGGCAAAAGACCCCACCGAGGCAATCCGATTACGCGCCAACCGGCTGTTTGTCGTTCGCCGCGGAGAAGTCATCAGCAGAACCCCTCTGCTCGAGAGCGAAGTCCGCTTCATGGGGGAAGATGCCCTCACCCGTTTCTCGGTGAGTGAGTTTCAGTAACGGGAAAACGCTTGGTAAAGCGCTCTAGGCGTTGTCGGCCGAAATGAAATTACTGATCGCGCGCTCCAAGCGCTCAAGCCCTTCTGCGATATCTTCTTCTGGAATAATCAGTGAGGGCGCGATACGTAAGACACTCGCTCCTGCAACCAGCACAAAGACGCCTTCATCCTGAGCGGCCTGCATAAGATCGCGTGCTTTCCCCTGCCAGGGTTCGGTCAACACGCATCCCATCAGAAGCCCTAACCCACGAACGTCTGAGAACACACCGTATTTCTCTCCCAGTTCACGAAGGCTCCGTTCGATCCGGCTCCGTCTATCCAGAACCCCCTGCAGGACACCTTGCTCACTCACAATATTGAGCACCGTGCTTGCTACCGCGCATCCCATCGGATTCCCGCCCCACGTACTTCCATGAGTGCCGACCTTTAAAGAGTCTGCGACGTGCGCTGTCGAGAGTGTGGCAGCCACGGGAAAACCTCCACCAAGGCCTTTCGCTGTTGTCAGGATGTCGGGAGTGATGCCGAAGGATTCATATGCGTAAAGTGTCCCCACTCGCCCCACACCCGTCTGCACCTCATCGATGATCATCAGCGCATTGTGCTGATCACAAAGCCGTCTGATCGTCTCGAGAAACTCCTTGTCCGCGGCAATCACGCCCCCTTCGCCCTGAACCGGCTCAACAATCACGGCGCAGACATCATCACCGAAAGCCTCGGTAAGCGCTTGAGTGTCGTTAAACGGAAGGTGCTCGATCGCGCCGGGCAAGGGCCCGAAGCCCTGTCGATAATTGGCTTGCCCGCCAGCGGTTACCGTAAAGAGGGTGCGTCCATGAAACGCATTTTCAAAAGCCAGGATTCGGTCTTTTTCCTCGCCATGATGGTCAAAGGCATAGCGCCGAGCAAGCTTAAGGGCGGCCTCGTTGGCTTCTGCACCCGAGTTACTGAAAAAAACCCGATCAGCAAAGGTTAACTCGACCAGCCGACGCGCCAACTGCAGGGCTGGTTCAGTAGCGAGGACGTTTGAAGTATGCCAAAGCCGGTTCGCCTGCTCCGTCAGGGCGGCGACTAACTCCGGATGGGCATGACCCAAGGCATTTACCGCAATCCCGCCGCCAAAATCAATGTACTCCCGGCCTTCCTGATCCCACATCCGTGAACCCGAGCCGCGCACGGGAATCATTGCTGCCGGCGCATAGTTCGGCATCATGTAGCGGTCGTACCAGTCACGCTCAACTTTTGACATTGTCCTGGAAATCCTTTCGCGATATTGGAGGGGTGAGTTTAGCTACCCCGCATCAAAATAACATCCCGGCATGACTCGACCCTGAGACCTGAGATTGATAGAGTCCGGGTCTCGGATCAGCGCCCTTATGAACAACACCCAACGCCCCAACCCCCCTGCCGATGCGACCCGGGCCATCACCAACGGTCGTACCTCTGCCGAACATCATGGAGCGGTCAATACGCCGGTCTATCATGCCTCCACGATACTTCATCCAGATGTTGAGTCGTTTGAGACAAGGCATGACCCCACCAGCAATCGGCGAAAAGTTATCTACGGATTACTGGGGACTCCGACCAGTTTTGACCTTGAAGAAGTTCTCGCAGACCTTGAAGGCGGTCATGATGCGGTCCTCGTGCCCTCAGGGCTCGCTGCAATCAGCGTTGCGCTGCTCTCTTTTCTCAAGCCAGGTGATCATGCGCTAATTGCCGATACCGTTTACCCCCCGACGCGATCTTTTTGCGACGAGCATCTTGCCAGCATGAACATCGCTGTGGACTATTACGATCCCCATCTGGGCGCAGGAATCGAGACCCTGATTCAACCCAACACCCGGGTGATTTTCCTCGAGTCCCCCGGGTCTTTTACCTTCGAGATACAGGACATTCCCGCCATCACCAAGGTGGCGCGTGACCGCGGAGTCACTACTATTCTCGACAACACCTGGAGCACACCTCTATTTTTCAAATCATTCAGTCATGGCGTGGACGTTTCGGTCCACGCGGCCACCAAGTATCTCTCCGGGCATAGCGATGTTGTGATGGGTGCCATCATCTGTGCAGAGCACGCCTGGAGCCCTGTCCGGCGCACCCACCGCCATCTTGGTCAGTGTGTTGGCCCGGATGACGCCTATGTGACGCTTCGCAGTATCCGAAACCTCTCTACTCGTCTAAACGCCCATCATAAACAGGGGCTCGCATTGGCAGATTGGCTTAATGAACGCGAAGAAGTGGCCGAGGTACTGCACCCTGGGTTGCCTGACCACCCTGACCATGCCGTCTGGAAACGGGATTTTCTCGGCGCTTCAGGTCTATTCAGCATCGTGCTACGTCCAAAGTCCCGTGAAGCAGTCCTTAATATGGTTAACGGCATGGAACTTTTCAGGATCGGTGCGAGTTGGGGCGGCTTTGAAAGCCTTATGATTCCGGTTTATCCGGAACAGTACCGCAGTGCGACCCACTGGGATCCGTCGAAGTTCACGCTCAGGATCCACGCCGGGTTGGAGGATTTTGACGACCTCATCGCGGACCTAAAGGCTGGGTTTGAGCGACTCAAACGGTCATCCAAATCTGACTAAAGCCAGCGACAACAGGCGTGGAGAATTTCATGAAGCTGTTAGATCAATTCGAGCGTTACCCGCTTACGTTCGGGCCTACTCCCATCGAATCCCTTCCCCGTCTGACCGAGGCGCTTGGAGGCGACGTAGCAATCTACGCCAAACGAGATGACTGCAACTCAGGACTGGCACTGGGTGGAAACAAGTTGCGGAAACTCGAATACATTGTCCCTGATGCCATTGCCTCAGGAGCCGATACCCTGGTTTCGATCGGCGGCGTACAGTCCAACCACACCCGTATGGTCGCAGCGGTTGCCGCCAAGATCGGTATGAAATGCCGCTTGGTGCAGGAGAGTTGGGTACCGCATGACGATGCGGTCTATGACCGCGTCGGCAATATCATGTTGACCCGCCTAATGGGCGCCGACTCCCGCATTGTCGAGGATGGCTTCGACATCGGTATCCGCCAAAGCTGGGAAGATGCTATGCAGGATGTACGCGACAACGGGGGCATCCCTTACGGAATCCCCGCGGGCGCTTCTGTCCATAAATTCGGCGGCCTCGGCTATGTGGGTTTTGCCGAGGAAGTCCGCGCCCAAGAAAAAGAGCTGGGATTCCGTTTTGACTACGTCATTGTCTGCGTTGTAACGGGATCAACTCAAGCCGGGATGATCGTGGGATTCAAGATAGATGATCGTGCCAGCCGAGTGATCGGGATCGATGCCTCGGGGACAGTTTCCCAAACCCGTGACCAAGTTACCCGGATTGCCCGCGATACCGCCGAACTCATTCAACTGGATCAGGAAATCACCGCAGAAGACATACACATTAACCCGGATTATGCCTATCCCGCCTATGGTGTTCCCAGCGCGGAAACCAACGACGCAATACGTCTCGCGGCAAGGATGGAGGGA
>NZKZ01000186.1 GCA_002694065.1 Acidiferrobacter sp.
GTGGACCCTGCGGACAAAGATATTTTCCTCAAGCCCGATCTTGACAGCTTTAGGCTCGTCCCTTGGACGCAGGAGCCGACTGCGCTCGTTATCCATGATTGCTTCTATGCCGACGGCAGTCCCGTTGAAATGGCACCGCGCTACGTGCTGCAGAAAGTCGTCGACGCCTATCGGGAACACGGATGGGAGCCCGTCGTAGCGCCTGAACTCGAGTTTTACCTGATCAAGCCCAATCCCGACGCGGATTACCCCCTGGAACCCCCGGTTGGCCGCTCCGGGCGTGCGGAATCAGGGCGTCAATCCTTTTCGATTGATGCCGTAAATGAGTTTGATCCCCTATTTGAGGATCTGTATGACTACTGCGAGGGGCTCGACATCTCATTGGAGACCCTTAACCACGAGGCCGGTGCCGCACAAATGGAGGTCAACCTGCTGCACGGTGACCCCGTGGCTATCGCTGACCAGGCCTTTCTGTTTAAGCGGACCGTGCGTGAAACGGCACTCAGGCACAAGATGTATGCCTCTTTCATGGCCAAACCCATGGAAAAAGAACCGGGCAGCGCGATGCATATCCATCAAAGCGTCGTCTGCGCAAACACCAAGGAAAATGTCTTCAGTGATGCAGATGGAGAAGCCAGCTCGCTTTTTTACGCGCATATCGGCGGGCTGCAACGCTTCTTGCCGGCTTCTTTGTCATTGCTCGCGCCCAACGTGAACTCCTACCGGCGTCTGATCCGCTACCACGCGGCACCCATTAACGTCCAATGGGGCCTGGACAACCGTACGGTGGGGCTTCGCGTGCCGGACTCCGGTCGCGAATCACGGCGGGTTGAAAACCGGGTGCCGGGTGCCGACGCAAATCCTTATCTGGCGATTGCCGCGAGTCTGGCCTGCGGGCTGCTCGGTATGCAGCAAAAACTTGATCCGAGCGCTCCCGTTACCGCGAGCGCCTATGACATGCCTTACGAATTGCCACGCAGTCTCGAGCAATCGCTACAGGCGCTTGAGAACTCTGATGATCTCAAGGAGATGCTGGGCACCCGTTTCGTCCAGGCGTGGCATGCGGTCAAGGAAAGTGAATATGACACCTTCCTTCAGGTGATCAGCTCCTGGGAGCGCGAACACTTGCTGTTGAACGTCTAAGCCCTTCCGGCGCTTCTTTAAAAACCCTATCCTTTTTCGTATTTTTGGTGTGTAAAACGCGTTGACGCCGCAGATCTCTGACTTCTAAGATGCGAGCCTGAGTCAAGAAAACCCTCGCCAAGGAGTCTCACGTATGTCGCTTAGCACCGCTGAATACCAAGAACTGGATCACGCGCACTTTTTGCATCCGTTTACCGATCACAAACGGATGCATGAAACCGGTGCCCGAATCATCCAACGCGCTGAAGGCGTCTACCTTTGGGATTCCGATGGACATCAAATGCTCGATGCCATGGCAGGCCTGTGGTGCGTAAACGTGGGCTATGGACGAAAGGACCTCGCCGAAGTTGCACGCAAACAGATTGAGGAACTGCCCTACTACAACAGTTTTTTCCAGACAGCACACCCCCCCGTCATTGAGCTCTCCGCGCTTCTGTCCGAGATCACCCAGGATCATCTGACTCACGTGTTCCTGACAAATTCGGGCTCTGAATCCAACGACACAGTTGTGCGTATGGCCCGCTACTTCTGGCAGTGCATGGGCCATCCTGATAAGCAGGTCATCATCAGCAGAAAGAACGCCTATCACGGCAGCACCATGGCAGGCGCCAGTCTTGGCGGCATGTCGCACATGCACGAACAAGGCGGCCTCCCGATTCCCGACATTGTGCACATCGGCCAACCGTTCTGGTATCGGGAAGGCGGAGACCTGTCGCCCGATGAGTTCGGCAAGAAAGTCGCTAGCGAACTGGAACAGAAAATCGAAGAATTGGGCGAGCACCGCGTCGCGGCGTTTATTGCCGAACCTATCCAGGGTGCCGGAGGCGTCATTGTGCCGCCGGAAACGTACTGGCCGGAAATCAGCGCAATCTGCAAGCGTCACCAGATTCTTCTCGTAGCTGATGAAGTTATCTGCGGCTTCGGCCGCACAGGCGAATGGTTTGCCAGTGATTACTATGGTCTGAAGCCAGACCTCATGCCGATTGCCAAGGGGCTCTCTTCAGGATATCTCCCCATCGGCGGCGTGATGGTGGCAGATCACATCACACGGGTGATCATCGAAGAAGGGGGCGAATTTGCCCACGGCATGACCTATGCAGGTCACCCGGCTGCGTGCGCAGTCGCCTCTGCCAATATTCGCATTCTGCGCGACGAAGGGATTATTGATCAGGTGCGTACCGAAACCGGACCTTACCTGCAAAAACGCTGGGCCGAGCTTGCCGATCACCCTATCGTGGGTGAGGTGCGCGGACTGGGATTCTTAGGCGCTTTTGAGATTGTTGCCGACAAAGAAACCCGGGCCCAATTTGAGCCTTCGGGCAGTACCGGCCCGCTCTGTCGCGATATCGCGGCTGACCTGGGCCTGGTGATGCGGGCCGTTGGGGACAGCATGATTATCTCCCCGCCGCTGATCATGTCCAAGGATCAGATCGATGAACTTGTCGATCTTGCAGGAAAGGCGCTCGACAAAACACTGGAACAGGTGCGGGCCTAGGTCGATAAGGGGTTCGGCGTCGGCGCAAGATGCTAAATTGCGGTTGCCACGAGAGGCTTCACCTATGGGTCCGAAATATCCTAATATAGGAGAATCCGAACGATTCTAATCAGGATCACGGTTAGCAAGAATTCTGCGCAGTCATCTGCGTAGTCATAAGAGAACTTAAGGAGGAACAACGATGAAAGAGCTGAAAAAAGAAGATGTTGTAGAGCAACTCGCCACGGGCCAGATGAGCCGCCGGCAGTTCAACCAGAGCCTGATGGCGCTCGGCGCGACGATGGTCATGATGCCGATGGGCAGCCGTTCCGCCTTTGCGGGAAGCGATGATCATCCCACGGTCTTTACCTGGGAAGGCTGGGATGTGCCGGAACTGCATCAGCCGTACCTCGCCAAACACGGCGAATCCCCCAACATGGCCATTTTCGGTGACGAAGAAGAAGCCTTCGCCAAAATGCGCGCGGGATTCAAGGTTGATCTCACACAACCCTGTACTTACAAAGTGCCGATCTGGAAAGACGCCGGCATTCTTGAGCCGATAGACACCAGCCGGCTCAGCACCTGGGATGACATTATCCCTAGCCTGAAAACCATTCCGGGCACCTATGAGGGCAACAACCAGTACTTCTTCCCGACCGATTGGGGACTGACATCTGTGCTGTACCGCGCTGACCTCGCGCCTGAGTATGTTGATAACGAAAGTTGGGGCTTGCTCTGGGATCCGAAGTACAAAGGCCGCCTCTCCATGGCAGACAGTCTGATCGACGGTGTCATGGTGGCCGCTATTTATATCGGTGCTAAAGATCCGTTTAACATGACCGATGACGAAATGGCGAAAACCCGGGCAGCGCTGAAGGAGCAACTGCCGTTGATGCGCTACTACTGGACCAGCCCGGCCGACATTGAGCAGGCACTCGCCTCTGGCGAACTGGTTGCGACCTCTGCCTGGAACTCGTCTTACGCTGCGCTCAAAAAGGAAGGGTTGGACGTGCGTTATACCAGCCCGAAAGAAGGCGCCATGACCTGGGTCTGCGGTTTCTGCCTGATGAGCGACCATGATCCCGCCAAACTCGACCGGATCTATGACTACCTGGATGCTTATGCCAGTGTCGAGTCCGGCGTCTTTGCGCTCACTGAGTACGGCTATGGGCACGGCAACATTCATGCCTTTGCCAAGGTCGAGCAGGATAGCCCCGGGCTGTTGAAAGAGCTCGGCTACTCGGTAGACGTTAATGAGACATTGAACGCCGGCATCTTCCAGGCCCCGATGGGCAACGAGCCGGCGCTGCAGGCCATGTTCGAGGAAGTCAAAGCCGGGATGTAGGCTATCGGTTGGACGTTCAGTAGACGTTGAGTAGAAGATGCCGGGCGGGGCCTCCCCGTCCGGCATCATGCTTTTGGCTCACGATGACCTTGCTGTCTACAAAGCCCGCCGCTACAAAGATTTATCATTCATGAGCAGATCGGCCACTTCTTCGCCAGGTTTCGGTTTACGCCTGCGCCGCCGCTTCCTGGCGAGCGAAGCGCTTCGTGGATTCAGCCTGCTATCGCCGACGCTACTGGCGATGGTGTTCGGCCTCGCCATGCCCTTGCTGGTGCTGTTCACCTTAAGTTTCTGGCTGCAGGACTACGTTGATTTCATTAAAACCTTTTCATGGAAAAACTACGCGGACTTTTTTGACAAGCCCATATACGGAATGATCCTGTTCAAATCGATCAAGATCTCCGGCATGGTAACCCTGGCGACCGTCCTGTTGGCTTATCCGATGGCGTACTTCATCGCTTTTCGGATCAAGACCAATAAGCTGGTCTGGCTGATTCTGATCACAGTCCCCTTCTGGACAAGTTATCTTCTGCGCGTCTTCGCGTGGAAACTGATGCTGGGCTATAACGGGGTAGTTAATTCGGGGCTCAAGTCGATTGGACTCATTAGCGAACCGCTTGAGTTTCTTTTATACAACCCGACGGCTGTCACGATCACATTGGCTCACGCCTGGGCGGCTTTCGCCATTCTGCCGATTTATGTGTCGCTGGAGAAAATTGACCGCTCACTGCTTGAGGCAGCGCGTGACCTGGGTGAGAACGCGTTTATGACGTTCGTCCGAGTGACGCTGCCGCTCTCCCTGCCGGGGGTTATCGCTGCGAGCCTGCTGGTCTTTATTCCAACCGTGGGGGATTACGTGACACCGTCGCTGGTCGGAGGGCCAAGCGGAATCATGATCGGCAACATCATCCAGTCGATGTTCGGCAAAGCCTTCAACTGGCCGCTGGGTGCTGCCATCTCCGTCATGGTCATGTTCACGATAACGGCGATGGTCTGTGCGTTTCTTTGGGGCACGCACCAATTCCGAAGGAGGGTCGCATGAACGCAAATCGGCCCTGGTGGCGCCCTGACGGCTTTGCAGTCTACGCCATCATCTACCTGACCTTTATCTATCTTCCGGTGTTGTTCCTGCCGCTGTTCTCGTTCAATAAATCCAAGTACATCGCGTTTCCGCTGAAAGGTTTTACGCTTCAGTGGTACGAGAAAATGATCAACACGCCCGACTTGCTGGAGGCGTTGATGAACAGCGTAAAGGTCGGCGTCGCGGTAGCTGTTTTAAGCACGATGTTCGGTCTTCTTGCCGCAAAAGCGGTTACCCGTTACCGGATACCAGGCAGAGGGCCTGTCATGGGATTTATCATGGTGCCTCTGGTGATTCCGGGCATTATTCTGGCGATTGCGCTATTGATCCTGATCACTCAACTCGACATTCCTCTGTCGCTGTGGACTGTGGGCTTTGCCCACATGCTGTTATGCACCCCTTTCGCGATGCTGGTGCTGATCTCCCGAATGGAAGGATTCGATAAGAGTCTTGAGGAAGCAGCGCTTGATCTTGGCGAAAGCGCCTGGATGACATTTTGGCGAGTGACTTTTCCTATTGTGTTGCCGGGCATTATCGCCAGCCTGCTGCTCACCTTTACGATCTCTTTCGACGAATTCGTATTGGCATTTTTCCTCACCAGCACGGATCCGACACTGCCCATTTATATTTGGAGCTCGCTTCGTTTCCCGACCAAAATTCCCCCCGTCCTCGCATTGGGGGCTACTATCTTTGTTCTGTCCTTTGTCGTGGTGTCTTTTGCTGAATGGATCAGGCGCCGGGGTGTCAAACTTGAAAGCAGTTCAGGAATCTGATCATGAGTGACCCGATAATTTCATTCCAAGGCGTGAGTAAGCGCTTTGGCCAAGTCACGGCAGTCGATAACACCTCTTTCGATATCCAAAGAGGTGAATTCTTCTCGCTGTTAGGGCCGTCTGGCTGCGGTAAAACAACCTTGCTGAGGATGGTTGCAGGCTTTGAAGTCCCGAGCGCTGGCGAAATCATGATCGATGGCCAACCCATGTCGGCCACTCCGCCGAACCATCGGCCGGTAAACATGGTTTTTCAGAACTACGCAATTTTTCCGCACCTGAACGTGCGCAACAACATTGCCTTCGGCATGCGCAAAGCCGGGCTCACGCGCGCCGAGCTCGACAAACGGATCGACGAAGCGCTGGAACTCATCAAACTGCCCGGCTACGGCAGCCGCGGGGCAGATGAACTCTCGGGCGGACAACGCCAACGTGTCGCCCTGGCGAGAGCACTCATCAAGCAACCCAAAGTGCTGCTGCTGGATGAGCCACTAGGCGCGCTCGACAAAAAACTGCGTGAACAGATGCAGATCGAATTGCGCCAACTGCAGCAACAGATTGGCATTACCTTCCTGTTTGTCACTCACGATCAGGAAGAAGCTCTCACCCTCTCTGACCGGATAGCGGTGATGTCGGAGGGCGCCGTCATGGAGATTGCCTCGCCGGGACAACTCTATGAGTCACCCGGATCGCCGTTCGTCGCAGATTTCATCGGCAGCATGAATTTCTTTGAAGGCGAGATCCTCTCCTCAACTGACAGTGCGATAACGGTGGAAACCAGCGCTCTGGGTACTGTCAGTGTGACGAACTCCGATACCCAGATGACCGCTGGTCAAAAAGCCTGGGTCGCGATCCGACCCGAGAAAATGCAGCCGGTGTTTTCCGATCCGGGAGAACATGCCAACACAACAAGCGGCACAATGGGACCATCAGCCTATCTGGGTGACCGGAGCCACTTCTACGTGCACCTGCCACAGCGCGAAGACCCTGTGCTGGTTGCGCTGCAAAATCTCGAGCGCTCGATGACGCAGCTCCATAAACCCAATCAGCCGGTCTGGCTGCAGTGGGCCAGTGACGCCGTGGTAGTGCTCCCGCGGGACTAAGCTGACGCCGCGGCCGAGGCGCCTAGATGCGGTTTCGATCAGTCATCGGTGCGGCCAGCCTGTGCGCAGGCATGGCATTGACGGTGTCTGCTTCTGGAGAAACCGCAGTTGCCGTGCATCCAGTGAAAGGCGTGCTGATACTTGATGAGACGGCCTATCGCCTTGATGGCGCTTCCCTTCCTCACCCTGACGCGCTTTGCAAAGCCAACAGCGGCACCTGGCGCTGTGGAGAAACTGCCTGGACGGCTCTGCAGAACCATGTGATGAGCGGCAGGGGTGACTGCAGGCCTCTGGTCTCTTTATCCGCCTCAACGTCGACCACGGATAGTCTTCCGGCAGAATGCACTCTGAATGGCGCCAGTCTGAATACCTGGCTGGTGCGCTACGGCTGGGCGCTCGCCGACGACAGCCCCGCCGCGCCGTTTCAGGAAGAAGAAATGCAAGCGCAACAAGAAGCCCTCGGTATCTGGCGCGACGGATTTATGCCGCCCTCGGAGTGGCGGGCTGCGGCATCTTCAGAGTGCAACGTCTGCAGCGCTCGACACGAAAGCATCGTCCGTTCCAAGGAAAAACGACAACAGGCGTCAGGCAGCCAAAACGCTGACTGAGGGTCAGTCGGCTTCAACGATCGATTCATGCAGTACCAACGCCTGGGCACTCATAACTGGACTCAGTGGCGCGAGGCGATTCTGCTGCTTGAGGCACAGATTTATGAGCCGTCCCGACAGGATACCCCTGAAACATTGGAGCGCATCATCTGTGATGGGCAAAGTGTCAGTCTTGCAGCCATTGATGGTGACCGGCTCGCGGGTTTTTGCCTCGGCGCCCCACTTGAATACTTTGCCCACGTTCGCGGCCCTGCAGAGGATCCGGCAAGGGGGAGCGAAAGTGCACTTTACGCAGCAGATACCCTGGTGGACACACATTACCGGGGCCAGGGGATCGGCCGGGAACTTAAAGCCCGTCAGATTGAGGCTGCCCGCTCAGAGGGCTTTACGTCTATCTGCGGCCGCAATCGGGCGGGGCTTGCACAGGCTATGTGGCAACTCAATACCTCGCTTGGCGCCCGGGCAGTTCATATAATTGAAAAAGATTACCAAGACGGCATAGAACCTGACATTTGCATCTACTATCACATTGCACTGTCAGTGCCTTGATACAACAGGAAAATGAATGAGACCTGACCAAATCCGTATTGTTGAAGTGGGACCTCGCGACGGGCTTCAGAACGAAGCCCAGCCGCTCACGCCCCAGGAACGGGTCGCATTGATCGAACAACTGGCCGACGCGGGACTGCGGGATATCGAAGCCGGATCCTTTGTCTCACCGCGCTGGGTCCCGCAGATGGCGGGCAGCGACGAGGTGCTCATAGCCCTCTCGGAGCGAAAAGATCTTCGGTTGCCCGTTCTCGTTCCCAACAAGAAAGGTTACGAGCTGTCCCGCGTTGCGGGCGCCCGCGAAATTGCCGTCTTTGGAGCGGCTTCTGAAACCTTCTCGCAACGCAACATCAACTGCAGCATTGCTGACAGCCTTGCGCGTTTTGGTGAAGTCTGCGCCCTGGCCAAAGCAGACGGTGTCGTGATCCGCGGTTATATCTCCTGCGTGCTGGGCTGCCCCTACGAAGGCAGCGTGGATATTGCGCAGGTCGCCCGTCTGGCAGCCCAACTCGCGGAGATGGGCTGCTCGGAGATTTCCTTGGGCGACACGATCGGCGTAGGAACACCGGATAAGGCACGCGCTCTGACCAAAGCCTGCGCTAGTGAAGTCGGCTTGGATAATCTTTCCGTGCATTTCCACGATACCTATGGCCAGGCGCTTGCCAATATCCTGGCATGCATCGAGATCGGCGTGACCTCAGTAGACGCTGCCGTGGGCGGTCTGGGCGGCTGTCCCTATGCATCCGGTTCTGCCGGCAATGTGGCGACCGAGGACGTGGTTTACCTTCTGGAAGGTCTCGGCATTAACTGCTCGGCTGATCTCGAGCAGCTTGTCACAATAACGGAGTCGCTCAGCCACCGGCTGGGGCATCCTCCGGCCTCCCGTGTCGCCCGGGCCCAACTCGCCAAACGCGCTTAATCCTTTTCAACCCATCAGGGCTCGGAATCAGATCACAGCAATTCTGGCAGCGCCGCAAGGTCCTTGAGCTCTGCATCCGCGACAACACCCAGGCGCTCGGGTTGCTGACCGAAACGGTTAATCCAGGCGACTTTAAATCCGAACGCTCCTGCGCCAGCTGCGTCCCACGCATTGGAAGACTGAAAGGAAATTTCCGAGGAACTGACGCCCAGCTGATCCACGGCCATCTGGTAAACACGCGGGTCCGGCTTATAGACACCTATAGAGTCGATTGAAATGACTGCATCGAACACATCCTGAAGACCGCTATTCTTTACCGCAGCACCCAACATTTCGGGAGAGCCGTTCGACAACACCGCACAACGAAAGCCCCTGTCTTTGAGCCCGTTAAGGACTGACGGCACCTCCGGGTAACAGGATAACTCAAGATACGCCTGCATGAGATCATCGCTCAATGCAGTATCCATCACTTGATGTGTATCCAGTGCAAAGTCCAGCGCATCGCTCGTGATCTGCCAAAAATCAACATAACGGCCCATCAAGGACCGCAGCCAGGTGTATTCCAGCTGTTTGGTTCGCCACAGCAGGGACACCGCCGAAGCATCAGGGAGTCGATCTGCATGTCGGCCGACGGCAGAGTGCACGTCAAACAGGGTGCCATAGGCATCAAACACACATGCCCGAATTCCTTCGAATGGATCGGTACTCACCGAGTGCCCCCTTGCGACAGTCGCTCAGACCGCGCCCGGCGGAATCGAATAGGTTGCCGTGACATGCGCCACCAGATTATCAGCGCCGGCGCTGATCAACTCGACCTCGCCCACTGCCAGACGCTTGCCAAGCTTGATGATGCTGGCGTTGGCGATGAGGTCTGCTTCTCCGGGGCGGGAGAGAAAATTGATATTGAAACTGGTGGTCACAGCAAGCTCAACCATGCCGATACGGGTCAGCAGCGCAACATAAATCGCATAGTCGGCAAGACCCATAATCACCGGCCCCGCGATCGTCCCACCGGGTCTCAGGAATGCGCTTCTATAGGGGGCCCGAACCACTACGACACCGTCACCGAGCGACTCCAGGGCAAACCCGAATTCCCTGGCAAACGGAAACTGTTCCTCAATGAGGGCGTCCATTTGGGCAATCGAAATTCGGGACATTGCAGTTTACTTTTGCAGGCGACCGGGTGTAAGTTATGGCGCGAATTTGCAACAGGATATCGCTATGACAGCGTCTGCCGGCTCTTTGGATACTTCGCCCATCGTTCTTAAAGAAAACCTTGCGCCGGGCATTGTAAAACTGACCCTGAATCGGCCGGATCAGTATAACCCCTTGTCGGAGCAAATGCTGTTGTCGCTTCAGCAGGAGATTGATGAGGTCGCCGCGGATAACGAGATTAAAGTGCTGATCCTGGCTGCCACCGGCAAGGCATTTTGTGCAGGCCATGATCTCAAGGAGATGCGGGCACAGCCCGATCAGCAGTACTACGAGGATCTCTTTTCAAGATGCAGTCGCATGATGCTGACCCTGGCCCGCATGCCGCAGATTGTGATTGCCCAAGTCCAGGGCATGGCCACTGCCGCAGGGTGCCAACTCGTAGCCAATGCCGACCTCGCCGTCACCGTGGACACTGCACGATTTGCGGTGTCCGGTATCAACCTCGGACTCTTTTGCTCTACCCCCAGTGTGCCCTTAAGCCGCGCAGTATCGCGCAAGCGGGCCTTCGAGATGCTGACCACGGGTGAATTTATTGATGCCCACACAGCTGAGGCGTACGGCCTCGTGAACCGGGTAGTCTCTTCCGAAAAGCTTGACGATACCGTCGACGCCCTCGCCCGAACCATTGCGGGCAAGCCGGCGGATGCCCTGCGAGTGGGTAAAGCGCTGTTTTACCGGCAGTTGAACATGCCTCTGTCCGAGGCCTATCAGGCTGCCGGCCAGGCGATGGCCGACAACATGCTTTTCCCTGACACTCAGGAGGGTATCGACGCGTTTATTGAAAAACGCGACCCGCGCTGGAAATAAACCCTTAATTCAGGGATCCCGGATTCAGTCGATCCGTTGCGCGGTATTGAAGCGCCTCGGCAAGGTGCTCCTCCCCGAGAGTCTCGGTTTCTTCAAGGTCAGCAATCGTCCGTGCCACTTTTAAGATTCGGTAATGGCCGCGAAGCGAGAGCCCCAACTGTCGTACCGCAGCTTCGAGGAAACGCTGAGACGCCGAATCCAGCTTGGCTGCACGACCCAGTTCTTTTTGCGTAAGACACGCGTTGATGCGCCCGCTACGAGCTAACTGACGCTCGCGGGCGCTGTGGACCCGCCGCTTCACGTCAGCAGAACTTTGTGAGGGGGGTTTGTCTGCCTGTAAGGCAGTGGGATCGACTGACTGCAGCCTCACGTGGAGATCCACCCGGTCGATCAATGGTCCCGATAGCCGGGCCTGATACCGCCTGACCTGTTCACTCGTACACCTGCAACGACCGGAGCGATCGCCGTTGTAGCCACAGGCACACGGGTTCATTGCGCTCACCCATTGAAAACGGCTGGGATATCGAACGGTGCGTTCTGCCCGGGCCAGCGTGATCGATCCCGACTCCAATGGCTCTCGCAGTTGATCGAGAACGTGGCGCGAAAACTCGGTTAGCTCGTCAAGAAAGAGCACGCCATTATGCGCAAGGGAGATTTCCCCCGGGGCCACCCGGGGTCCGCCTCCAACCAGGGCCGCTGCAGAAGCGCTATGATGAGGCGCACGAAAAGGTCGGCGCTGCCAGTGCCGTCTATCAAAGCCGAGATGTGAGACCGAATAAACGGCCGCAGTGGCAAGGGCTTCACTGGGCGACATATCCGGCAAAATGCCGGCGAGCCGCTCGGCCAACATGGTTTTTCCGCATCCGGGAGGACCCACCATCATCAGGGAGTGACCCCCGGCGGCGGCAATCTCAAGCGAGCGCACCCCGAAGGACTGTCCACAGACATCACCCAGATCTAGCTCAGCATATTGGTGCTGTGGCTGTGGTGACGACTGACCCCCTGTCTTTTCGGTAATCGCGACACTGCCTGAAAGATGCGCGGCCGCCTGGATCAGGCTCTGGGTTGCCAACAGGCTTGCGCCCTCCACAAGACTCGCTTCTGCGCAGTTGGCTTCCGGCAGCATGACGGTATGGTTCAACGCTTTCGCGGCGAGCACCGACGGCAGCACGCCCGTCACCGAACGCAGTTCTCCCCCAAGACCCAGTTCCCCGAGGTATTCCCCCGGCAGATCAGTGGCCACGGGCTTGATTTGACCGGACGCGGCCAGGATGCCGAGCGCAATCGGCAGATCAAAGCGCCCTCCCTGCTTGGGAATATCGGCCGGTGCAAGATTTGCGGTAATCCGCCGCGCCGGGAAATCAAAACCAGAATTGATCAGCGCACTGCGTACGCGCTCTCGACTCTCCCGCACGGCGGCCTCGGGAAGCCCGACAATGGTGAATGAGGGCAGACCCCCTGAAAGATGGATCTCTACCGAAACCGGCGGCGCATCAAGGCCATCCGGCGCACGACTCTGCAGTCTCGCGAGGGACATATTGACAGCTCCTTGTCATGATTTCCCAATCCTTGGGATGAAAACGGCTAAGGATCAGCGCTACGTTTTAGCGCATCCTCAAGCTCGGTGACCCGTTGCTGTAAGACTTCCAATTGGCTTCGGGTCCTTGCCAGGACTTTTTCCTGAACCTCCAGTTCCTCCCGGGTGACGAGATCCATTTTTTCAAGAGAAGACTGGACCATTGCGCGCACATTCTTTTTGACGTCATCGGCAAGGTCAACAGGCAATACCTCTGACAGGGATTCAGCAATCTTCTTAAACGGTACCGTCATATCTCGGATGTCCTGGATGTCGAACCCCATTTTACCAGTCACAGCGCCCGCAACACGTGCTCCCGTTAAGTGCATATCTTCACAATCCTGCCACTTGACGGTGCATTGCGCGCGCCACTCGGCATGAAACGCATGAAATGTCCTAGTGAGAAAGGATTATCAAAGTTGGCACACAAATTGCTTGTAACAAGGAACCAACCGGCTTTTGGGCTCTTTCATCGCCTGATTGCCAGACAGACCCTTGCCATAGGAGAACATGGATGAAACTTGTCACTGCCATTATCAAGCCATTTCGGCTGGATGATGTTCGGGATGCCCTTGCCCGAATCGGAATACAGGGGATGACCGTTACCGAAGTCAAAGGTTTTGGTCGGCAAAAAGGCCACACCGAACTCTACCGGGGAGCGGAATATGTTGTGGATTTCCTGCCCAAGGTGAAACTCGAAGTTGCGATCTCTGAAGAATTGGTGGATCAAGCACTGGAGGCCATCAGCGACGCGGCAAAAACAGGAAAGATTGGCGACGGAAAGATATTTGTCTACGGCATTGAGCAAGTCATCCGGATCCGTACTGGGGAAACCGGGCCGGACGCACTCTGACAACAGGCTGCATCGCTGAACTAACACTTTATTGGAGAGACTTACAGTGGAAGAAATTCTTAACCTGCGCTATGCCCTGGATACTTTTTATTTCCTCGTCATGGGCGCGTTCGTGATGTGGATGGCTGCTGGGTTCACCATGCTGGAGGCAGGGCTGGTCCGCGCCAAAAACACGACAGAAATCCTCACAAAAAATGTCGCGCTTTATGCGATCGCCTGCGTCATGTACATGCTGGTGGGCTATAACCTCATGTATCCCGGCGAAGCCGTCAACAGTTTCTGGCCTGGATTCGGTTTCCTGCTTGGCTCAGATCACGACCCAGCGAGCGTCCTCAGCACGTCGGGCGCCGATTGGTACGACGGCACATATTATTCCGGACGGTCCGATTTCTTTTTTCAGGTGGTTTTTGTGGCTACCGCAATGTCGATCGTGTCAGGGGCAGTGGCTGAGCGTATGAAACTTTGGCCGTTTCTTGTCTTTTGTGTTGTTCTAACCGGATTCATCTACCCCATCCAGGGATTCTGGAAATGGGGCGGCGGCTTCCTGGATGGACTGGGGTTTTCTGATTTTGCCGGCTCTGGTGTTGTGCACTTAACAGGGGCCACCGCGGCACTTGCAGGCGTCATTCTTGTGGGGGCACGAAAAGGGAAATACGGCAAAGACGGCAGAATCAACGCACTTCCGGGAGCTAATCTGCCGCTCGCCACTTTGGGAACATTCATTCTCTGGATGGGATGGTTCGGGTTCAATGGCGGCTCTGAACTCGTGGTATCAAACGTCGGCGAGGCTAACGCCGTGGCCGCTGTCTTCGTCAATACCAACGCAGCAGCCGCCGGCGGAGTGGTTGCTGCCTTGCTTGCCGCAAAGTTCATTCTAGGCCGTGCCGACCTGACGATGGTGCTAAACGGCGCTCTGGCAGGACTCGTTGCGATCACGGCAGAACCCTTAACCCCCTCGCCTCTCGCGGCCACACTTATTGGAGCAGTCGGAGGGGCAATCGTCGTCTTCTCCGTGCTGGGGCTGGACCGACTGAAGATTGATGACCCTGTCGGAGCCATCTCAGTTCACGGTACCGTAGGTATCTGGGGTCTACTGGTGGTGCCCGTTACCAATGCTGACGCCGCATTCTCCGCTCAATTGATCGGCGCGGGAGTGATCTTTGGCTTTGTCTTTGCAGCGAGCATCGTGACCTGGGCCGTCATCAGGGTAATCGGCGGGCTTCGCGTTACCGAGGAAGACGAGTATCGCGGGGTTGATGTTGTCGAGTGTGGGCTTGAGGCATATCCTGAATTCACCTCCGGCACAAAATAGGTTTGATGCTATCTTGCGGCCCAGACCCGCAACCAAACGACAACGCCCCGCTTCTGGGGCGTTGTCTACTCGCCGGGCCTGACCCGGTACCGGATAAATGCCTCTTCGCGCAGAAACTGCGCCCACTGCTCGAAGGCCTCTTCGGTCTTGCGTCCGCTGATGATGCGTTCTGCCTGGCGTCGACGTAAGGTACTGCCTACATCCTTCTCCCGTTCCCCGGTGATCTGTGCAATGTGCCAGCCGGCGGTCGTCTGAAAGACAGGGCTGACCTCGTTGACTGACAAA
>NZKZ01000187.1 GCA_002694065.1 Acidiferrobacter sp.
CACCCGTCGCCCGGGCCCACCCTTCTGCCATAAAGCCTGCACCCTGTTCGTTCCGGGCCTGAATATGGCGTACGCCCTGATCCAGGCCCCGACAAAAATCGAGTGTATGTACGCCGGGAATCCCGAAAACCGTACTCACTCCGTAACGTTCCAGCAACCGCACGGTTGCCTCTGCACAAGTCATCCTTTCCTTCATGGCTGCCATCCCTAAGTCACCATCCCTTGGCTATATGCTTGAATCGGCTCTTGGGGCTTTAATCGCCCTTTGAGTATCCGAAGGTTTGAGTAGAAGTCTTCAAGATCCACCGAATTGGTCAATACCTGCCTTCCCCGCTCTTCCAGTTTGAATGCTGTGCGCCCGTGAAGGACTCTCTGATTATTGAAAATAAGACCGTCTCCTTTCTTCAAGGGAAAAGAGATTATTAGATCCGGGTCATAAACAATCTTCAAAAAGTTCCGAATCGCTTGGTAGGTCGGAACCACCTGATCGTGAGGAAGATCAATCGGCGCGATCTGTCTTTCGTTGACCCGAATACCACAGACGTCCTGATCGTCGTCTATCCGGATCATGGGAAGCGTGCACCGATACCATCGGGGCAGCTCTCCTTCGGCATGTTTTGGATCAAATCGCTGTCCTGTCAGAGGCGTACTCGCCAGTCTGTTGAAGTCCTCCGGATAGATTTCACGGAATCGCCGAGCCGCCTCAAACCCATCCACCAGCGTGGAGTGTCCTCCTTCAGCGCTCGGCTCAAAGACCTGAAATATCGTAATCCCGATCGTCGACGTGCGGTAAGTTTCATCACAATGCGGCTGCAGCGCCTGCCGGATATCTCCAACATTGTTGATCGATTTCTTGTCCGTCAACGTCGCCATGTCGGCGGAGGTGTTACTCATTCTCTTGTTGGAGAGTTCAAAGTCTCCATAGTGCGTAATCCGCTTTGCGCCGACCATCTGAATCAATCGGCCTGCCTCGTCGGCCAGGCCAGGAGCACCCTCGACTTTGCAGAATCCATAATCGCAAACTGTTTCAAGCATTTGAAGGCGAGAAGACGCGCTGTCTTCAACCTCTGAAAATTTAAATGTAGGCGGATCGGCTGCTATGCGCTTATCCCAGAGCACAGGCCGGTGCTTGCGTTGCGCTCGCGCCTCTGCAGAGTAGCAATGATCACGCAGCCATTTCGCCTCATAGGTTGAGATATGTCCGTCTTCTTCCCAACTAACGCGTAACCTGTCTGGATCGAACGAATATTCACGAGGTTTCGGGCGTTCCGGAATAAGGTCCAAGCGCAGTCCGCGTACCCCATTTAAAGAGGATCCGCATTCCCCACATTCACACTGATGGCGCAGCCAGATGAAGTGAAAATGACTGACACCGCCATCACACCACCCGACGGTGAAGCCGTCTTGCCCCTGCGAAATCTCCTGGATCTTCTTACGCACGTGCTCAGTCATATTCGTGGATCCTCCGGGGTGAGAGGGGTTTTGCCAAGAATGAGATCAGCGCCGCGTTCTGCCATGGCGATCACGGTCGCGTTGAGGTTTCCCGTGATTTGCGAAGGCATGGCAGATGCATCACAGACCCGCAGTTTGTCGACACCCCTTACGCGCAGTTCGCTGTCCAATACAGCAAGAGAATCCTTGTCGGGACCCATCTTCGCGCTTGAGCAAGGATGATGGCCTGTGTACGCAGTCTGTCGGATCGCTTCAATAATTTGCGCGTCCGTCTTGGCGCCCTGCCATGCCCCTATTTCACCCGTCACGTATTTTGCAATCTCGGGTTGCGCCATGATCTCACGCATGGTTTTTACCCCCGCCATCATGGCATTGAGATCATCCGTGTGCGAAAAGAAACGGGGGTCGATACGCGGGTGATCCAGCGGGTTGGCGCTTGCCAGACTCACGGTCCCCAGAGATTTGGGACGTTCCAGATTGATATCGATCTGAACGCCGGGTTTGGCCACCTGTCTGCCGCGTACCAGAAGGTGGCGGCCGAGCCGCTGCATTAACGGCGCCTTCTCGACATCGCCGTCGGTCATATTTTCATGGACCGTCATCGGTGTCATGAAGGTCTCAAACTCGGGCATCGCCGGATCGTTGAGCCCATGGAAGATTACCGAGGAGAAAAAAGCGCCTCCACCGGGGCCGCTACCATTGAACAACCACCTCGCCATCAGCCAGGCAGCCCGATCCAGGCGCTGGTGGCGAGCCAGACTCAGATCCATACGATCTGATCCGTACTGCATCGATACGTCCACATGATCGGCGAGACTCTGGCCCACTCCCGGCAGATCAACGACAGCATTGATGCCGTACTGATTGAGGTGGGCGGCAGGCCCTATTCCGGAAAGCATCAGTGTCTGCGGCGTCCCGAACGCACCCTGACACAGGATGACCTCTTCACGGGCAACTATTTGCTCTTTGCCCAGCGTCTCGACTCCCTTTGCCACTCCACCTTCAAGGATCACCCGCACCGCCTGCCGGTGTGTCAGGATCTTAAGATTGGAAGGCGGCTTTGCAAGATAGGAGATCGCGGATGACTGGCGAATTCCGCGGTGAACTGTGCTGTCCGTGCGGCCAACGCCGGCGCGGTGAGGTCCGTTGAAATCATCCAGACGCTGATGACCACAGGCCACGGCAGCCTCAATAAACGCCTCTTCCAGCTCGCCAAAATTCACGGAGGCTTCGGTCTTCACCGGGCCATCGACCCCATGCCAAGCACCCTTGCGATCAACAGCACCCTGGGAGCGGCGAAAATACGGCAATAAATCGGAGAATCCCCACCCCGAAAGACCGCTCTCCCGCCATGCGTCGTAATCCTGCGGAACTCCACGGATATAGATCATGCCGTTCATGATCGAAGACCCTCCGAGCGCCCGGCCGCGCGGAAAGTAAATCTTGCGATCATTCAGTGCCGGTTGCGGAACTGACTCATAACCCCAATCCAGCTTCGCATTCCCAAAAACCAACCCGTTACCGGCCGGCATCCGGATAAAGAGATTCCGACCTTTTCCCCCAGCCTCAATCAGGCACACGCGGGCTTCTCGGTTTTCTGCCAAACGCGCCGCCAATACGCATCCTGCAGAACCTCCCCCGACAATGACGTAGTCAAATTCCATCGCTTATAGAAACCCTTAGATGCGCCGCACCTGCCGGATCACCTCATCGGTCATTTGCTGAGAGGTGTGTTTACCGCCAAGATCAGGGGTTGTGAACCCTGCCTGCAACACCGCCTCAACGGCCGTGCTGATCTTCCGGGCGCCCACCGATTCGCCCGCACTGTACTCAAGCAGCATGGCCACGGACAGAATGGTGCCTATCGGATTGGCGATACCGGCACCGGCGATATCCGGCGCACTGCCGTGCACAGGTTCGTAAATTGCTGGTCGTTCCGATCGGCCGCTCTGTGGCAACTCTGACAGACATGCCGAAGGCAACATCCCGAGTGAACCCGAGACTGCCGCTGACTGATCAGAGAGGATGTCGCCAAAGAGGTTATCGGCCAGAATCACGTCAAAGTCGCCTGGATTGCAGGATAGCTGGTATGCGGCATTGTCCGCAAAAAAATGGGTCAACGCCACATCGGGGAATTCACTTTCGCCAATCTCCTGCACGACTTCACGCCAAAGCTTGCCCGCCATAAAAACGTTAGCCTTGTCGACAGAAAGCAATTTTCCGGTCCGACGGCGCGCCACCTCAAACCCGATCCGTGCAAAGCGCACGATCTCAGCTTCTGTATATTCGTTGAGATCATAGGCCCGACGGCTCTCACCGGCATTGTCGATACCGCGGGTGGGCGAAAACATGGCGCCACCGCAAAGCTCCCGGACGACCATCACGTCTGAGTTTCGCACCACTTCGGGTCGAAACGGTGTGCGGGACAGCAAAGGATCATACGCACGCGCCCAGCGCAGGGAGGCAAACACCTCAAGCTCGTGGCGCAATTTCATGAGCCCATCCTGCTCTTCGGGGCCACCCTCCACCACGATGTGGTCCCATTTCGGCCCACCCACTGCGCCAACCAAGAGTGCATCGGAATGATGAGCCTGGTGGAGAGTCTCTTTGCGGACGAACACGCCGTAAGCGTCAAAGGCAGCGCCGTGGAGTACATCCTCTGAAATATCGAGTTTCAAAGAAACAGTCGCCGCGACGGCCTCCAGCACCTGCAGGCCGGAGTGGACGACTTCGGGGCCGATCCCGTCACCCCCCAACGCCAGAATCTTTAGCGCCATTTCTACCCCCAAAACCAAAAGAATCGCTCGGAACTCAACTGCCTAAGAAAGTCTTATTCCGCGGAATGGGCTCTGTTATTTCACTGACGACGCATTACTCGCGTATTGCGACACACCGTTGTGAATTAGAAAAATGACACGAGAAAAATGAACGTTGCGACGCCCACAAAGACTGCGGGCAGAACCCTTTTGCCGCCACCAAAGAACACTCCCACACCGATCACAAAGGCAAGCACCCTAAAAAGGAGCGGGGTTTCCATGAGCGGTCCGATCGGCAAAATGACCATTCGAGCAATAAGCCCGCCCAGCATTGCATAGGAAACGAATGTCACCCACTGGAAAACCGGGCTGTCACTCTTGATTCGGGCCGCGAACATCACGCCCGCGCCTCGCCATAAGTACGTGCCCACGATAGCGCCGCATGTCAGCAGCACAAGTGCGATGGCAGACGATTCATTCATGAAGCCGATTGCCGAC
>NZKZ01000092.1 GCA_002694065.1 Acidiferrobacter sp.
GCAAGCGTGGACCGTTAGGGTAGTCTGGATATCCTTCCGGCCTTCGGAGCCGGAGACGTGGGTTCGAATCCTGCACGGTCCGCCACTAAGTACGGTCCGGACGATGAGTTCGTGGTACTGCTGAGAACCGTCGAATTACGGTCCGAACGCCGCTTGAGACCCTCGGGCAGGGTCGAGACTGCCTCACGAGTGTCCAGTGAGTCCGTTGCTGGCCACGATTCCTCGGTAGATCTCTCCACTGTGCCTGAGCTTCCTTTCTTGAGTCTCGAAGTTTACCGAGTAAAGCCCGAATCGCATCTCGTAACCCTCTGCCCACTCGAAGTTATCCATCAGCGACCAATGGTGGTATGACCTGATATCCAGACCATCCTTTATCGCTTCAGAAATCACCCAGATGTGCCTCCTCAGATGCTCTGGACGAAGAGAGTCCTCTGAATCGGCCACTCCGTTCTCTGTAATCTCGATCGGAACGCCCAGCTCGGATACGAATTCTATCGCACGCCTGAGCCCCTCTGCGTACATCGGATATCCGAACTCAGTGGCGATCTCATGCTCCCTCTTCGCGAAACTCAACTCTTCGGTAGATGTGGGCATGAATAGCCCTGTGATGAAGTGGGTGTAGTAGTTCAGTCCCACGAAGTCGAGGGACCCCTTTGCATCGGGAATTCTGGACCCCAGCATCCTACCAGTCTTGATCCCCCTTCTCCATGCACCGTTCCAGAGCCACTCCAGTAGCCTAGCAACAGGCCAGTCAATCGGACTCCACCGGTTTGCGGGATCGAAAAGAGTAACGTTCTTCGCAATTCCAAGCACGCAATCCCCTTTCTTCTTCTTCAGGCTACGGTAAACCATCGCATGACCCCTCATCATGTTCCTCATTACACGCAGGGTGAGGAAAATGCTCCTCCTTCCAGGCGGGAACTGCCCCAGTGTGTATCCCATGGCCGAGAATACTGTAGGCTCGTTGATTGTGCACCACGTCTCCACTCTGTCAGATAGCGAATCGAAAACCCTCTCGCAGTAATTTACGAACTCCCCCAGGTTCTCCTTCTTCGAGAATCCACCCTTTTCTTCCCACCAGGACGGATGTGAGAAGTGATGCAGTGTGGGCATTGGCCTTATTCCTCGGGAAAGCAGGTCATCGACCATATCAGAGTATACCTTCACCACCCCGTCGTCCCATTCACCAGGGACCGGCTCCAAGCGACTCCACTCTATTGAGAATCGATATGATGAGACTCCAAGCTCGGAAAGCAGTTCGAAATCTTCCCTCCACCGGCTCCAGTGGTCGCAGGCAACCCCACTCCTCTCCAATCCCCTCTCAATCTCGAAATCAGTCCAGTTGTTCTTCTGATTCCCTTCAATCTGGTGAGCAGCAGTTGCAGCCCCCCAGATGAAGCCCTCCGGGAAATGGATTTGGTTGGTGTCTATCGACTCCCAGTCGTAGTGCGGCTCTGGGTACTTCCTCCTTCGATAAGTGATCAGGCTGATCTTGAAGACAATGAACAGCGCTAATGCCGATCCAGCAATTATCAGCCACGTGCTCCGATCCACGATGCCTGCAAGGAATCCTATGTATTGGAGGTTCGGCTACTACTCCCTGCCGTCGGTGACGAAACCCTTCCACCTTCTCATGTAGTCCACGAAAACCTGACTAAGTCCCTCAGAAATGAGGTGCTCTGGGGTGAAGGGCGGCCTCTCTGGCTCGTAATCTCCACTTCCAAGCCTCGCAGCCCAATCCGCATGGGCTATTCCCGCTCTGGCTACGCCGATCAGGTCCGCCCCCTCCCCAAGGACGAACTCGGCATCCGACTCGGTCCAAATCGACCCTGTGGAAATAATGGGGAATTCGTCCGGGAGTAGATCCCTGAATCTACGGGTAATTGTTCGAGGGTCATCCGAACCGTCCTGGGGCCGAGCAAAGGCGTCCCAGCATGAAATGTGCAAGATGTCAACACCCCAATCCCTCATCATCAAGGACAGATCAATGCTGTCTGAAAGGGTCACGCCGACATCATGCTCGGGAGAGATTCTGACGCAGACGATGAACCCATCCGATGTCCTGCTCCTAATCTCCCTAATTATTTCCTTCAGGAAAAGGGATCTGCCCTCCAAATCACCTCCCCACCTGTCCTCTCTCCTGTTAGTTCTAGTTCCAAGGAACTGGCAAATCAGGTAGCCGTGGGCTCCATGGACCTCAATCCCGTCGAATCCGGATCTCTCGCATCTCTCTGCAGCCTCCCCAAATGACTGGGCCAGTTCCGCTATCTCAGAATCGGCAAGCTCCCTGCACTCCTCTTCCACGCCCTTCTCTAGGTTTACGCTTGCTGAGACCGGTTGCTGCCCGGTGAGTGACCTTGGTGCCCTTAGGCCTCCGTGGAATATCTGGACCAGACTCAGTGCACCTCTGTCTCTGATGCCAGATGCAAGCTCCTTCAGCCTGGGGACATGGTGGTCCCCCCATACGCCCATCTCCCCTTCCCAGGACTTGCCGCTCGGGTGCACGTGGCTGGCGGCAGTTGTCACAATGCCGAAACCGCCCTCGGCGCGTCTTAGGAGCCAGGAGATCTCTGCATCTGAAAGCGTGCCGTCCTCCTCTGACTGCTTGTTCGTCATGGCAGCGAGTACCGTTCGGTTGCGTAGCTTCCTTCCCGTTCCGGGGATGTCGAAATCGGAGATTGGTCTAGCTGCCAACGATACCACCTTGGCCGGGGCCCTGAGGGCCCTCGCGTTTAGCGAGGACCGCTCAGTCCTTTCGTCTTCCGGCGATCAGGATCGCCGCACCCAGCATGGATACCAGTCCAGTGGCCGCCGAGAAGCCCGGCAGTCCGCCACCACCATCATCCGTATCCGGTTCTTCTGGAGGATTGTCTAGCTGCCCGTCTCCATCAGCATCTGCATCAGCGTTGTCGCCAATTCCGTCGCCATCGGTGTCCTTCTGCTCATCCTCGTCGTAGGGGAACGCATCTGCGTTGTTGCCCATTCCGTCTCCGTCAGAGTCGATTATCTCGCTTGGATCGTTAGGGAAGGCGTCTGAGTTGTCTCCCGTCCCGTCGCCGTCGCTATCGTACTGCTCTCTTGGATCGTCGGGGAACCTGTCCGCGTTGTCTCCAACCCCGTCGCCGTCTGTGTCGACCGACTCGGCTGGATCGTTCGGGAAGGCGTCAGTATTGTCCCCAACACCATCCATGTCTGCATCGGAGTCCTCGGTGTCGTCGTAGGGGAACGCATCAGATGTGTCAGGAGTCCCGTCGTTGTCGTCGTCCGTGTCCGCGTTGTCCCCAGTCCCGTCGCCATCCGAGTCGATGTACTCGTTGGGGTTGTTCGGGAAGGCGTCTTCCTGGTCCCCAACGCCGTCGCCGTCAGAGTCTGTGGACTCCTCGCTGTTTAGGGGGAAGTCGTCGAGGTCGTTAGGCGTTCCATCACCATCTGCGTCAGTGTCTGAGTTGTCGCCGATGCCATCGCCGTCTGTGTCTAACCACTCGCTCGCATCGTCTGGGAAGGCGTCCGAGTTGTCGCCAACCCCATCGCCGTCTGTGTCAGTGGTCTCGTTGGCGTCGTACGGGAAGTCGTCCGCGTCGTCGTATACGCCGTCGCCGTCAGAGTCATCCACGTCGTCATCAACCCCATCGCCGTCTGCATCGGAGTCCGCGTTGTCCCCAGTCCCGTCTTCGTCGGTGTCTGCCCACTCGTTCGGGTCTTCTGGGAATGCGTCCGAGTTGTCGCCGTATCCGTCGCCATCTGTGTCGACCGACTCAGTTGGGTCCCATAGGAACTCGTCCGAGTTGTCGCCCACGCCGTCGCCGTCCGAGTCGATGTACTCGTTCGGGTCTTCTGGGAATGCGTCCGAGTTGTCGCCCACGCCGTCGTCGTCCGTGTCATCCCACTCGTTGGGGTCGTCCGGGAACCGGTCCATGCGATCGTCGACTCCGTCCCCGTCAGAGTCCATGCTAACCATTCCGTACACGATCTCCAGATCCTCGAAGTATTCGCCCTGCCCGATTTGGGTGCATCCGCCTTCTTCTTCCAAACCTACTTCTGTTCCGTCGTAGGTGAAAGAGACAATCTCCCACATCATGCTCTGGTCCTCCGCCTCAGGCAACCATGCGCATAGAGTCGCATCCACTTGCTCTGGATCGGAGTCTTCCCCGCTTCCGGGGTAGTATAGGGCAAGCTCCCCGTCTGCGTCAGTCGAGACGTTGAATTGGCCTATCCAGCTCCAGTGAATGGCTGAGTATCCTGGTTGTAGCATTACCATCAGGATGGCGTCAACGCACCATGCGCTGACTCCGTTTAGGGTGGTTTCATTGAAGGGGCTGCCTCCTATGTCCCATTGGCAGCCGCCTTGTCCTCCGTCCCACGCCGGTGCGCTGTCTGGGTAGCCATCCCCATCCTCGTCATCTAGTGACAAGGCTCCGAATGGCCCATACCACCAACCATCTGAGTCCTCGCAGTCCTCCTGGTCCTCCGCATCGATGATCTCTTCACCTTCGCTCATCATGTCCATGCAGACCCAGAAGGGATGCAAGCCCCAGGCTTCGATCAGATTTGCCGCGGCTTGTCCCGCCTCGAACTCGTCAAGCTCGCCGTCTCCGTTGAACATGTCATGGTCGATCTTCAGCAAGAGCTCCTCGTCAATTAATATGGTCGATTCAAGCAACACCTCGGCAGTTCCGTTTTCCACGTCCACATGCTCTAGGACGGCGTAGTAGTCCTGATGGACGTAGTAGTCCTCGAGGTTCCAGTCGCCATCATGGTCTTCGCATCCCGTTTCGTAGAAGTAGTAGAACGTGTCTAGCGTTCCGTCATCGGCGCTATCCATGTAGACTTCGATTATCACGAAGTTACTGCAACTGTGGTGGATATTGGCCTCTAACGTCATCCCCTCGTCGCTTCCGTCGGTTGAAGAGAAGTTCACTTCCTCGCCTAACTCCTCATCGTTCCAGACCCTGTGAATCAGGTCCTCGACCCCCCACACGCCTTCGACGTGTGCAATCATCATGGTGTAGTCCTCTCCGGCCGTCAAACCAGAGATCGAAATGTCGACCGTGTAGTTGCCCGGTTCCACGTACTCTTCCATGGTCCAGCCGTTACCGTCCTCGTCAATCAGCTCGACGTCGATCAGGCCTTCTCTCGAGCCTCCTTCGCAGGGTCCCTCTAGGATTGTTTCGTAATAATCATTCAAGTCATCCTCTCCTTCGAGTCCGACATACGCGAAAATGACGCAGTCCCAGGGAGTCAATTCGACGGAGAAGTCCATCTGGAACTCCCCGTATTCGTCGGTGGACAAGACGCTCTCGGAGCTAGCAAGATTGTGACCAAGGCTGTCCATTTCCATTTCTACTAGGTAGCAGTCTTCGCAGTCGGGCTCTAGGTCCATTCCAAGGACCGTCAAATCCCAGACTCCCTCTCCCATTTGCTGGAATGGCATTACCGGGTAGCCGTAATCATCGAGGAGCTCTATGTGCCCGTTCTCGCTACCCCAATCCGGCATATCGCCTCCACCGCCATCACCTTCGTCGAGCGCTGCGATGCAGTCACTGACGCCATCCTCGTCATCGTCCTCCAGTGAGGCCGGTCCGGGTATGTAGTAGACCATCATTCCCGGGAACGAATCGGCTACTGTCGCTTCAGCATTGGCGATGATGATGACAATGCACGCACCCTCGCTCACTTCAAGCTCCCAGTCGTCGCCCCAAGTTTCTCCCTCGGCATCGAATACCGCATAACCGCCGGCATCGCCCCAATCTTCTCCCTGTGAGAGGTCAATCTCCATGATGTCCCAGCTCATGTTGTACTCTTCGCCGTCCTCGAGTCCATCGAGCTCCCACATCATGTCGTGGGTTCCAGCATCTAGCGTGTAGTCGGCAAGAACACTGTCAATCGACGTGTCGCCATCGTCGGACATCATAAGATCCCACATGCTCAGGCCGTCGATTTCCACCCAGGTTCCTCCATCGTCTATCATCAGGTCGATGCCGATTCCCTCAGGCATCTCGCATGGGGCTCTGAAATGGAAGATGTCGTATGCGATTGTTTCCATGTCGTCCCACTCGCCGTCGTCGTCATAGTCCCACATCTCTGCAAGTTGGACGCCTATCTCAATTTGGCAGGTTGAGTTGTCGACGACAAGGACCCAATCAACGTGTGACTCGTTGTCCCACGAGGATGTGATGTTGGCCATCCCCTCCTCCCAGTTTCCACCAAACATCGAAGAATATTGCGATGTATCCCAGAAGATCGCGTAGTCCGAGTTGTTGGTGTCTAGATCGTTGATGACCCATGTCATCGAGTATGTACCGCCCTCCAGATGGGGCATCTCGTGCACAATGCAGGCCCAGGTTCCGTTCTCTTCAGAATGGCAGTCAGGGTAGTACTCCCACTCTCCCTCTTCATCGTCCCAGCACTCGTAATCGTATCCGTCGTAGTGGCACTCGTCGAAGTAGGTCTCGTTCTGGTGGGATTCCCACATTGTCCCGTCGTACCACAGATCGATCGGTGATGGTGGCATCTCGCAAGGGCCGTTCCAGTGGAAGCCCTCCCCGAAGATCCAGTCACTCCAGGAGTTGTTCCACTCGTCCGTTTCGTGTTCGTAAAGTTCGAGGTGGATTTCTACGTGGCACGTGGAGATCTTGGATTCAAGATCGAAGGAAACCTCGAACCACGTTTCCCCTGAACCGGTCTTTTCTTCAAATTCGAACCAATCCCAGTCGCCCCCTCCCATGGTATCGTACGAGTTTAGGTGCACGGCCAGGGTGTAGTTGGTGTCCTCACCCATGTCCTCGACCAGGACCACGACGGTGTGGTTACCAGCCTCGATCCTAGGAGGATCCGAGTGAGTCATGCACTCCCAATCGGCATCCACATCGTAAGAGCAATCATGGTGCCAATGCGTCCAGTCGGGATCTCCGTCTCCGTTCTCGTCCCAGTCGTCGTTCCAACACTCGTAGTCCCCTTCGTAGTACTCCTCGCACTCGTCGTAATATTCGTAGTGGTGGTCCCACTCGTACTCGTCTCCATCCAGGCTAACAGTGAATGGGGAGGGTGGCTCCTCGCATGGGCCTCTGTAGTTCCACCATTCGTTGAAAATATGCTGGCTCCACACGTCCATGCCATTTTCCCCGTCGCTGCTGTCGTGCATCTCGTGCAGATCTGCACTAAGGTGCAGGTTGCAGGTGTAGTTGCTGGTCTCCATAGTGAACATTACTTGCTCGGTGTCGGAGGTCGCGTTGAGGCTGTAGGACTCCCACTCACTATCGCATCCTCCCATGTTCTGGCATAGTTGGGTATGCATGTCTACCGAGTAGTTCGATCCGCTTTGCACGTCTATGCTGAGGGTAAAGTTGTGCTCACCGGGCCCAATGTGGGGGTCTTCGTGCCACATCACGCACTCCCATCCTGCGGTCCCGTTGGTGCATTCCTCGAACCCGTAGTAGTCGTTCCAGTCGTCCTCGCCGTCGCCGTTCTCGTCGTAGCCGACCCAGCACTCGTACCAGTGTTCCTCGCCCGGCCCCTCTCCGCCGTACTCTTCGCACTCGTCGAGACTCATGTTGTGAAGCGTCTGCTCCCACTCGACTCCGTCAACGAACAGGGTGAATGGCGAGGGCATCTCCTCGCAAGGTCCATTGAAGCCGAACCTGCCTTCCCCGAGGAATTCTGTGAAGTGGAATGTGTCGTTATGCCACTCAACTCCCTCGAGCCATGCCTCCAATCCCACGTGGCAAGTGTAGTTGTCAACTTCAAGGGATATTTCGAATGTCTCGCTGTCGGAGGTCGCGTTGAAAATCTCCTCGGCTTTCTCTTCTCCCCCATATCCCATTTGATTGCCCGTGCTTGTCCTGGTAGTGAGGTGATAGGATTCACCTGACACGAGATCGCCTACGTGCAGCTCCATCGAGTGCTCTCCTGGGGCGATTTCCGGTAGGCTAATCGATTCCACGCACTCCCATCCTGAGGTACCGTTTGTGCAGTCCTCGAACCAGAAGTAGTCGTGCCAGTCGTCCTCGCCGTCGCCGTTCTCGTCGTAGCCGACCCAGCACTCGTACCAGTTCCCATCATCGTGTTCGTCCCCGTACTCCTCGCACTCGTCGAGGCTCATGTTGTGGTACTCCTCTGCCCACTCCACCATGTCTCCGTTCTCGTCCTCGTAGTAGAGGGTGAATGGATTTGGTATCTCCTCGCATGGGCCGTGCCAGGCCAAATGCTCCTCAATCTCCATGTCATCGTACCAGTGTTCCGAGTCGTTGTCGTCCCATTTTACGCTCCATAGCTCGACGAAAGAATGGTAGTCGCATGTCCACGGATCGATGTGCATCGTCCAGTTTGCCGTCCAGTTGCCCGTGCTGGAGTCGTAGGTGATCTGAGAGGTTTCGTTGAGTGGCCCCGAGTCGAAGTCCCATCTCTCGCAGTGATGGTTGGAATCGCACCATTCGTCGAAGCCTACGAATGCCCAATCGCTACCATCGCTGCCCAGGCCTGAGACCTCTATGGTCCCATTGTGCCAGCCAGCTTCTAGGTAGGGCCACTCGTAGTGTGTAACGCACTCCCATCCTGCGGTCCCGTTGGTGCATTCCTCGAACCCGAAGTAGTCGTGCGAGTCGTCCACGCCGTCGCCGTCCGAGTCGTAGCCGATCCAGCACTCGTACCATGATTCATCGTAATCGTCGTCCTCGTACTCGTCAACCTCTTCACAGCCATCGAAGCTCTCGGTCATGGGAGTCATCTCGTACTCGACCATGTTACCGCTGCCGTCGTCGTAGATCAGCGTGAAGGTTGGGATCTCGCATGGGCCGATGAAGTTGGTCCAGTGATTCGCTACCAGGATCCAGTTCCCTGAGACGTTCTCCATCAGCATGCCGTCGACCCAGAATTCGCAATCAAGCGTGTCCACTTCCAGCTCCCATTCGGAATCTCCGGCATCCGGGGAAGTCCCGTTCCACTCGAACATGTTTTCATCTTCATCGTAATCGTCCCCTGCATCTCCGAAGTATTCGAACATGTAGTGTCCGGAGCTAAGGTTGGAGAATGTCCACGTCATGTTGTGGGTCCCAGCATCTATCGGGAGCAGCTCGCCATCCACGTCGAACACGTTTGGCACTTCGATGACCGACGTTCCGTTGTCGATCTCTAGGCCGATGATGCCGTTGTTCCCGCATGGCCCATGGAGCCACCAGAATGCTTCGGTGCTATCTCCCGTGGAATTGTCTTGCAGCTCGGCAAAGATCGAGAAGTGGCAAGAGAACTCCCCCACCGTCAGGTTCAGACTCTCAGCGCTAGAGTCGTTGTAGGCGTACCAGTTCCTGTCCTCGTTCCAGGAAGAATCGGAGTCGTTGTAGATGTCATAGGTATTGACTTCCCATGACAGATGGTAATCCGTCCCGTTGGCAAGGCCGAACGACCCCAGGCTCAGCTCGTATTCTCCTGCTGAGAGGAGGTAGGGGATTTCACTGTCTTCTCCATAGTCGACGTGCTCCCAGTTCCCGTCATCGAGGATCTCCAGCTCCATCCATGGGCCTTCGTCCTCGTGGTCTGCCGTTGCTAGTGGTCCCAGTGAAGAAATCACCATTATCAGGCAGATGCTTAGTGTTCGTGTCTTGCGTGCGCTATACATGTATCGCCCGGGCCGCTTCCCATTCTATTTAACCGTAGGCCCTGCATTATCATGGTTCGATGTGGCCTAAGGCGATCGTTTTCTTCCCCACCAATCGATTTTGTCTCCGGAGGCTTCCATAGAAGAAATGAGGTCTAAACCGGCCATCGATAGGCAGGATGAGTCGAATACTGGACCATTCCCGCCAAGTTCTTTGGGGGATTCGCAGATCCTTGCTCTGTCTACCAGCCCCTCGGAGAGGAACCTCCCCCATGTGTCCAGTCCTCCCTCGACCAGAAGGGACTGTATCCCCCTGTCCCCGAGCATGTCGAGTATCCGGTAAACTGGAACATCCTGCTCCGGCATGACCACCCTGCTTACGTTGCCCTCGTCTCCAGATGAGTCGAAATCGGCTGACTGCACCAGCAATGTTGGGGCCTCTCCATCAGTCATGAGCCTGCAATCCGAGGGCACCCTGTTGTTGGGGTCCACTACCACCCTGATTGGTGGGTTCCTTGGGCCTATATCCGGGCCCCTGACGGTGAGAGAAGGATCATCCCTGATCACCGTATTCACCCCCACAAGTATGGCCATGGAATCGGCTCGTATCTTTTGGGCCATTTCGAGCGACTCATCCGAGCTGAATCGCTCTGAAGGGCGAGAACTGTCGTAGTCGATCCTCCCACTGGAGTCGGTCGATGCCTTCAGCGTGACAAGCGGCCTCCGCAGTCTGCACCAGTGCATGAAGGGACTCATCTGCGTCTCGCACTCATCCTCCAGCAGCCCCTGTTCCACTTCGACGCCTCCCTCGATTAGAGCCTCGATGCCACCTCCCCTCACGGTGGGGTTCGGATCCTGCGACCCTATCACCACCCTGCTCACCCCGGCCCAGAGTAGTGACTCTGTGCAGGGAGGCGTTCTGCCGAAGTGATTGCATGGCTCAAGAGTGACGTAAGCAGTGGCACCCATCGTTGAGACGCCCTTCGACTCGGCATCTGCTATGGCCATCTGCTCTGCGTGCAGCCCGCCTATGTGGTCGTGCCAGCCCTCGGCCAGGACCTCCCCGTCCCTAACCAGGACGCAGCCGACCAGTGGGTTCGGCATCACCCGATGCCGACCCCTCTCGGCTAGCTCGATGGCCCTGCGCATATGCATCTCGCCATCTGCCATCCCAATCGACCATCTGAACCCACGCTCACTCATGATTCCTTGCTTCGGCAGGATTGAAGTCGGATGCTGTCACTCGGGTGTCCGTGACGCGCATAGCATGCATAGCCAACCCTAACGCCAGAGACGGCAAGATGGGCAAGAACTTCCACAAGGTGGAGGAAGCCCTCGAGTCATCGGGGATCGACTTCGACGTATTCATGACAGAGGGAAAGGGTCACGCCATCGAGATCGCCAGCGGACTGAGGGAAAGCGAATACGACTTGGTTGTCGCCGTGGGCGGGGATGGGACAGTCCACGAGGTCGCGAACGGCTTACGCGGCTCAAACACGCGCCTGGGAATCATACCCATGGGCAACGGCGACGACTTCGCCAGATCCATAGGCATCCCCCTCAAGGACCTCCAGGGCGCCGTAGCCCTCCTTGCCGATGGTGAGGACTACACCGTAGGGGGGATCAGGGTGGAGGGGCTCAGGGCCCCCGAGCACCCAGGCATCCCCTCCCCCAAGCACTACCCGGTAACAGGAGAGCCCGCTAATGGGGCGAACTTGGTACGATGGTCCTTCCTCGAGTGCGACGGCGGCGTCACCTCATCGATAAATCGCATGAAGGACGAGGGGCACTTCTCGTGGATAAGCGGTCAGAAGAAGTACACTTTCCTGGCGATCAAGGCGATCCTGTCCTGGAAGAGCCAGATGGCCTGGATCAAGGTGGATGACGATCCCGGACGCAAGGTGGACCTGACCGGGCTCTTCGCGATGATGCAGACGGAGACCTTCGGAGGCGGTTACAAGGTCGCCCCCGGGATGCACCCCTTCGGGGAAAGCGCCAGCATCGTGCTAGGGTTCGGCCTCTCCAAGATGCAGATGCTCAGGGTCATGGGCCCACTGGAGAAGGGAAAGCACGTCGGCAAGTGGGGTAAGATAACCATGGAGCCATGCAGGAGCTTCGAGATCAGCGCCCTGGACAGCGAGGGCAACCCGACCCAGGCCCACGGTCACGACCCACCGCTGTTCATCAGCCTCGATGGCGAGATCTCCATGACCACTCCAGTTAGGTTCGAGTTCCACGAGCGGCAACTCAAGGTGAGGGGCGGACCCAGTCCCCCCAACGTGTAGTAGCAGTCCGGAATTCGGCAAAACCGTTAATCACGAAAACCCTCCCTCAATGGGCATGAATGAAGAAACCATCCAATGCAAGAACAGGGGAATACTAGCCATACTCCTGATGATACTGACCGCTGCATCGCCGATCATCGGCAGCGTTCAGGCAGACCACGATTCGGGAGGCGGCTCTGATGGCAGGATCGAGGTGAAAATAGGGATCATGGGCGACATGTCAGGCCCCGTCTCGTATTTTTGGCCTGCCTTCCATTCAGCGGCCGAACATGGCATTTCCCATCTGAATGAAGAGCAGGATGTATACGAATTCCAGCCCATTTACGCCGACTCAAATTGCGCATCATCATACGCCGCTTCCGCAGCTCAGTCGTTAGTCGACTCTGGCGTCACTCTCGTGGTGGGGGCCATCTGCTCGGGTGCCTCCATGGGCGCCAACTCCGTCCTATCGAGCTATGGCATCCCCCATATCTCCCCCTCTTCTACCAGCCCTGCCTTGAGCAACACCAGCTTGCACCCGGGATTCTTCAGGACAACCCCTCATGACGCCATGCAGGCCCATTCACTCGCGACCCTTACCGTGTCCGAATCCAGCCCTGCCTTGGTGCACATGACGAACGACTACAGTACGCACGTCGCCGAAGCCTACGAGGAAGCATGGAATGAAAACGGCAATCAGTTGTGCACCACCATAGACTTCGAGGACCAATCTGCCAACTTCTCAAGCATCGCCGATGAAGTGATCGAAAACTACTGCGACTCAGTCGTCTTAGTATCATACCAAACCGAGGGCGCCGAAGTCATAGAAGCGCTGAGTGAAGCAGGGTTCACCGGCGCTATTTACGGATCCGATGGGATCGGGTATATGATTTCGAGCGACTTCGATGACGCATCAGCCGCCGACGGCGTCCGGTACTTGCGCCTACAGGGCGATTACCACTCCCAGAAGGCAGACGATTTCTGGGAATTCTGCTCCAATGACGATGATTGCAGCAGCGGCATCTTCACCGCAGAGATGTACGACGCCGTATCCATCATCGGCGAGGCATTCATTCTATCGGAGATGACAAACGAGACTCTCAACGACTCGATTCGCTACGTGGGCTACCAATGGGAGGGTGCCAGCTCCGAGATCACCTTCAACGAGGACGGCGACGTGGCCGGCAATGGCTTCTCAGTCCATGAGTACAACTACCACGAAACGAACTACACACTCTCCGACGACTTCCTCGTTCACTTGCCCCCGGCTGACTTCAGCTTCGAGCCGGACAGCCCACTGTACGGGGCGGACGTCTTCACGCTCCTGAACCCCTGGTCCAGGGAGAACGTCGATATCGCGTTCATGTACGACATGTCCGGCCCCGTCTCGGATTTCAGCGCCGGCTTCGATGCCTCGTACGAGATCGCCATGGACTACCTGAACAGCCAGCAGGATGAGTACTGGTTCAACGTGGTTCCCTTCGACTCCGGTTGCGACGGAACCACTGGCCAGGATGCGGCCCAGGACGTCGTCGACTCGGGCATAGGGCTCGTGGTGGGGCCACTGTGCTCGCACGTCTCGATGGAAGTAAACTCCATCTTCTCGGCGGCGGGCATCCCATACATTTCCCCCACCTCCAGCAGCCCCGAACTAAGCGACTCCGAGGAGTTCGAGGGATTCTTCCGAGTCATCCCTAGTGACGGTTTGGACGGGCCTCTGCTGGCCTACCTACTGACTGTCACGGATGCTGGCTCCGGATCGAACAGCCCCGCGTTGGTGTATGATGCCACCGACTCTTTCTTGGAGCAAACAGCGGAGCTCTTCGAAGAGGCCTGGGCTAGCGATGGAAACCCCATGTGCTTAGACTCCGACGGAGACGACCTGTCATTCGCGCTGTACTCATCATCTCCGGATTACGACACAATCTCCGAGGAGATAGTCAGCAACTCCTGCGACAGCGTCGTCATCGTCACATGGGGTGATTCCGGCATAGACATGGTTGAGAGCCTGCGTAACTACGGATTCGACGAAGACATAGTCTCCTATTACGACATGGCATTCCTGGACGAATCGGACTTCGACGACCCGTCAGACGCGGACGGGATTATCGTCGCTGAACGATCTGGATACGAATCCGTCCTCTCGGATCATTTCTGGGACGCCTGCAATGCGAATCACGAATGCTCGGGTGCCAATGCGATTTTCCAGGCACAAGCATTCGACGCGCTCTCGATTGTGGCCCAGGCCCACATTCTTTCCGAGGAGTTCGACGAGACCCTCGAGGAGGCCATAGGCTACGTGGGGTACCAATGGGAGGGGGCGAGCTCCGAGATCACCTTCAATGGGGACGGAGATGTGGCTGGGAACGGTTGGGACGTCTGTGAGTATCACTACGGCTCCTCCGGACTCGAGCTTTCGTGCGGAGGCGACCCTGCTTGGACCCATTGGTCCCCCCCTGGGTTCGACTTCGAGCCAGACAGCCCGCTCTACGGGCACGATGTCTTCCAGTGGGAGATTGCGGACTTCGAGATGGACACTAGTGTCGAGTTATTCCTCGAGCATGTCGACGTGGGCGAGGGAACGGTAGAGGTCTCGATCCAGAGAAACGAGATTCTGGACCCATCAATAAGGGAGGAGATCGATAGCGACTTCGGGGATGGCGACGGGGAGCTTTCCGTCACAGAGGGCGACGCCTACTCCGAGCACCTCATCGAGGAGTCGGGACTGGTGCCTCACTGGATCTGCTTCACATGGGACGAGGACGGCAATAACTCAGTCGCACCACAAGATAACCGCCAGCAATGTGAGAACGCTGGGGGCTACTGGAATGGCCCGTTGGGATTCATCTCCCTCGATGACGAGGACGGAGACGGGCTTCCTGACAGCGGCCCCTCGCTTAATGGCGGACCAGGGGGCTGCAGTTGGACCGGGGCCAGCACTCCCTTCGCAATCACCACTCTCAACGGAGTAAGCCCTTGGTGCGTGGACGCAATACTCATTCTGTCGGGCTTCGGTGATGACGGATCCGAAATGGCCCCCGTGATCACTTGGGTCTGGATAGGATCGTTCGACGTATCTGCCGAGGGCACGGATGGCAACTTCAGGCTTAACTACCCAGGGGACCCAGAGGGCTCCGAGCCCTATTCCGCGGACACGAACATCTGTGCCTGGAGCGGAGAAGATCTGTGGGACGCGTCCGTGACCTCTTACCAGGGCGCGGCTTACGACGGAAATTGCTTCGAGGTGATGTCCGGTGAGAACCTGGGCGAGGTCGAGGCCACATTCGCATCCGCCGACTCCGATGGGGATTCCTACAAGGACCCCTACGACAGCTTCCCGGACGACGCCAACGAGTGGGCCGACTCGGACGGCGACGGGACGGGTGACAACACGGACCCAGACGACGACAACGACGGCTACCTCGACTCCGAAGAGCTCGACTGCGGGTCTGACCCGAATGAAGCGGACTCAATCCCAAGCGACAACGACTCCGACGGTACGTGCGACCCGCAGGACGCCTTCCCGGAGGACGCCAACGAGTCGGTAGACACAGATGGCGACGGTGTCGGTGACAACTCCGACGCCTTCCCGGAGGACGCCAACGAGTCGGTAGACACAGATGGCGACGGGGTGGGCGACAGCCTGGACGCCTTCCCGGAGGACGCCAACGAGTCGGTAGACACAGATGGCGACGGGGTGGGTGACAACTCGGATCCCGACGTGGACGGCGACGGGGTGGACAACGACCTCGACGAGTTCCCCTCCGACGACTCCGAGGGCACTGACACGGACTCCGATGGCCTCGGCGACAACTCGGACCCAGACGACGACAACGACGGCGTCGAGGACGAGCAGGACGCCTTCCCACTGGATGCGTCCGAGTCAGTCGACACCGACGGCGACGGCATCGGGGACAACGCCGACACAGACGACGACGGAGACGGGTGGTCGGACACTCAGGAGGCCGATTGCTCTAATGCGGGTGGATCGGGGGACAAGGGCGCCGCGTCCGTGACTCCCGAGGACCTAGATGGCGACGGCACCTGTGACGCCATAGACGCAGACGACGACAACGACGGCTTCGAGGACGTTCAGGACGCCTTCCCACGCGACTCCACCGAGTGGGAAGACGCAAACGGCGACGGCCTCGGCGACAACGCCAACCCACCTCCCAGTGACGGCATCCCTGGCTTCGGAGCGGCTTCCGCGCTCTGCGCTTCGCTCCTGGCTCTGGCAGCCTCGAGAAGGAGACAGGGCTAGTTTGGCGCAGACGGAGAGATTTGAACTCCCGAGTCACTAGGACACCGGATTTCAAATCCGGCGCAATACCAGGCTATGCGACGTCTGCAGCGTGCTTGCGTGAGGACTCCCACGGATGAACCTTGCAGCGTCACAGGCCGTAGTTGCCCGGTCTGCACCAGTCGGGAAGCCCCGTCGCTGCGTCCGGGTGCGTGAGGCCCACGAACAGGACCATGATGATGATGAAGAAAGCAGGGAAGAGGGCCGTAAGGGTCAGTATCCCCGAGTCCTCGTCACCATAGAGGTGCATGAAGATCGCTGCAATCATGAAGAACTTGGGGATGGCGATCACGGTTAGGATAGCTAGGGTGATCGTCGTGCCAAGCTCAATCCCTACCGCGGCCACCTCGATCACGGTTAGCACCATCAGCCCGATGAAGTTCATCCAGTATGGGTCCTGTCCAAGAATTTTGTAGTGTGCCATTATTTTCGCCTCAGTTTGTAGTGTGCCATTATTTTCGCCTCAGTATAGATAGAAGAACGGGAAGACCAGGACCCAGACCAGGTCCACGAAGTGCCAGTAGAGCCCGAAGTACTCGATCGAGACCGCGTTGTCAGGGGTGTATCCGCCCCTAGCGGCCTTGAGAGTCATGTAGGTGAGGCCGACTATGCCGCCGAACACGTGTGCCCCGTGAGTCCCGGTGGTTACGTAGAAGGTCGTCGCGCTGACTTGTATGTTAGCCATCATGTGTCCGCCCGGGTGGGTCCCCTCCTGCATCATAGCGTAGAGCGCCGTGTCCTGGTCCATCCCGCCATGGCTCTCCAGGTAGTGAGTGTCGTAGTAGTGGTGCTGATAGTGGTCAGCGTTGATCAGGTAACCCTCTGCGTAGAGGGACTTGATGGTCGAGTCACCGTGGTTGAACTCGTGCATGAACTCCGGCAGAGGGAATCCGAGGAACCACTCGATCATCTTGAGGGTCAGGAAGAGAACGGCCAGGAACCAGGTCGTCCCGAGGTATCTTGTCACCTTCTTCCTCCTCACGTTCTCGTCGATGTCCTTCATCTTAGCATAGCGAAGTGCCTGAACGATTGTGAAGGACGATATGATCAACGCGAAGGTGTTGATCGCTCCCGGCGCTAGGTGGAACCAGCTGGAGGCTATGAGGTGGCTTGCTGGCTCGAAGCAATTCACAGCAGTCCCCTCCACCCAATCGCCCGAATTGAATACGGTTTTGCAGTTGGGTATCCCCAGTCTGTACCTCATGTAGGTGCTGAACAGTGAGGTGAAGACCATCATCTCGGACATTAGGAAAACCCATAGCGCAACTTTCCTGATGTCGATGTTCTGGAATGGCGTCCCAGTTGACTTGGGCTCCCAAAGGTGCATCGATTCCTTTCCATCGACCCCGTAGCTCCAGTCCTGCCTCCACCATACCAATAGGCCAACTCCTACGATGCCCAGTGAAACGAAGATTAGTGGGACGTTCACCCATCCCATGAATTCCCCCCACTCGAACGCCGCAGCGAGAGTGAACAGGAAGAGGGCGAAGCCACCGCTCATGATTATGGGCGCCCATGAGTTGTGTGGGGCACCGTGGTCCCAGTCGTGCGGCCCCCATGCACTGGGGTGGTGGTGATAGTGATCGTCTTGGCTCAGTGTGCCACCTCCCCCGTGTCTTCATCGCTAACCAGTAGCCTCTGGAACCAGCGTCCTATTATCCCCGGCTCGTTCGCGATGTGCTCGTTCGCATCCTTCAGAGTGGGGATCCCCCAAGTGCCGTCATCTAGCTTGTATAGTGTGTGAGCAGGAGGGGGGGAGCTGGTCATCCACTCGAAGGACCACCCTCCCCATGGGTCGTCGGGGGCATTCTCCCCCCTGATCGAGGACGAGATCATGTTGAAGACCAGTATGAAATTCGAGAAGAAGAAGAGGAATCCAGAGACGGTGATGAACATGTTCCAACCAGCCGCTTCCATTGGGAGCGAACCCAGTGCCTCCTCGGTGGTGACGAAGTAGGTGTGGTGCCTCCTGGTCATCCCCCACACGCCCAACCTGTGCATCGGCCAGAACAGAGCGTTGTATGAGATGAATGCGGTCAGGAAGTGCAAGACGCCCAGCTTCTCGCTAAGCATCTTCCCCGTCGCCTTGGGCCACCAGTAGTATATCCCTGCGAAGAAGCCGAACACAGTGCCCCCTACTAGCACGTAGTGGAAGTGGGCGACCACGAAGTAAGACTCGTGCAGGTGCGTGTCCATAGCTATTGACGGGAAGAACATCCCAGAGATGCCCCCGAGTGTGAACGTCACAAGGAACCCTAGAGCCCAGAGTGTGTGCGTCCTGTATACAAGCGATCCACCATGCATGGTCATCAGCCAGTTGAACACCTTGATCCCGGTTGGAACCGCGACTAGCATGGTCGTCAGCATGGTTACGAACCTCAGCGTAGGGCTCATGCCGCTTGTGAACATGTGGTGACCGTAGACGATGAAGGCGACGATGCCTATCCCAGCCATCGCGTACACCATCGACCTGTATCCGAACACAGACCTCCTGGAACTCGTCGCGATAACCTCAGAGATTATGCCGAAAGAAGGGACAACTACGACGTAAACCTCGGGATGTCCGAAGTACCAGAACAGGTGGCTCCACAGCAAAGGATCGCCTCCTGCGGCGATGTCGTAGAAGGCAGTACCGACCACACGATCCAGGTAAACTTGTATCAGGCCAACTCCGAAAGCCGGGATGGAGAGGAACAGCATCACGTTGGCAACCAAGATGGACCAGCTGAATAGGGGCATCTGCATCCAACCCATACCTGGGGCCCTCATCACGGCCATCGTGGTCAGGAAGTTGATCCCGGTCAGTGTGGAGGAAGCCACGAGCAATATCTGTCCAGCAGCCCACATCGTGGTCCCGTGGTGAGCACCCTCGCTGACCACGTAAGGCGCATATCCCGTCCAGCCTGTGTCAGCCCCATGACCGGAGAAGACACCAGTGAAGATTAGCAGAGCAGCGAAGGGCTGCAGCCAGAAAGACATCGCGTTAATCCTGGGTAGTGCCAGGTCCTTTGCACCAAGCTGCAAGGGGATCATCCAATTGGCGAACCCGTTGATCATCGGCATCGCGGCGAGGAAGATCATCGTCGTCCCGTGCAGCGTGAAGAACTGGTTGTACTGTTCTTGGGTGAGGAAATCGTTACCAGGTACAGCAAGTTGGATCCGGATAATCATGGCCATGATCCCGCCTACTCCTAGGAAGAACAGCCCTGCGACGAAGTACAGGGTCCCTATCTTCTTGTGATCCGTGCTGGTTAGCCAGTCAGCAAGCCATGGAGCGAAGTTGTCCCAGTCAAAAGCATCCGGGTCCTTCCTGTAGAATACGTACGCAAGAGTGATTGCAAGCAATGTTGCCGAAACGATGATCAGGACTCCCAGAACGACGAACGGATCAGCGGCCTCCAGTACCTCTATCGGTCCGCTAAGGGATACTGCAACCTTGCTCCACATGTCACCAGATGACCCCCCTCCTGCTCCGTCTTCGTTCCCGTTGACGGAGTTGACATGGAGGACGAACTCCACGTTCTTGTCAGTAGTGGGAGCGGTCCAGGTCAATGTCCATGAGGTCTGGTCGTTTCCGGCCTCGGTGTGCCCAGCCTCATTTTCGTTGTATAGCTGTGCGGTGGCATCGTTGACTGAGAGAGACCCATCGCTAGCCCAGAGGTGGAAACCGCCTTGGTTGGAGTTCCCCTCCTGACTCGGTCCTCCTTGGAAGGAAACCGTCAATTCATATGATTCTGAGTAGTTGTAACTATCTGGAAGCCCCTGGATGGAGGCCACTACTGAATCGGATGGTACCGCTCCGTGGCAGTTGCACCCTGATTGCTGGACCCCAGAGATCCCCCCTGGAAGTGACTGTGCGGAGGGAACAGCCAGCATTGCAGCGATGGCGACTAGGGCCAATACGACAATCTTCGGTCTCCTTCCTGCCATCATCTCACCTCAGTTGTGCGCCACCAATTTGGCTGCCATGATCGAGTGGGCATCACCGCAGTACTCTGCGCATAGGACCATCGACTCCTCTGTCATCGAGTCTGAAATCGGCAGCCAGAGTGTGGTCTGCTGTCCCGGCAAGGTGTCCTCCTTGGTACCAAGATGCTGGAACCAAGGTGCGTGGGTGACATCTATTGATTCCATCACCGCAAGGTAAGTCTCGCCCTTCTTCAGGCTAAGAACTGGAACGCTCCCGTAGACCTCCATGGTTTCCGTGCCCGTGTCACACAGGGTAGTCTCCAACTCCAGGCAGTCGAAACTCCAGAACCACTGCTGCCCCGTTATCTCGATAACGTGATAGCAATCCGAGGTTATAATCCCGTTAGAGTCCATCACGTTATTCGAGAACTTCCCTTCTTCGCACTCGTATCCGTGAACTCCGCCTTCAGTGGATGTCCAAACGGCGTCCAGGGGGGCCCACGAGTAGTATGTCAGCCACACTATCAGTATGAATGGAATAACGGTCCAAGCAACCTCGAGACGCATGTCGTCATTGTGTTTGGGGAATACCCCCACTGCCAGATCGTCCACATTTGGCAGCTTCTCTCCGTCCTTGGAAGTGAACCAGAAGGAGTGGTGGTACAGCCACCCAAACGCGATTCCCCCAACAACAACGGACCACAAAATATAGTGATCCCAGAGGGTCTCGAAGATTGGTGTCATTACACTCATGGCTATCTCTAACCCTCCGCGGGCAAAATCCCCTGATAAGGGTCGCGGGTGTGACTTCTGCTGGGGCATGCTTCGTGTTCGGAAAAACACTAGAAGCGACACGGGGCAATTCCATTCCTAGTGGCCGGGACCAGGGCTAGGGTAAAACTGCCAGGAACGCGTTCATAATTCGGTGACTATCATGTCAAAGAGGGAGACCATGCCAGAATGGACTGGAAAGAGATCGAAAGTCTCCGGACCACCCGAAAGGGAGAAGAGGTTCGAGAAATCTGCAATGGCTATTGCAAGATCCATTATCAGGAACAGGCCAATCGACGAAGGGGGCTTCAATCGCCCAATTGTGGTCGAGGGCATCCGGGATGAGCGGGCTCTGAGGGCCTTGGGATTCATAGGCCCAATTGAGAAGGTCAACAGGGGTTGGGACAGACCCAGGCTAATCGCCTACTTGCACTCGGAATACTGCAAGAGCCCCACTCCCGACGGAGGCCCCCCCGTCATACTGCTGATGGACTGGGACCGCACTGGAGGGAGGATTCAGGCATCCATCAGAGAGCGACTAATGGCCATGGACTCCCAAGTTGACGAGGATTTGAGGGAGGTCTTGCTCAGGACCATGAAGCCAGAGGGCAGGACCGTCGAGTCCCTGCTCCCCCACGCCCCTGCTCTGGAGCCGTTGATCCAGCAATTCCTCTCTGATATCGAGTGAGCTACTACTCTGGGATCGAAGGAGGCATTTCCTTCACTGTGTTCAAAACTAGGTGGGTTACGGACCTCTCTATTCCCTCCATGCTAGCAACCCGCTTGATCAGGTCATCCAGGTCATCCCTTTCCTTCGCCCTTGCGAGCACCATCGAGTCGTAGTCACCGGTGACGTCGTAGACCCCGTAAACTCGGTGGTCCTTGGCAATCTTCTCTTGGATATTGATCATCCTGCCCTTCTGAATCCTCAGCCCTATTACAACGCTGAGCCCCCATCCTGACTTGTCGGGGTCAAGCAGGACGGTGTAACCGCGTATCACTCCCAGACTCTCCAGCCTCCTGACCCTGTTACTCACCGTGCCCAGTGCCACTCCAACCTCCTCTGCAATCTTCCTCAGGGAAGTCCTAGCATCGGCCTCTAGGACCTTCAGTATACGACGGTCAACATCATCCAAGCAATCACCGAGGAATGCTGTTTACTAGCGCGGCTCTTGAACATATGCCAGCCATTTCTGTGAATGCATGAGCGATTGAGCAAAAAATTACGCTCACTCTTCTTCTCGAAGTGCAATCGACAATCCCCTGGTGGCCCTCATCACAGTCTTCTCTGACTCGCTAATCATTGGGGTCACTCTATTTCCAACCCAGACTGAGAGACAGAAACCGCTCTCGTCAACGAGGACCCTGCTTCCCCTGATCTCTCCGGCCAATGGTCCCAAGGCCTCAGCGCTGGGCTCGTTCCCCAGAAGGATTTCTTCCAGTAGGTCACTTCCGACCTCGATGTAGGGCCCGGAGATCTCCCCGCTCAGCCTGTGAGCAGCCTTGGAAACAACCCTCTCCAACTCGCCCTTCCTGACTCTAGCCGAAATCAGGCCGAGGTGAATCACATTGAGGGGTCGCCACCGACCCCCGGGTACCAGCTCCCTACCTCCCTTTCGACTCCTCTCCGAGTCCCAGACCCCCCTGACTTCATCGGTCGACCAGAGGATGCTCTTTCCCCTGTGCCACATGTTGCTGGGAACTGATCCCCAGGACTCCTCTAGCAGGGATGCTAGCTCGCCTGCGATTGGCAGAGGGGAGGACGCAGGGTCCTCAAGGGGATTAACCCTAGGCCCCGAGGGGGGTCTCGCAGCAGCCCCTCTTCCCGACTCGGCAGCCTTCTCCAGGACGGCTAGGAAGAAACCACCCCCTCCTACAGAGTCGTTCCATACCCTCATGCAGCTCTCAAGTTGGGAAGCCACCGAGGCTTCCCTGGGGGGGATTAGGAATTCTAAGACGGGATCATCAATGACTCTGCCACTATCGTCCAGAGTCGGCCAAACCATCATCCCCTGGTCAGAAGGAACTTCTGGCAGTAGATCATGGGCTTTGACGACTTTCGCGACTCCACTTTCCAGAACTCTTGCCACAACAGCCTCGTTCTCAACCGGGTCGAGCGAGCAAGTTGAGTACACAATCCTGCCACCGGGCTTGGCGACCTTGATCGCTCGACTCAGTAGGTCATGCTGGAGTTCGTGCATGGAGTGACCGGAGGAGGGCAACCACTTACCCCAGACATCCGGGTTCTTCCTAGTGGTCCCTGAGCCTGTGCAAGGGACATCCACCAGCACCCTGTCAAATCCTCTCTCAGGCACCTTCGGGATGTGCCTGCCGTCGTGTTGGACCACCACTGTTGGCCTGGAAGCGTGCCGCTGGACGTTTGTGACAAGTGTGTTCACTCTGCCGCTAATCACCTCGTTTGCAATCACGGCACCGGAGTCTCCCAGATGCTCACATATCTGGGTGGTCTTTGACCCCGGAGAGGCGCACATGTCCAGGACGACCTCCCCTGGCCTAGGGTCTAGTGCTAGGACGGGGAGCATCGACACGGCCTCCTGCCTAGTTATCCTACCAGTGTCATGAAGAGCAGTCAGTACCAACCTCTCCTCTCCCTCTGCAGACCCCCTCTCAAAGGGCATCTCCCAAGCACTGCCGGGACCGGAAAACCAAGGGATCCTGGAGGAACCCATTCCCTCGAGCCACCCCTCTACCCAGTCCTTGTCCGGGCTGTGCGGATTGACCCTGACAGTCTCGAATAGCCTCGAATACGACTTTTCGAACCATGCTCCGGGGTCCTCCCTCCAGTGGGAGACGGCCTTGAGAAGAATGCTGCTCTCGGCCTCCTCCCTCCAACTCGACTCCCTGCCAGCCATGGATGGCGCCCGGAGTATTCGACATAATTGCTCTTGGAATGTCCGCTAATTACAGCCCCTCTATTTTCAGCCGATTTCACACTTAGAAACCAACAACGGTTAAACCCCCTTCGTTTCGCTCGGCCATCGCGGCATTTGCCGCAAGGGATGCACATGGCAGGATTCAGATATAGAAGGAGGATTTCCAACAAGTCCTCACAACCAACAAAGACTGACGAAATCGGGACCAAGATGAAACTCGGGGATCTGGTAAAGAGAGCCAGGAACTATGGGAAGGCAACGGGCCCACTAAAGCCAATCGAGGCACTGATGACCGTGGACCAAAATCAATGGACATGGCAGGTTGTCGATCGCGATGTTCTGGATAGGCTCAGCCACAGGCTGGTCTTCCAGTCAGATGCAGGAATGAGGAGGGAGATCCTAATGACGGAGGGCCTGGAAACTGCAATGGGGGCAGCCTCGATGATCGTTGAACTAGATGGCGGATGCGTATTGATCGAGACTCTCGAGCCATGATCCTCCCTCTCGTGGAGTTGAAATAGGGACCGTAGGTGCGGTGATTCGATGGCCAAGGAGAAGAAGGGTAGCGGTATCCAGCAGGCAGCAGGCCTGATTCGCTACTTCGACGAGGAGTCTGAGGACGCCATACAGATTTCCAAGGGTGCGGTGTACTTCGTATGCGTAGTCTTCAGCCTCGTAGTCTACCTGGCCAATGAGCCCACTCCCGAAAACAACGTCTGGAAGTGGTTGTGGGAAACCCTGGGATTCTAGTCCCCGAGAAGATCCCTCTCCATGCTGCCCAAGTCGGACCTAGGGTCAGCCCTGAGCACCATGCCCGAGGCCCTGCTGAGCGCTCTGTCCACAGCCGGGGCATTGTTGTCCGCCAAGGCCTCCCTCGCCCTCTCGAGCGATTCCTCGGCAGAGTCCAGCAGATCCTCGGAACCCTCCTCTATGCCCCTGACCTTGCGGATTGAGTCCTGCATCCTTGCTATGTCGTCACTCATGCTCTCTCGGGCCACTGAGATCAGCCCCTCCCAACTGGAAGTGTGCGACGCCATTGATCCAGATGTCGCTCTCTCGAATGCCCTGACCCTGGTCGGCTCCCAAGGGTTCCTGCCGAGAGAAGCCACGATGTCCATAGCGCACCTAGCTCTCGTCTGGAGCGATCCCTCTACGACGATCTCGTTCAGGAAGCACCTCGAGAAGAGCCCGAACCCCCAGTAGTGCCTGCTGGAGATGCTCATTTCGACCTCTTCCGTGGAGCAAACCAGATTCCAAGTCTGCTCGTCGAAACCCGGCTCCTGTGAGAAATGGGGAGGTCCGTGCGTTCCCATCGACCTTAGCGCCGCCCTGGCCACGTCCCCGAGGAAAACCTTGCCGACCGAGCCCTTTGCACCGGGTTGCTGCATCAGCCCGCTCTCGTCGAACGACATCCTCGGCTCCGCGTTGATCACCTGGGCAAATAGAACCGAGCGCTGAGGGGAAACCCCGACAGGCCCGCTGTCCGATCCCCCCATCTCTCCCATGGCCCCCAGCAGCAGCGCGAATGGTTCAACATTCCGCGATGAGGTAATCCCTAAGGCCCGCCTTCCCCAGACCGACCCGTGCCTCGGAGGAAGTACGGCAAGCTGCAGAAGGTAGTGGAAAGGCCGCCCTCGGACAACTGCAGCAGATGCAGGGCAGGCAAGCACTGCCCGATACCGGGCCACCCAGGCTACGAGGAGGGCGCCAGTAGGAAGTGGAAGGGGCCCGATTCCGTGGGAAAGAGGTCCAACAAGAAGAACCCCGCACGGAGATGACCCCAGCCTGCTCTGCAATTGTGAAGTTTCAAATCCCCTCTCCAGCAGGGTATCGTGATATCCATGGCCGTACTATCCGATGAAGACCTACCGTTCGATGCAAAGATGCTGGATCGCCTGGCTGAGGTCTCCATCCGAGTGGGACTGGACCTCCAACCAGGTCAGGACCTGATAATCACGGCGCCCGTGGAGTCCCTCCCCCTAGTCAGGAGGCTAGCGGCGGAGGCGTACAGGAACGGGGCCGAAGTCGTCACGACCATGCTCTCCGATGACGAAGTCTCCCTGGCCCGCTTCAGACATGCTTCCGATGAGAGCCTGGACAGGTCTGCAGACTGGGTGTTCGAGGGGATGGCCCGGGCTTTCGACAACAACACCGCAAGGCTCGCGATCTCCGGGGCCAACCCTCTCCTCCTGTCAGGACAGGACCCCGCTCGGGTGGCCAGAGCCGGGAAGTCGATGTCCATCGCGGCAAAGCCGGCCATGGAGCGGATCACGAACTTCACGACGAACTGGAACATCGTGTCCTACCCCGGCCTCGAATGGGCCAAGCAGGTCTTCCCAGGCAAGGAGGACGACGAGGCAGTGGCCGCGCTGGCTGAAGCCATATTCTCCATCTCGAGGGTCGACAACGACGACCCCATCGCCGCATGGGCGGCTCATCAGGAGACCCTCACTAAGCGGCAGGGCTGGCTGAACGACCAGGACTTCCAATCGCTGCACTACACGGCGCCCGGGACCGACCTGACGATCGGCCTAGCGGACGATCACGAGTGGAAGGGCGGTTCTAGCACGTCCAAGAACGGGATCACATGCACTCCGAACATCCCCACCGAGGAGGTCTTCACGACACCCCATGCGCAGCGCGTGGAGGGAACCGTCAGGGCCACCAAGCCGCTGGTCCACCAGGGGACGCTGATCGACGGGATCGAGGTCCGTTTCGAAGGGGGCAGGATAGTCGAGGCCAGAGCCGACGAGGGCGAGGAGGTGTTCCTGAGGCTGCTCGACACCGACGAGGGGGCGAGGAGGATAGGCGAGGTCGCGCTCGTCCCAAACTCGTCCCCCATAAGCTCCTCCGGCCTGCTGTTCTACAACACGCTCTACGATGAGAACGCGTCGTGCCACATAGCTCTGGGCCAGTGCTACTCCAAGTGCTTCAGGGGGGGCATCGGGAAGGACCCAGAGGCGGTCGCCAAGGCCGGAGGCAACTCCTCCAACATCCACGTCGACTGGATGATCGGCTCCGGGGAGCTCGACATCGATGGCATCTCCAAGGGGGGCGATAGGACGCCCGTGATGCGGAAAGGCGAGTGGGCCTACGAATGAGCAAGCTCATCTGGGGATCGTGAAAACATGGCTAGCTCTCATACTAATATGGCGAAGATTTTCCATTGGGGTTTCATCATCCTCTACGCATATGGGATACTGAAGCAAGTCGATGACATATCCCAATTGGAGGATTCCTCCCTGCTAGTCTTCGAGGTCCTGTTTGCGAGCGCATTCCTCATCATCGTGTTGATTCGATACTTCTACATGAGGAAATTCGAGACATTTCTAGGAGCAAGCGAGC
>NZKZ01000188.1 GCA_002694065.1 Acidiferrobacter sp.
GTCGAGCAACCTGCGGATACGGCTTCTCAGCGGCTCAATATGCGGCCCCAACAGACCTGGCTGCAGACTCGAGAGCAAATGCTCCATCGTCAGCAACGCGTGCACCTCAGACGCGTTGAACCATAACCCCGGCAGCGCATAGCGGTCTTCCTCCTCTCCCTGCGCATCGTTGTCATACCGGTAGCAGCGCGAGTCGTTATCCCAGAGTATCGGCGCCGCCAGGCGGTCACGCATGTACTCAAGATCACGGCGCACCGTCGCCCGGGACACCTCCATGGCTTCCATCATGGCCCGCAGCGTGGTTCCCTGACGCGAGCGCAGCAGCCGGTCAATGGTGTAGAAACGCTCCGTCCGATCCACAGCAGTCGTCCGTTTTACGCTTTTGCCTGATAGAGCGCATCGCTGCGGGCAGCGAGGATCAGGTCATTAAGGTGGATGTCTCGGATCTTGTGTGTCCACCAGTCAACCGTCACTCTTCCCCACTCGGTCAGCAGCGCCGGATGATGACCTTCAGCTTCGGCGATCTCGCCGATCGCGTTGGTAAAGGCAAGCGCCGACGCGAAATTGCCGAAGCGGTAGACCCGCCGCAGCCTCGGCTCATCGTCAATCACCAACCGCTGCCAGTCCGGGCTTTGCTGAAGAAAATTCTCGAGTTCACTATCGCTCGCCGGCGGCGCGCCCGCGCGGCAGGCTTCGCACGCCATCTCGGTGTAGTCCATTCCTATTCTCCTTGGCATTGAAACGCCACAGTGCCACAGCATACCCAAGGACCGTGCTGCCAAGGCAACGCTGTGACCGCTTTGGTTGTCTTTTATTTTGCGCTAAATCGGGCAGAATATCTTGCCCATGAACCTTGAGGAACATCTGGTCGAGTGCCCCTACTGCGGTGAGGCCTTTACCGCGCTGGTAGATCCCAGCGAGCATGAAGCGCAGTATGTTGAGGATTGTGAAGTCTGCTGTCAGCCTATTGTGTTTACCGTCGTCGACAATGGCGCAGATGCGCCCTGCTCGGTCCACACCCGTCGCGAAAACGATTGAGCCCTAGATTGGCTGTCCCGCAACGCGCATTAGCTGACAACCGTTGATCCGCCAGTTCTGCGCCTGGTCACGCACCATCTGATAGGCCGCAATCCACGAACTGCCGTCCCGGGCATAAACCTGCACACCAAATACAGGCCCATTCGACGTTGCCTTTGGGCCCAGAAATTCGACTCGCTGGGGCTGAATCAATACGCCGTATCCCTGGCGGACCATCGCCATGAAGATTTCTTCGTTCTCAAACTTCGCCTGAATCACGGGCGAGGCCTGGGCATACGCGGTGGTCGCGTCGCCTCGGGCAAACGCGTCCAGTTGACGGCTGATGACACCCTGCATCAACTCAGCATCTGCGCTGGCCGGGTTCTCCGCCGATACCGCGGTCAGCGGCGACAGCAGCATAATCAGTCCCAATGCACGAATCAGTTTCTTCAACATGGCGTTCTCCAGATGAGTTACCCCTGACTGTGATCCCCAGCCCGTGAAAGGGCTGTCGTCAAGACACGGGCAAGGTCAGTTCGGCCGGCGACTCATCAGATGGGCGTACTTGAGATCCTCAAAGCTACCGCGGTAATCATCAAGGTTGCTGATCAGCATCTGGCGGTACTGCCCCACAAAGTACTCGATGGCGCGGTCCCGATCCTCATCGTAGGCAAGCACATCATCGGCGTGGGATGCCACAACGAAGGCATTGAAGCGCGCAGTGCCATACATCATGCCCTGGCTGACATTCTCCTTATGAAACCGCTGAGCCTGCTGATTGGCAAGGTCAATAAACTTGTCTGCCACCTCACGAAGCTGGACATCCAGTTCCTCGTCACTTAATTCTTCTGTCGACACGTCATCGCTCATGTCTTCACTCCCGTAGTCGTCGCAATGGCTGTCGGCCATTTTACGGGCACGGGGAGAGGTTCGCCATTAGGTGCAGGGATGCCCGGGTCAGGTAGCCTCAATACCCCATCCGCCTTAGAGTAGGCCGCCACCATGGTGACTCCGACTCGACACAATGCCCGGGCGGCGGGGGCCGTAGTACTTGCCATGGCCGCAATTACTGCCAGCGATGCGCTGGTTAAGGGACTGCTCGAAGAGATCAAACCGTCACAGTTCATCTTCGTACGGGCGTTGGTGATTCTGCTGATTCTGGGCGTCGTCCTGGTACTTAACAATCAGCGCATTCCCCTGCCGAGTCTCAGACAACCCTGGTCGCTCGTACGGGGCGGCTGCGAATTACTGTCGACCAGCCTGTGGCTTTTCGGACTGCAGTTCATCGCACTGCCCACCGCTGCCGCACTCGCCTGGACCTCACCCATTATGGTGACGCTGCTCGGCATCGTTATTCTGCGCGAAGCCAATTCGCTGTGGCGTTGGGTATCGGTACTCATCGGGTTTATCGGCGTACTGTGCGTTACCCGTCCGTGGGGAACGGAGTGGAGTCTGTTACTGCTGCTGCCGGTCGCAACCGCGGCGGCGAGTGCGTTGCGGGAGATCTCAACCCGCTTTATTGAGCCTTCGGCTCACCCATTGCAGGTTGCGTTCATTACCGTGCTGGTCGTTGCCGTTGGTTCCGGCATCGTCAGCGTTTTTGAGTGGCAGTCTTTTGGCTGGAAGATGGCGGGAGGCATCCTGGTCTCTGCCCTGCTGGTGAGTGCCGCTTTTCCTCTGATGATCATGGCGGTGCGCCTTGGGGAAATTACCTTTATCGCACCCTTTTTCTTCACGGCCATCCCCTTTGCCGTCATTCTCGGTTACGTCTTCTGGGGCGACACACTGGACGGTCTTGCCACCCTCGGCGTCATCGCAATCATCGCAGGCGGATGGCTCACCGCACAAAAGACGCGCGGACGCCCTTCTCCCGAATAACCACTTGCGCTACTCTTGACCGATGCGCTTTGATGAAAAGAAAGTCCTGGTCACGGGTGCATCCCGGGGAATCGGCCGCGCTATCGCTCTTCAGTTTGCGGGTGCGGGCGCACGGGTGGCGGTGCATTACCAATCCAACCTCGAGGCGGCGCAAGCCACCCTTGCCGAACTGCCCGGGACAGGCCATACCCTCTGTGCCGGTGATATCGCGGACCCCGACGCAACGGAACGACTCGTCGCTGAAACGATTTCTGAACTGGGGGGTATCGATATTCTGGTAAACAACGCCGGCATCTTCGAGGCACATCCGGTAGACGAGGTGTCCTACGAGGAGTGGCAACGCCATTGGCAGCGTACGCTCGCGGTCAATCTCGCGGGGCCGGCGAACCTCTGTTGGCACGCGGTCCAGCATATGCGTGAATCCGGTGGCGGCAGGATCGTGAACGTCAGCTCGCGTGGTGCCTTTCGCGGGGAACCGCGCTGTCCTGCCTATGGCGCCAGTAAGGCTGGCCTTAACGCGCTGACCCAATCACTCGCCCAGCAACTCGCCCCGCTGGGCATTTTTGTCGGGGCGGTAGCGCCGGGATTTGTTGAGACCGACATGGCGAGCACAGTCCTGGATGGGCCCGGGGGCGATGCCGTACGCAACCAGAGCCCCTTGGGGCGGGTGGCAAAACCTGAAGAAGTGGCCTACGCGGTTCTGTTTCTCGCCTCTGCCGGTGCGGAGTTCTCGACCGGTACGATCATCGACGTCAACGGCGCTTCCTATCTGCGAACGTGATTACGGTTTGCGCTCATTTGCCACGGTCAAACTGAACAAAGTTACAGGCTTTTTCAAACAGCGGTTCGGACAGGCTGCCGGTCTCTTTCAGAAACTGCTCACAGCCCCTGATCGTGCAGTCTTCATAATCTGACACCATCACCGTCCAGTTTTCCCCGCTCAGGTCATATCCTTTGCGCATCAGGCAGGCGTTGCGGAAGGTATGGATCATGCAGTAGTTCGCCTCGTCGTCCGAATTCAAACCCTGAGGCACCTTGCATTCGGGCAACCCCCACGCGAGACCGCCGTACAGCATGAGGGCCAAACCCAGCGCGCAGGATTGTCTGAATGGCAGCATAATATCTTTTGTTGATGTCGAATTACGTCGTCAGCTTGAGCAAAGCATCGAGGCACACGTTGTACGAGACGGGCTTTTCTATCGCCTTTAAGGATAAGGAAGCATCATGCCACCAACAATCGAATTCTCAAAGCGATGTGCGGCCCGGGGCCATCACAAAGACATCAAAACCTGTAATGTGAACAAAACTTCATTTTTAGGCCGGACCCCAGGGGTTAAACTGCTCCGTGAACTCACAGTAGGTTTGTTGATAGGAGCATTCTTAGGCGGCTGCAATGCTACGACTCCCGTTCAAAGCAGTGCCGTCTATTGCCCCGGAAGCCCCAACTCCCATTCTGCCGGATGGACATGCTCAGGAAGACGCTGATATGAAAATGACCCGCCGAATGGCCAATGCTGCACTTTTGGTGCTCACTGCTTTGGCGCTGACAGGATGTCAAACCCTGGCGCAGCAGCCCAGTGGCGACTCTGTTTATTGTCACGGCGTAAAGCGCCCGCCAGGCTGGGTGTGTGCCGATCCCAAATAACGCTGCCCGGAGTCGGCTGCTTGGCAGGTACACCGCTTCTCTTTAAGACCGAACTTTGCGCTCTCTTTGCGGGACTGGGTTTCTTGTGCCCGCATGACAGCCACTTGATGGTGCTTTACTGAACGTTTCTATATGACCTCAACATCGTCTCTTTTTCGTCTGGCAGGCCTCGTCACTTTTGTCGCGTGTGTGAGCCTGCTGGGATATGGTTACTGGCTGCAGTACCGGGAATTTCTCGATCCCTGCCCGCTGTGTGTTTTTCAGCGAATCGCCTTTATGTTCCTTGGGCTCATCGCGCTCATCGGGGCAATACATAACCCGATCGGTTATGGGCGCAGGATCTATGCTGCGCTTTCAGCGCTCGCTGGAATTCTGGGAGCGGCCGTTGCCGGCCGGCATATCTATCTGCAAAACCTGCCCGCAGATCAGATACCTGAATGCGGACCCGGCCTGGAGTTCATGTTGTCAAACATGCCTTTAGCCGATGCGCTTCAAAAAGCGCTCGCGGGATCTGGAGAGTGTGCCGATATCTCATGGACCTTTCTCGGTCTTTCGATGCCATGGTGGACCCTGTTCTGGTATCTGGTACTCAGCGCGCTAATGGTGACCGCCGCGCGGCGCCGATCCTGACTTTCTGCCAACGAGCGCAATCCATGGATTGTTCCCGCGCCAGGTAAAACTGGGCGACCTAGTGAAGCAGGCCGTTCTTCCGGGCGTTGTCACGCATCCCGGTACATTGCTCTGGAGTCAGTAGGAGATTGCCTGGGGCGGTATCGGCCCGCATGAGGTTGTCTGGCAGTGCTGAATGAGCGCCATCGTCCAGAAGGACATGCACCAGTTCATGCGCCAGAGCGATATGTGGGTCACGCGTGAGCGCGGTTATCCATACAGTGAAACGCAGTTCAGGGTTGCGCCGGCTATTGCCCGTGCCAAAGGTCACAGCGTCGTAGGCGGGCCGGTCCAGCGTGTCGCGGATAAAAAACACTCTGGAGCCGCCGGGCATGACTTTGCCGGCGAGAAGCTTTGCATTGGAGCGGGAGAAATCCCTAAGGCTGGGGTTCGCCTCGACTTCGAGCACTCCAGCCGGTCTTACGGTGATCCCGCAGGCTCTGATCAGCGCTGCTGCCTTTTGCGCGATCTCCTGAACCCGACCCATCTCCCAGCCGCTATCGCCCAGGATCACAAAGGTCGGCATGAACACGTCACCGCCATCGGGGTAATCATCCTGCCAGACTGACCTGGAATGGATCGCGAGACTCTGCAGATCACCTTGTCGGACGAGATCGCTGGGCTCGGCGATCAGGCCGTGTCTGACGAAGTTACCGGGAGCAGGCTGGGCCAGAGAAAGAATCTCGTCGCGCAGTTCGGCAGCAGTCAGATCTGGGGTGCGCAAGAGGATGCGCGCAGCCAGCGCAGTGACCCGGGCTGCAGCATAGCTCGAGCCCGATACCTCCACCGTCTCTCCCAGAAAATTGAGGGCGGCGATGTGCTCCCCAGGCACCAGAAGGTCCACACTTTCCTTGCCCCAATTGGCGCCCTCGGCCGGGTATCCGTCTGACGCCACCGAACTCACTACCAGCATGTTTTCGAGCGGCACCACTGCCGGATACGCAGGCTCAAGATCAATGTTTCTGCTGTTATTTCCGGCAGAAACCACAAAAAGCAGTTCCGGATGCCTGAGGGCGGCATATTCAAATGCAGTCCACTGTGATTCGCGGTTACTCCCCAAAGACATATTCACCACCCGGACCCCTGCGGCGACCGCGTGGGTAATCAGATCTTCCATCCTCTGCATGTCGGGCCTTGGATACCGGTACGGCACCAGCCGAGTCTGGGGTGCCTCACGGGTAATGATGCTCGCTGTGCGGGTACCATGGCGCTGTGGAAAAAATTCCGAACGTACGGGATGGGCATCAAACGGGCGGGCATCCATATCCCAAAAATCGAACCCCAGCGGAGTCCCTTGCGCATCCCGGGCAAGATGCTGCGAAATCTCAGGCAGCAGATAATTCACACCCGAATCAACCAGCGCCACAGCGACCTGCCCGCTGTCCTTCCCGGCCGGGAAAGGCGGGTTCATCGGGACGGGGTCGGCCCTCGGTTGAAATTCCCCATCCAACAGCAACAGTGACTCTGCACGGCCGTCCTGATAGCGGATAGCGCGGGCTTCTCTCAGTGAGCAATCCTGATCCGCCAGCACCACTAGAAGGGGATTTGAATCCGAATCACGAATTTCGACACTGATCCGGCGCAGATGCCCCTGTGGGGCGATCCGCTCCAATACCGCCCGGCGGTGGTTAGGCAACTGCAGGGTCTGGCGCCAGCCAAAAACCTGCTCGCCCCTGGCCAGGGGTTGCCGTGGTTCTAAGGTGACACCGGGAAATTCACTCACATAACTGGCGTCGTCAGCGTCGTCACAGCCAAGGCTCACGAGGGCAAGCGCGAGGCCCTGATCCGCAGTCTGGGTGACACCATAAGCACTGCCGACAAGCAGGCCCGGTGCGAGAAGCCCCACACCAAGAAAGACACGAAGCGTACGGGTCGTTTTGTTATGCCTCAAGGGTCCGACCACCCATCTAGCTCAAGATGCCTATGGCCGCTTGGCCACCATATCAATTTCAACGAGTGCCTCACGGGCGAGCCCTGTGACCCCAATACAGGTGCGCGCGGGCAAACGTCCCGCAGGAAAGTAAGCGCGGTAAGTCTGATTCATGACCTCATAATCGCGTGCGAACTCGGTCAGGTAGACCCGGCACGACAGCACGTGCGAAAGATCCAGACCCAGGCCGTTTAACACAATGATGAGATTGTCCATGACACGGCGCGTCTGCGCCTGGACGCCCTCAGGCAACGGCGCACTGTCATCGTCGGGATCCGTTGGCATCTGTCCCGTTAACTGAATCCACCCGTCGACCTCCACCGCGTGGCTGAAGGGAGCAACGTGTGTCGGCGCCTCATCAAAGTTATGAAATACCGGATCCTGACTCATTCTTTATCTCCTTGTGTCCTGAAATCCTGAAACTCTGGCAGGTGAATCTATTCGCGGCCAGGAAACGGGCGGCCAACGACCAGCCAGTCCCAGAACCGATGCAGCAGATACGCAAACGCCGTGGCCGCCAGCGTCACAAAGCCCCAGCCAACGACATCATCATGGGGCATGATCGCTGGAATACCAAACACAAGGCTTGCTCCCCACAGGCTCCAGATCATCAGCCCCCCGAGACGGTACACGGGCCGAAGAAAGTTGGTACTGCGTCGTCGTCGCATTGCCGGGCCGTATTGGCGTTACACTTTGACCTGTCTGAAATCACACTGTAGCGGAAAACGCTGAATAAACGTATCCCGATACCCGGTCATGATTGTTGTCCTTTTTGAATTTGCGCCCGATCCCGCTTATGAGGACCGCTACTTTGAACTGGCGGGCCTGCTGCGCGAGAACGTCGAACAGATCGAGGGCTTCATCAGTGTTGAACGCTTTGAAAGTGTCTCTGAAAGCGGTCGCTTCATCTCGGTATCCACCTGGCAGGATCTCGACGCCGTCAAAAGATGGCGAGAACACCTGGAACACGCGGCGGCACAGAACGAAGCGAAAGACCGGGGCATCTTCCGCAATTACCGGATTCGGGTCGCAGAAGTGATCCGCGACTACGGCCCTTAAGTTCAGTACATCCAGCGGCGCTGGATTTTTTCAGACTCGGGCGTCCGCCCATAAAGCACATCCGTACGGATGATGTACTTGATCCCACGCCGGATCTTTTCGCCCGCATGCGGGTAATGCTGGGGATGACCGCCGTGCGGAAAGCACAATGCGCTGCCCAACGGTGTATGGACGGGGATCGCTTCGCCGCTTTCGCCCTCAGGGTAAAACCGGGTGTGGCCCCCGTCGTAGTCTGAACTCAGCAACAGCAGAAAGGTCAACTGACTCCAGCGGTCGCCAAACGCATCGACCTGCAGCTTGCCATCGACCACTGCACTGCCCGGCCAGGAGCCGTCAGTGTGGGTCTTGAAGTAATCGCCGGGCTGGTAACGGTAAAAGCGAAAGCGGGCGTTCAGACCGAGGCTCGGCGCGCCGCCGATCAGCTCCGTCAATTGAGGCTGGCACCGACTGAACAAGGTGCCACAAATGCTTTCATCGACCAGCCAATTGAGATTGTGCATATGCCGCACGCTGTGCGGCAGTGACACCGGCGCATCCTCGTGAAAGCCCAGGGTATCAACAATCAGCCGGAACTGCTCGCACTCTCCGGGGGAAAGCACATTGTGCAGTTGAAATACGCCCGGCAGATCCGGCAGGTCTATCCGTTCCACCGGCGCTGGTGCTTCATCAAAGTGGATAAGCCCCTCGCGTGCGCTCGCCCACAGCGGCAATGCCTCCTGATCATGCCCCGGCTCGTGCGCCAGCACGAAAAAGTCCGCCTCCGTCTCGCTCATCCCAACCACTCCCGCTGCCTCCTGATAAGGTAATCTTGCGCCCGCGCCATATCGGCCAAGGTAAAGAACGCCCGATTATCCCGAAGAACACACAGGAAGAAAAATGAAGATCGCCGTATTGCATGAACCGTTGGCACAAAAGGACCTCAAGGACTGGGGTGCCCCCGAGCAGATGTTCGACGGAAACTCACACACACAAGGAGTGCTGCTGCATAAGGGCGAAGGGGGCGCATCGGAGTGCGGCTACTGGGAATGCACGCCGGGCCACTGGCGGTGTGAGGTCACGCGGGACGAGTTCTGCCACTTTCTTGAAGGCGAGGCGCGCTACGAAAGCGACGACGGCGAGGTCACCGATATCCGGCCTGATACGGCAGCGTTTTTTCCCGCCGGCTGGAGCGGCAGCTGCCGGGTCACAAAAACCTTAAAAAAGGTCTACATGATCCGGTAACGGCGGCTTAATGCTTGGGCCGCCTCATCGCGATGTGATGCAGCCGATTGAGTACGGCTGACGCCTGCTGCTCACCGGGCAGGTCTTCATCCACGAGACTGGAACAGAGTGTCGTGGCCGCTGAGAGGTTGCCGGTAATCGAATATGCCGTCATCACGGCTTCACGCAGAATCATGGCCTGCGCAGGGACAGTGGGGGTTGCCCCCTGCTCGTTTGAGAAAGTCTGATCTTTTTCCATACCCCCAAGATGCGGTCACGTTCAGGCCTTTTCAAGGGGGCTGTCCAATTTAACTCCCATTAATTTCAGGAGGTTATCGCCCTCTTGCCAGGCAGTCGACCGATCGGTCTCTTGAGGATATGCTTGGGAAAAGACTGCCCGCCAGGGGAAATCCTATGAAAACACCACCGCAGCAGTTTTGCGCCACAAGCGCCGCCGACGCCAAGTGGACGCAGGGACTGCGCAAATTTTTTGAGTACCGGGATCTTGGCATCAGTGAAGCCACCGGCGGCGCCTACAACGCTCACGTCATCCGGGTAAAAAAACCCGTGACCGAGTTTCCGCACACCGGTCCGCACGTACACGATCTTGAGTTCCAGATGATTTACATCCTGAAGGGCTGGATCCGCTTCACTTATGAAGGTCAGGGGGAATTCACTTTTCGCGAGGGAGACAGTTGCCTTCAGCCGGCCGGTATCGTCCACGACGAACTGGCCTGCTCTGACGACCTGGAACTGATCGAGTTCACGGCACCGGCTGAATTTGAAACCCGCCGACTCAATGCACCCGCCGACGCGGCAGACTAAACAGGCTCTGGCTTAGGCCTCTTTTTCCCAAAGCGCCTGGGTCAGCACTCCCACCCGGGACTCGATCACTTCCATTGCGTCGAGCACCATGTCTTCACGGTAACGGCGGCCGATAATCTGCACCCCCGCCGGACGCCCCGCAATCATACCGATGGGTGTCACGCCCGCCGGCAGACTGACCCAGTTGATGCCGGTGCTGTAAATCGCCGCGTTGAAAAGGTCGCGGGTGCCGGCAAGGCTTTTCTGATCGGAGTCCCAATCCGGCGTGGGCTGCAGAAAGTAAGGCGCCAACACCAGAGGGGTCTCTTCCAGAAATTCGTTCCACTGGCGCGTCATCGCAGCCCGGTTCTTGACGCCTAAGCGATAGTCCACGGGATCAGCGGTCTCGCCCATCTCGAAATACCACTCAAATATCTTCTGAATGGTTTCGCTGCCATGCTCGCGGGCCATCGGCATCAAGAACGCATCGAGCTCCGCGCCAAGATATCTGAACCACGCCTTGGCACAGTCATCCACGGACGGCGTCGTCGTCTGTTCTACCGCATAACCCGCGTCAGAAAGGTAACCCGCAGCCCGATCAACGGCCTCGGCAATCTCGGGATGCATTGGATGACCGTAAGCCTCAGTTGTGACACCCACTCGAATGGGGCCGGGCTCTTGGGGCCATCCCTCAAAAGGCACCGGCATCCATAGCGGGTCTCGTGCGTCAGCACCTGACATCACACCAAGCGCCAGGCGCACATCACGCACCTCGCGGCAGATCGCTCCCTGCACCGAAATCAGCTGCGCCAGGATGCCCCGCTCTTCCGTTGCCGAAGGCACATAGGCCGGCACACGGCCGAAGGTGGGCTTGACCGTGGACAGGCCGCAGTTAAACGCCGGGCAGCGCAGTGAGCCGCCAATGTCATTGCCGTGATGAATCGGCCCAAACCCTGCGGCGCCAGCAGACGAAGCCCCGCCTGAGGAGCCGCCGGGACTGGCATCATCATCCCAGGGATTCAGCGTTCTGCCGTGCAGCGGGTTGTCGGTGTTGAGCCGCATCGAGAGCTCAGGGGTATTGGTGCGCCCGACAATGATGGCGCCGGCCTTTCTGAGATTGGCCGTCACCGGAGAATCATCGGGAGCTATCAGGTCTTTTAAGGCAGGCAGGCCGTTGGGGGTGGGCTGGCCTTTGACGTCGATATTGGACTTGATCGTGACCGGCACGCCATGCAAAGGTCCCGTGCTTTCGCCAGCCGCCAGTTGTGCATCTGCCGCACGGGCATCGGCCAGTGCTTCTTCAGTGAGATCCAGAACGATCGCATTGAGCCTCGGATTGTGCTCGGCAATGCGCCCTGACACAGAGGTGACCAACTCCTCTGCGGTGAATCTTTTATCCCGAATCCCCTGCGCTGCCTCACAGGCGCTCAACCGCCAAAGTTCATCACTCATGTCCCTCTCCTTTTGGACTTCCTTGGAAGTTTTGGATCAAACGCTGTTATGAAGAACGTATCTCCATTCGCAACGCCTGTCACCTCTTTATTGACGCCCAGAGAATCGGCAAGGCCTGAGGGTTATCCCGATTGTGCAGCCTGGCGCTGTTTCTTACGCCGATAGTTCAAAAAGACAGGATAAAGCATCAAAGCAATCGCGAGGATGATGCAGATCAACGCGATCGGATGTTCCACGGGATGAACAAAGGTGGTCACATCGCCTCGGCTTGAGATCAACGACTGGCGCATCGAGCGCTCTGCCAGCGGGCCCAGCACGATCGCCAGCACTGCCGGCGCTACCGGGTAGTTAAGTTTGCGCAAAAGGTAGCCCCCCAGTCCCAACACCAGCATCAGCCAGACATCAAACATCCGGTCTGTTGTGGCGAATACGCCCACGAAGCAGAGAATGAAGATTATCGGTGTCAGGATCGTGAACGGCATGGCCAGAACACGAACAAAGAGCGGAATCAGCGCAAGGTTGAGCGCTACCGTTACGAAGTTGGCGACGTACATCGAGCCGATCAGGCCCCAGACAAAATCCGGATTGTTGGCAAAAAGCAGCGGCCCCGGACGCAGTCCCCAGATAATCATGCCGCCCAGCAGAATGGCCGTGGTGGGGGATCCCGGGATACCGAGCGTAATCATCGGCAGCATCGAGCCGGTTGAGGCCGCGTTGTTGGCCGCTTCAGGTGCTGCGACGCCTGAGATGTTGCCCTTGCCGAAACTCTCCGGGTCCTTCGAGAAAGTCTTGGCAAGTCCATAGGCCATCAGCGATGCGGGCGTGGCCCCCGCTGCCGGCAGGGTACCCACAAAAAACCCGAGCGCTGATCCGAGCGAAGTGGTCGGCAGATACTTCTTGATATGCCCGAGGTTTTCTTTGAACTTCGACCAGGTGGTCTTGACGTTCTCGATCTGCACCTTGCCGCTGGTCTGCTCCAGCGTCCATAGCATCTCGCCGATGCCGTAGATGCCGATGGCGAGCACCAGAAAACCGATGCCGCGCTGGAACTCAACCATGTCAAAGAAGATAAGACGCGGCTGGCCGGAGATGATGTCAAAGCCCACGGCCGCCATGACGAGGCCTAACAGAATCGAGAATATTGTCTTGGGAATATCGTCCCCGCCCAGCCCAATGAAGGTCGCAAAGGCAAGGACCATCAAAGCAAACTCTTCCTGCGGACCGAACTTCAGCGCAAGTTCTGCAAGCGGAGGCGCAAACAAGGTAAAGAGAACGACGGAAATGGTGCCGCCGATGAAAGACGCAATCGCCGCACCCATCAAGGCCTGATCGGCCAGTCCCTTTTGCGCCATCGGCCGACCGTCAAAGACCGTCGCCACCGCGGTAGACGCACCGGGAATGCCCAACGTGATGGAGCTGATGGCACCCCCATACATCGCCCCGTAATAGAGCGCTGCCAAGAATATGATCGCCGCGGTTGGCGGCACCAGAAAGGTCACCGGCAGCA
>NZKZ01000189.1 GCA_002694065.1 Acidiferrobacter sp.
TACGAAACGCGAAAGGGATATTGGAAGGGCGGCACCGTCAGTGTGTATGGTTATGGTGGCGGGATCATTCCGCGTTTTTCCGAGGTGGGTCAGCAGTTCCCAGAATCCAAAGAATTCCACACCCTGCGGGTGCAGCCGCCGGCAGGCAATCATTACAGCACCGATATGCTGCGCCAGTTGGCAGACAGTTGGGAAAAGTGGGGCTCCGGTCTTGTGACCTTTCATGGGCAAACGGGCAACATCATGTTTATCGGCGCAACGACCGAGAACACGCAGCACTTTTTCGACGAGATCAACGATTATGGGTTTGACCTCGGCGGCGCGGGACCTTGCGTGCGGACAGCGATGTCATGCGTCGGCGGCGCACGGTGTGAACAGTCCTGTGCCAATGAGCACAAGATTCACCGGACCCTGGTCAACAATTTCACAGACGATGTGCATCGGCCGGCGCTTCCCTACAAGTTCAAATTCAAGGTCTCCGGATGCCCGAATGACTGTATGAATTCGATCGAGCGCGCAGATATGGCGGTGATCGGTACCTGGCGTGACGACATGAAGGTAGACCAGCAGGCCTGGAAGGACTACGTCGCCGAAAAGGGCCGCCAGCACACCATTGACAACATCATTACCCGTTGCCCCACACGGTGCATGAGTCTGAAGGATGACGACTCCCTTGAGATTGACAACCGCAACTGCGTGCGCTGTATGCATTGCCTCAACGTGGTGCCCAAAGCCCTTTCCCCGGGAGAGGACACTGGCGTAACGATCCTGATGGGGGGTAAACGGACCCTCAAAATCGGCGATCTGATGGGCACGGTAATTGTGCCGTTCATGAAGCTCGAGACCGAAGAGGACTACGAGACGATCACCGAGATTGCAGAGAACACAATCGACTTCTGGGCTGAGAATGGTCTGGAGCACGAGCGTTGCGGCGAAATGATTGAGCGCATCGGTCTGGTGAACTTCCTTGAGGGAATTGGTATTGAGGTCGACCCGCACATGATTGCCGACCCCAGGCAGTCTTCCTACGTGCGGATGGACGGCTGGGACGAGGAAGCCGTGAAGTGGTTCGAGCGGCAAGCGGAGAGCGCGCAGTCGGCAGCAGGATGATTGGACGGAAAATTTCGTCCGGTGATGAACGCTTACCTAAGAACTTAAGAGAGAGATAAAAGATGGCTAAGGACATGCGGCAGCCAATCGAGTCGGGTTGTCCCGACGGATTCCAGTACATGCATCCGCTGATGGTCAAGAATTTTGGCCAGTGGCGCTGGCATGATCACCCCCGGCCAGGCGTGCTGCGCCACGTTGCTGACAGCGGCGATGAAGTCTGGACTGTCAAGGCGGGCACCCAGCGCATTCTGGACGTGTTTACCCTTCGCAAGCTGTGCGACATCGGCGATGAATTTGCCGATGGGCACGTACGGTTCACGATCCGCAGCAATATCGAATACATGGTGGCTGAAGAAGCCAAGGTCGAGCCGCTCATCGATGCTCTGGAAGATGCGGGATTCGTGGTCGGCGGAACCGCCAACTCGGTTGCCATGATCTCGCATACCCAGGGATGGCTGCACTGCGATATCCCGGGGACTGACGCGTCAGGCGTGGTCAAGGCAATGATGGATGAACTCATCGATGAGTTCAAAAACTGCAATATGCCGAACCGGGTGCACATTACGACATCGTGCTGCCAGATCAACTGCGGCGGTCAGGGAGACATCGCGATTAATGTCCAGCACACCAAGCCGCCCAAGATTAACCACGATCTCGTGGCAAATGTGTGTGAGCGCCCGTCTGTGGTAGCGCGCTGCCCGGTGGCGGCCATCCGGCCGGCGCAGGTAAACGGCAAGCCCACTCTTGAGGTTGATGAGAAAAAATGTATCTGCTGCGGCGCGTGCTATCCGCCTTGCCCGCCGATGCAAATCAACGATCCTGAGCACAGCAAACTCGCGATCTGGGTGGGCGGCAATCATTCCAACGCGCGCAGCAAGCCGAGTTTCCAGAAACTGGTGGCTTCAGGCGTCCCAAACAACCCGCCGCGCTGGCCGGAAGCCACGGCGATCGTCAAGCGGATTCTGCAGTCCTATAAAGATGACGCTCGCGATTGGGAGCGGATCAATGACTGGATCGACCGCATAGGTTGGCCGCGCTTTTTCGAGATTACGGGACTGCCGTTTACCAAGTTCCACATCGATAACTGGCGTGGTGCGCGCAAGAGTCTCAACGCCTCAACGCACATCCGGTTTTAGGCGATCACGATGAAGTTTTCTGTCATGGTGAACGAAGGGCCGTATACCCATCAGGCCTCGGACAGCGCCTATCAGTTTATTCGTGCAGCCCTGTCGGCTGGTCACGAGATTTTTCGCGTCTTCTTCTATCATGACGGGGTGAACAACGGCACACGACTCACCACGCCCCCCCAGGATGACCGGAACATCGTCAATCGCTGGAGTGAACTCGCGAGCGAGCACGACCTTGATTTGGTGGTCTGTGTGGCAGCGGCGCAGCGCCGGGGGATAGTTGATCCTGATGAAGCCAAGCGCAACAGCAAGGACGGTGACAATATTGCACCGGGATTCCGCATTTCGGGATTGGGACAGCTGATCGAAGCCGGTATCGAGTCCGACCGGCTTCTGGTGTTTGGCGACTAAGGGCCGCCTCGTGAGCAAAGCGAAAAAATTTATGTACATCAACCGCCATGCGCCCTGCGGAACGGTGTATGCCGTCGAGGGCCTGGAAGTGGTGTTGATCGGCGCGGCGTTCGAGCAGGATGTCTGCATGGCCTTTGTTGGCGACGGAGTGTTTCAGCTCAAGCAGGATCAGGATACTGCGGAGACGGGCATGAAAAATTTCTCGCCTGCCTACCGGGCACTCGGTGACTACGAAGTGAATCGGCTTTACGTCGAGCGCGAGTCGCTCGAAGAGCGCGGACTAACAGAAGACGATCTGATGCCGCTGACCTGGGAAGATGAAGACGATGACTGGGCCGAGAAGCCGTCCATTCATATTGTCGATCGGGCGCAGCTTTCTGATCTGATAGAAGAACAGGATATCCTGCTGAATTTTTAACGCTCCATACCATGCTGCATACCGTCAACAAATCTCCGTTTGAGTCCTCAAGTCTCAAGACCTGTCTGTCGCTGGCACGCAGCGGCAGTGATGTACTCTTGATTGAAGACGGGGTGTACGGTGCGCTGGCAAAAAGTGCACATGCGCCGCTGGTGACTGAAGCGCTTGAGGCAGTGCGCGTGTATGCACTGGAACCAGATCTTAAGGCTCGGGGATTGTCTGGCGACAGACTCCTACCGGGCATCGAGGTAGTGGGCTACGACGGGTTTGTCGACCTGGCTTGTGCCAACGACAAGATCCAGAATTGGCTCTGACTTAATTGTTTTTGTTTTTAATGGAACAGGAGGCCGAAAATGGCATTTGAATTGAACGGCAAGACCTACGAAACGGACGAGGAAGGATATCTCGCCAACCTCGGTGAATGGGACAGCGACGTCGCTGCCTACATGGCTAAGGAAGATGACTGCGATCTCAGCGAGAACCACTGGGAAGTGATCAACTTTCTTCGCGAATACTATGATGAATACCAGATCGCTCCGGCGGTGCGGGTGTTGACCAAGGCCATCGGGAAGAAACTCGGCAAAGACAAGGGCAACAGCAAGTACCTTTACGAACTCTTTCCGTATGGGCCCGCCAAGCAGGCATGTAAATATGCCGGTCTGCCCAAGCCCACGGGTTGCGTCTGACAGTCTTCTTCAGGGCAGAGTATTTGCGCCGGCCTAGCCGGCGCCTGAGCATGAGCACCGAGCACAGGATCGCCGCCGGCCAGTGCCGGCCGGCGCGGTTCTTCCAGGCAGGATTCCCTTGGTACTAGGTACTATCTTCGCCGGGTTGTTTTATTTCGCGACCGCCGTATTTCTGGTGGGGGTAGGCGCCCGTGTGGCGCGCTATGCGCGTACGCCCGCTCCGCTTGTGATTCCCACTACCCCTGCACCCACCACCCATGCCGGTGTTTTCGCCCGGATGTTCCGCGAAGTCGTCTTTTTTGAGAGCCTGTTTAAAGGCAGCAAGTGGAGTTGGCTTTTCGGATGGCTTTTTCATTTCGGCATGCTGATCGTGCTCGCGCAACACTTTCGATATTTCACCCAGCCCGTCTGGTCGTGGGTGGTGATGATTCAGTGGGTAGGCTCATATGCCAGTTTTGCGATGTTTGCCGGCCTGGTCGGGTTATGGGCGCGCCGCGTTCTGGTCGACCGCATTCGCTATATCAGTGCACCTTCGGATCACCTGATGCTGGCGTTGCTTTTGGCGATTGCGGGCTCAGGGTTGGTGATGAAACATAGTGCACATACCGACATCGTCTCGCTCAAGGCGTTCTCCCTGGGACTGGTGTCGTTTGACTGGCAGCCCTTGCCCGCGGATGCGCCGTTGCTTGTCCACCTCTCGCTGGTGATTATCCTGATGCTGATTTTTCCCTTCAGCAAGCTGCTGCACGCGCCCGGGGTATTTTTCAGCCCGACGCGAAATATGCGGGACAACCCGCGCGAGCACCGTCACGTTGCGCCGTGGGCAAAAGAGCTGCCTGAGCGCACCGGTGGCACAGACGGAGCCTAGTGCCGCTTTTTTATCATGGCTAAACCAGAATTCGACGCACCGGCTTTGGAAGACTGGCTGAGCACGCCTGCCGTGCAGCCTGATGCGATGGCGCATAGTCGGCCTTTCGTTGCCAAACCGGAGCATCAGTCACCTCTTGGCTTCCCGGGTGAACTGGTGGAGAACTGGCAGGACGTTGCGCTCAGCAAGATGGACGAACTGCTGGGGCGGTACCGGTCTTTGCAGGTGTTCATGGATGCCTGCGTCAAGTGCGGCGCGTGTACCGACAAGTGTCACTATTACCTCGGCACGGGAGATCCCAAGAACATGCCGGTGGCGCGCCAGGATCTCATGCGCAAAGTCTATCGGCGCTACTTTACGACGGCCGGCAAATGGTTTCCGAAACTGGTTGGCGCGGTTGAGCTGACAGAAGAAGTCATTAACGACTGGTACAGCTACTACCACCAATGCTCGGAGTGCCGACGTTGCTCGGTGTATTGCCCGTACGGCATTGATACCGCAGAAATCACCATGGCCGGTCGGGAGATTCTTGCCTCAATCGGGGTGGGTCAGAAGTATTCGAATGAGATCATCGGCAAGGTCCATACCATTGGAAACAACCTCGGCCTGCCGGAGCCCGCGCTCGCCGATACGCTAGAGGGTCTTGAAGAAGAGATTGAAGAGGACATCAATGTTCCGGTGAAACTCCCGTTGGACCAGGAGGGCGCCGACGTCCTGCTGGTCACCCCCTCGGCCGATTTTTTTGCTGAGCCTCACGTTGACGGTCTGATTGGTTATGCCAAGGTGTTCCATCAGGCGGGTATCAGCTGGACGCTGAGCTCGTACGCTTCTGAGGCGGCCAACTTTGGCATCTTTATCGGCAATTACGAGAATATGCAGAAGGTGGCGCAGCGTATCCGCCAGGCTGCCCTTGATCTTGGGGTCAAGCGGATTGTCGTGGGAGAGTGCGGCCACGCGTGGCGTGTGGCCTACAGTTTCTGGAATACGCTCATCGGGCCTTTTGATTTCCTTGATCCGGCTTATCCGGTGCCGCAGCATATCTGTGAGTTCACGCATGACCTTAACCAGCGCGGGGTATTGAAATTCGACCCCGAGGCGAACGATGACAAGGTCGTCACCTTCCATGATTCCTGTAACGTTTCCAGAGGATCACGCCTGGGCGATACACCGGGCGGGCAGTTCACGATACCCCGTGACTTGATTCGTGCGGCCTGTACACACTTCGTGGACATGGCACCTGACACGATTCATGAGCACACCTTCTGCTGCGGCGGCGGCGGCGGATTGCTGACGGATGACCTGATTGAGCTCAGGGTGAAGGGTGCTTTGCCCCGCGCCCAGGCGCTGCAGCAGGTAATTGAGCAGCACGGCGTCACTCACATGGCGGCGATCTGCGCCATCTGTAAGAGCCAGTTCACCAAGGTGTTGCCGCAGTACGGAATGGGCATGGATATGATCATCAGCGTACACCAGTTGGTGGGGGATGCGCTGGTATTTGGTAACGAGCACTGAACTGGTCGCATCATACGATCGGATCACAGAACATCAGAGAGCAACAGACGAGAGGAATCGGGCTATGGCAGCCTCAGAGGAACACACCGAGAAACTGACTTTCCGCAAGTTTGCCGACGGCGAGCATCAGTGGGATGATTTCAAAGACCTGATCTTCAATGAAGATAACTCACATAAGTGCCCGACTTATGTGCACCGTACCCCGCCTTGTCAGGGAAGCTGCCCTTCCGGCGAGGACATTCGAGGATGGCTCCAAATTGTGCGCGGTATGGAGAAACCGCCCGAGGGGATGACCTGGCAGGAATACGCCTTCCGCCGGGCGACTGATGCCAATCCGTTTCCGGCAATGATGGGCCGGGTGTGCCCCGCCCCGTGTGAGAGCGGCTGCAACCGCAATAACGTCGATGATTTTGTCGGAATCAATTCCGTCGAGCAGTACATCGGTGACTCCGCTTTTGACGAAGGATACCGCTTTGATACACCACCCCCTGTGGGCAGCAAGAAGATCGCCATCATTGGGGGCGGTCCGGCAGGGTTGGCAGGCGCATACCAATTGCGGCGTTTGGGATACGCCTCGACAGTGTTTGAATCCCAGGATTACCTCGGCGGTATGTTTCGCTATGGGATTCCCGGATATCGTACACCACGCGACAGACTGGATCGCGAGATCGGGCGCATTATTGAAATGGGTGATATTGAGATCCGCACCGGCGTACGCGTCGGCACCGATATCTCAATAGAGCAGCTCGAAGTTGAGTATGACGCGTTGTTGTGGGCAGTGGGGTGTCAGCGCGGCCGTGGGTTGCCGGTGGAAGGTTGGGAAGAGACGCCCAACTGTGTGTCCGGCGTGGCGTTCCTTGATGCCTTCAACAAGGAGTCTATGAAAGTCACCGCTGAAAAGGTGGTTTGTATTGGCGGCGGAGACACCTCTATCGATGTGGTCTCGGTGGCCCGTCGTCTTGGCAAGATCGACCAGATCAACGAAAAGGACAGACCTGAAGAGGTCATTGGGGGTTACACGGCACATGACTCTGCCATGGTCGCCGCACGCGAGGGCGCTCACGTTACGCTGACTGCGCTTTTTGAGCGCACCGATATGACAGCGACTGAAGAAGAGGTGGACGACGCGCTGACTGAGGGCGTGACTATCCTGAACGGGGTGATGCCCGTGGCCCTGAATCGAGGTGAGGACGGCCGCGCGACGGGACTGCGGTTGGCAAAGTGTGAAATCGACGAAAAAGGTATTCCCACCCCGATTGCGGGCACAGAGTTTGAGGTCGAGGCGGATCTGATCGTATCGGCCATCGGCCAGGCAGGGGACCTTAGCGGTATTGAGGAAATGGGCAACGAACGGCAGTTAATCGAGGCAGACCGGTTTTTTCAGGTGCCTGATCGCCGCGGTCACTTTGTTGCGGGAGATATCGTCCGTCCACACCTCTTGACGACGGCTATTGGACAGGCCGCTATCGCGGCCCAGAGCATTGATCATTATCTGAGGGGTGAGGATCCTGCGCGCCGACCTAAAGTGGACGTGCATCATTTTGACCTGTTGGCAAAATTGAACGAGCAGTCCCTCGCCCCGGACGAGTATGATCATGCCGCCACCTGGGGGACGTCAGATGCCTCCTTTGCGGTTCACAACTATGAGGATCGGTCGCGGCACGAAATCATTCCCTCTGACGAATTGTTCCTGGGGCATTTCCAAGAGACCCCCCGCAATCTTCGTGATACCACCGTCCCGGATGCGGAGGAAGTGCTCGGTCATTTTGAGGAACGCCATCACGGCCTGGGCGAAGAAGAGGCCCGCGCTGAGGCAGAACGCTGCATGAGTTGCGGCA
>NZKZ01000093.1 GCA_002694065.1 Acidiferrobacter sp.
AGACGATTAACTCCCCGACCACACCCAGCGCGGCGCATGTGCCCAGACAACAGCTCATTGCTGCCAGTTGATTGTTAATCGGCAAGGGCCCAGGACCTGCTTCTTCCTTTGGTATCGCTCTTTGGCCCCCCTCTTGAGAGGTAAGCTTCCTGCTCTTCGAATTCGATCGCCGACGCACATGTTTGCTGTCGGATAGATTCTCAGAGTTCATGCCGGACGCATACGATCACAAGGAAGGGCATGAATACAAATATTAGTGTAAATATAGGTCATTCGCTCCATGATTCTATCCCCGTGCAGGAACCATGGTGCGGGCACCGTTTAAGGGTGCGGTGCCCTACTACAATCAGGCTCCCACTTTGTAATCGTGTGCCACGATTCAGGAACTAGGATTCAGGGATCATGAAGAAGCTACTTTCACTGCTCAGTTGCCTCCTCCTCATCGGGTGCGGGGAGAAGAAGGAAACGGGTGATAACGGTGCTGCCGATAACGATGCGGGAGCAAGCGAGTCAACTAGTGGTGAGAGTGCGGATGCATCTGCTTCGCCAGAAAGTCAGCTAATTGGTTACTGGGCACCGAATGCGGAAAAGACCATCAAATCCCTCAAGACAGATCCTCCCGAAGGATTTAGCATAGAAGAGAGGATCTTCTCGGAGCTTAAGGAGTTGTTCGGGGAAGATACCGCAAACTTCATCCGACTTGAAGAGGGTGGGGTATTCAGAATGTATCAGGATGGAGAAGAGGAAACTGGAACTTACTCCCTTGTAATTGATGACAAGAAGGATGCGGCGATCAGGATTAATGCTGAAATGGATTCAGAAAAATTTTCGCTGATCCTCACAGGAGACACATTAAAGATTATTCCTCCACCGGACTCAGGTTTGGAGTTTGCTCTGCTAGCGAACCGAATTAATGAGGCCGATGCGAAACGACGTCTCGCTCTGGCTGCCGATGCTGAAGAGGTTGAGACGCGGGAAGAGGCCGAAGAATAGCCACCCATTACCGTGCAGGAACTAGGGTGCGGTGCACTTGGGTAGCCTGCAAGGTGTAGGAAGCAGGGTGCGGTAATCTTGCGGCTAGCATAAATCTAAAATGCTCAAGATAGTGGCTTGATGAATAAGGCGAGCGATTCGCATGAGCTGGGTGGTAGAGAATTCGAGAGACAGTCGAATTTTCCTGACCCTTCACAACCATGGTGCTCTAAATGCGCCAAACATACGGAAGGGAAGGAGAAGATATTCAATATCCTCGGGGGGGTCAGTAGCAGGCACTCTCGTGCTTACCGGTGTGAAGAATGCGGGAAAACCATGTGGGCTCCAGCAAGCTGCAAGATCGCTGGAACTGCAGCCATAGTCTGCTTTTGGTTTGGCCTAGCTTGCATGGCTGCAACGTTTTTCGCGATACGGGCGCACTATGGGTCTCTAATGACCGGTTACATGATAGCCGCAGAGGGTGTGATGGTTTTGTACTTTTATGTCTGCTGTAGAGTGAAGAAGCGGCACTTGGAAAAATTTACGCTTTGGGCGAGCCGTAAGGATCGCTACACCTCCTAGGACTTAACTTGTCAGAGCGCAGGAACCAGGGTGCGGTGCAGTGGGTTAAGGGTTAGGGGTGCAGGAAGCAGGGTGCGGGGCTACTCCACACTGAACCTGAAGAACGCGGCCCTGTCCTCAGGAGCGAACTCAAGGCAGATGCTGCCATCAACCACCGATACGGAGTCAGGGTTCAGGGTGAGGGGAGCGAAGGTGCTCAGGTCTGTCGACTCGAAGAGGTTGAACTTCATTTGCACGTTACCTGCCTCGTTCAAGCCAATCGTGTAATCTGCTGACAAGCTACGGATCTGGTCTTCGGTGAAACGGGCGTCGCGTTCTGCCACCACCTCATCGAGGGTCTCCTGCGTCACGAGCCCATGTGCAGCTGGTTCGATGAAGATCGCGCCGATGTTAAGGTCTCTCTCGACGGTCAGTGTCAAAGGGTTCTCTGAACCTGATGCATCTCCGGTCCATGCGATGAACACCTGACCAGCAGCAGGAGTCGCGGTGAGGGTTACACTGCTACCGTTTGCAAATGAGCCAACGCCTTCAATAGTGCCGATACCTGTGATGGTTGTTCCTTCTATGGAGCTGGCAGCGAGGCTTGCAACAGGTAGGCCTTCCCATGTGCTGCCAACGCCTCCGAAACTGGCAGCGACATCACTGCCAACATAGGCCTGTGCGTTTTCTGATACGCCCAGAAAGCTATTGATGCCTGTTGAGGGAGCCGCGCCAGTGAAGCTGATATTTATCAGGCGCGCACAGTCACGGAATACCCAATCTCCCATCGTTGTGACGGAAGAGCCAATGGTAGCGCTCGTCAGACTCGCGCAATCACGGAAGGCCTCATTCCCTATACGGGTAACGCTGTCAGGAATCGAGATGCTCGTCAGGCTGGTGCACTCCAAGAAAGCCTGAGTCTCGATGCTGCTGACACTCTCACCAATCGAAATACTCGTCAGGTCCGCACAGTATCGAAAGGCCCCCTCATTAATGACACTGACACCATCTGGAATTGCGACAGTCGCCAGGTTGATGCATCTAGAGAAGGCGGAATCCCCGATGCTGGTCACGCTATCAGGAATCGCGATACTCGTCAGGTCGCTGCACTTCCAGAAGGCACTATTCCCGATGCTGATGACACTATCAGGGATCGTGACGCTCGTCAGGCTGCTACAACCTTGGAAGACTCCAGGCTCGATACTGGTGACGCCCTCAGGGATCGCAATGCTCTCTAGACTGGAGCAGTTAGCAAAAACGGCGCTGGCGAGTGTTGTGACACTATCAGGTATCGTGACACTCGTCAGGTTGTTGCAGTTAGAGAAGGCGCTCTGTTCAATGCTGGCAACACCCTCAGGAATCGTGATGCTCGTGAGGCTGCGGCAGGAGGAGAAGGCACTATGCCCGATGCTGGTGACACTATCAGGGATTGTGACGCTCGTCAGGCTAATGCATTCAAAGAAGGCGCTATTGCTGATGCTGGTGACGCCGTTTCCGAGGGTGACGCTTTCAAGGTCAAAGCATTGATTGAAGACGCTTGTCCCAAGCGAAGTGACCCCGTCAGGGATCGTTATCTCACGGAGGTTGTGGCAGGAAGAGAAGGCACCATTCCCGATGCTGGCAACACCCTCAGGAATCGTGATGCTCGTGAGGCTGCGGCAGGAGGAGAAGGCACTATTCCCGATGCTGGTGACAGGAATACCGCCTAGGGTCGCGGGAATGACGAGTTCGCCAGTGGCCGCCTCATGACAGTCCGTAATTGTGACCCCGCCATCAGAGGCCGTCCATGTCAGGTGCTCCAAGGCAGGGTTTTCGTCAGGGAGAGTCACTGGCAGCCCGTTCCAAATTTCACCGATATTTCCGAAGGATGCTGTCTGGGCAGGAGAGATAATGATGACAGCGTCATTCGCCACATTACCAAAGGCGATTGCACCTACGGTCGGAGCCGTTCCAAGGAAGGTAATGGCAGAAAGACTGTTGCAGCTTAGGAAGGCACTTTCCCCGATGCTGGTGACACCATTGCCAATCGTGATGCTTGTCAGGCTGGTGCAGCCCTCGAAGGCACTCTCCCCGATGCTGGTAACGCTATCAGGAATCGTGATGCTCGTCAGGCTGCTGCACTCAGCAAAGGCGGCCTTCTCGATACTGGTAACGCTATCAGGAATCGTGATGCTCGTCAGACTGGTGCATTCACGGAAGGCCCTGGCTCCGATGCTTGTGACGCTATCAGGTATCGTGACGGTAGCGAGGGACGTGCAGCCCCAAAAACAATTGTCTTCAATGGTAGGTATGCCATCTGGAATTGAAAATCCTGTGAGGTTGCTACAATCCCGGAAAGCTCCAACGCCTAGGTAGCGGATGCTGTCCGGCAATGTGATGCTTCTAAGGCTCTCGCATCCAGCAAAGGTGGCATATTCAATGGAGGTAATGCCTTCAGGAAGGGAGACGCTCAGAAGGCTCTCACAACAGAGGAACAGGTTCTGCCCGATGCTCGTAACGCTATTGGGAATCACGATGCCAGCCAAAGCCGTGCAACCAGCAAATGTTCTCTCGCCGATGCTGGTGACACTATCGGGAATAGTGATGCCGGTAAGACTAACGCAATTATTAAAAACGTAGGTTCCGATCGTGGTGACACTGTTAGGAATCGATACCGTTGTGAGGCTGCGGCAACCATCGAAATTCGCACGGCGAATGTTTGTGACCCCGTTGCCGATGACAACACTCGTTAGATTGCGACAATTAATGAACACTCTTTCACCGAGCATTGTAACACTGTCAGGAACTGTGACACGCGTAAGGCTTCTGCAATCGACGAAGGCAGCGTTGGCGATACTCGTGACCGGTTTACCATCAATCGTCTCTGGAATCTCTAGAATGCCTGCCGCCATTTCATCGCAATCGGTGATGGTGACCTCGCCCTGCCTCGTGGTCCACGTCAGGTCATCTAAACCGGCGGCGTAGAGAGGCAGCGCTGCGCAGAGGAAGAGAGCAAGGAATCCTGAAAGGAATTTCATAGCGATCAGGTCCTACCACACCAGAGAGAGCGAAAGAAGCACGGGATCCCGCACCCTCGACCCTGCACCTGATCCCTGTTACATGAACCGTGTATGGTGAGACGTGTATCTCTAGCCCTGATCGCTGGTCTGTGTGCCCTCTTGGCAGGGTGCGGCGAGCAGGAGAAACCACAGCAGGATGCGGCACTTCCAGATGCAGCGGTTCAGAATTCAGCGGTTCAGGATTCGGGTCTCAGGATCGCGGCGTGGAACCTTCAATGGTTCCCTGGCAAGACGCCCAGTGGAGGGAGTGCGGCTGAACAGGCTGCTCACGCCTTAGCGGTGATCTCAGAACTCAAGGCCATCGACGCGGACATCGTCCTGCTTCAGGAGATCAGGGACCCAGCCGCCTTGCAGGGGATCACCAAAGCGCTACCTGAGTATTCCCTCGATGTCGTCAGCGACTTTCGAGGCAATCTGGAGGTCGCAATCCTAAGCCGCGCACC
>NZKZ01000190.1 GCA_002694065.1 Acidiferrobacter sp.
CCCGACTTCTCTGAACTGGACTGTCTTGGGGAATTTTCGATATGACCCGCATAGCAGAACTCGCCCGCAAGATTCCCGATATCGCGATCAACACTGCTGAGAAAGCAGTGCGCACGAAGAGCCGTGATTACTTTTTCTGGTCGCCGATACTGAAAGCGCAACTGGATCACGTCATGGCCGACGCTGTGGTCTCCCCCAAGAACGAATCCGAGGTCATGCGCACATTGGCCGCGTGCTGGGAACTTGATATCCCAGTGACACCTCGCGGAGGAGGCACGGGCAACTATGGCCAGGCGATGCCACTGGCCGGCGGAGGCGTTCTCGACATGATGAGCCTCGACCACGTCCGGTCCATCGATGCCGGCACGGTAGTGGTCGAACCTGGCGCGCGGCTAAGCGCGATCGAGGACCTCACCCGCCCAAGTCAGGGGCTTGAGCTTCGGATGTACCCCTCAACGGTGGAGACCGCCTCGGTCGGCGGATTCATCGCCGGCGGCTCCGGTGGAGTGGGCTCTATCCGCTGGGGCATGCTCCGTGAACCCGGCAATATCCTCAACCTGCGAGTTGTCACCATGGAGGAGACTCCCCGCTGTGTTGATCTCACTGGTGACGCGATCGACGCAGCGGCTCATGCCTTTGGGGCTAACGGCGTGATTACCGAGGTAACACTGCCGCTTGCGCCCAGCTACGACTGGGTTGAGATGCTGGTCAGCTACCCTACATGGAGTCAGGCGCTTGAAGCCGGCTGGACGGTCACACATCATGAAGGTCTGTGGCTCAAGGAACTGGCGGCAGTTGAGGCGCCCGCGCCGTATCAGTACTTTGCCCGCTACCGAAAATTTCTTGAAAGCGGCGATAACGTGCTTTGTATCTTGGCCGCACCCAATGCCGTTGCGCCCCTATCGGATAAGCTCAAACGACAGGGTGGGCGGATTGCCTATCAATCTGATCAACTGAGCGATACCGATCGCAAAGGCCTGACCCGGCTTCACCACCTCACCTGGAATCACACCACCCTTCAGGCCAGAAGAGTCGACCCCGAGATTACGTATCTTCAGGTCGGCATTCCGGTTGATCGGCCGCTTGAAACACTCGACGCCATCTCCAGGCAGTTTCCCGGCGAACTCATCGGCCACGTCGAGTTCGTCCGAGCTTCGGGACGGGTCTACGCCTCGTCACTGCCGCTGCTTCACTACCAGAATGCCGAGCGCCTGCTTGAGATCTCACTATGGCTCGAAGCCGCGGGCTGCACCTGCTACAACCCTCACTCTTACCGGCTGGAGGAAGGCATGCACAGCGACGTCGATCCCGTCCAACTCCAGATGAAAAAAGACCATGATCCAAAGGGTCTGCTTAACCCGGGCAAGATGATTGCCTGGGAAAATGCAGAATACAGATTTGATCCTGCCGTCCACCGGCCCTTTCCGGGACTTCAGAAGGCCAAGTCATGAAATCACTGAATCCGCAGTCCATTCATCCCCCTTTTGCGAACTACTCCCATGGTGTCGAGGCGCAAGCAGGCCGGATCGTTGTGACGTCGGGACAACTCGGCATCCATGCAGACGGCACTATCCCCCCGGGGGCTGAGGCACAAACGGATCTATGTTTGAAAAATATTGAAGCGATCCTGTCCGAGGCTCACCTCTCCCGGGATGCTATCGTTCGGCTGAATGCCTATGTCGTGGATCGGCAACATATGGTGGGCTACATGCGTGCACGCGATCGGTTCACTGATTCGCTCGAGTGCAAGCCCGCATCCACGCTGATGATCGTCAGCGGCTTTACCCGGCCGGAATTTCTGGTAGAAGTAGAAGCCATTGCCATAGAGAGGAACTGACATGCTCCCGTCCCGCTTTTGGTATGAAATGCCCACCACCCATTTCGCCGGCGATACCAGCGAATGGATCGCCATTCTGCCGATTGCGGCGGTGGAACAGCATGGGCCTCACCTCCCGGTAGGCGTTGACGCAATTATTGCCGAGGAGATGGTGGCACGATGCGCCAAAGCATTGCCTGAATCGAGTCCCGCCGTGTTTTTGCCGGTTCAAACCATCGGCAAATCGAATGAGCATGTGAATTTCCCAGGCACCCTGACCATAGGATGGCAAAGCGCGATCGAAAGCTGGATTGAGATTGGGCAGAGCATTTGCCGGGCAGGAATCCGTAAATTCGTGATCGTCAACAGTCATGGTGGGAACTCTGCACTGATGGCGGTTGTCGCCCGCGAGCTGCGGGAAAAACACCACATGCTCGCGATCACAACAAGCTGGTCGAGTGTCGGAGACTGGCAAACCCTTTATGACTACGATCCGCCCATCACAGATATTCATGGCGGACTCAGCGAAACGTCGGTCATGCTGGCGCTTCGACCTGATCTGGTAGACATGACCAAAGCGGCTGACTTCCCCAGCCGTCAATCGGACTTCAAGGCAATCAACAAACATCTGGGACTGCATTCCTCCAACGCAAACGTCGCGTGGCTCTCTGAGGATCTCAATACTGAAGGAGTCGTCGGCGATGCCAGTGCCGCCAGCGCAGAACTGGGTGCCCGCGATGTCGAGTCGATGCTGCAGGGCTTTTGCGCATTAATGGAAGAGATACAAAACACTGACCCTCCGGCCCAGCCATCATGACCCTGGAGACTGCGATACTGCTCGTGCAGACGCTGGTGACGGCGTCAATCGCGGGCTGGCTTTTCCTGGGTGTAGTGGATAACTACCTCACCCCTTCGCTGAACGGCGGCTTTGCCCGCTCGGTACTGACCTTTGAAAGATTAAAGGAGATGTACCCCGACGACTTCGCCAGAGTACAGTACCGCGAGATAAAAAGCCCTGCTCTACATAAAACCGTCTTTGCCGTTATCGTCGTCAGCGAGACGCTCGTCTGTCTCGTCCTTTTTGTCGGTGTCTATATGATGAGTCGGGCTCTGCTGGGCCTGGAGGATCCGGAAGCGGCCCGGGTCGTTGCGCTCTTGGGTGTCCTGGGATTCACCCTGATCTGGAGCGCCTTTTTGGTATTTGGAAACTGGTTTCTTCTATGGATGTGCCATGAGTGGGCGCAGAGCAATCACTTCCAATTGCTGCTTTGGGGTATCGGCACGATGCTGCTCCTGATTCTGGGCAGTTGAGAGTCCATCAACACGGCTGAGATTTTCTGCACGAATCAGATCAGCATCGGCACCGATGTTCGCCGCCAGGTGCTCGATATCAGTCGCCTTGCCAGACTACGCGGCACGACCCCAGAAGAGTTTGCGCACCTGTTCACTGTTCACGAGATCCGGCTTTTCGGCATAGCAAAGCACCGGGACCAGCCGCGGGGTGGCACCACTCACACGGGTAACGCGATGAATTGTCTGGCGGCCCCCAAATATCAAAAGCGTCCCGGGTGTAAACGGCAACTGCATGACGCCGTCACGCTTGCCTTCCAGAACGCCTCCGACGATCTCCTTCTCATTATCCAAACCCCGAATACCCGGCACATATTCAAAGAATCCGCCCTCGCTTGGCTGCTGCAGCATGAGCGTGATCGTGAACTCCGATTCGTCAAAATGCCAGCCGTGCTGACCGCCGTCAACGAAGACATTGATCGAACAGGCTCCAAGGGGATCTGCAAATCGAAAGAACGGTTTCTTGCCCAACACTGAGCCGATAAAGTTCATCAAGGGGTCCCACAGGTACAGCTGTTTCAGCAGTCCGTCCGCGGGAAGATAGTCATAGGCGACTGAGCCGACGAAGGTGGCCTCCTGTCGCTGCGTCACATCCTCTGCGGGGAGATCCGGGTCGGCATCTGTCAGATAGGCGTTATGCGTGCTGTCGCAAAAGTAGGCGTCCTCCAGAACCCCATTGGCTTCGTCTGCCAATGCGGTCAACGCGTCTGGCAGGATAAATCCCGGCAGTACGCAAAGCCCGCCTGTCTCGAATTCGTTACGGCAGGCCGAGAGCAGAGCAATTCCGGCCTCAGACTCCGGTGCATCAATCGGATAACGTGTCCGGTTAACCATCGACTCCGCTGTGGGGAATGCAGCACTCATGTCTTTCTTTCCTTAATCAATGCTTTTGTCTATTGCGCGCTGTTTGAATCTGATCTGGCCGCGATGAGATTCGCGATACGGTCCAGGCGAATCACAGCGAAAAGTCATTTCGAATTCGTATCGGAGTAGTGTAGGATGCCGTCTACTTTCGAGCAAACTTTCGGGCGGCCAGGCGTAACTGGGACACAACGCCCCCGCAAAACCGGTTGGAGGAAATTACGATGGTCGATGACGGTTTTCGTCTGAATCAGCCTTTTGTTGGGATAGCAACATTTCTGCGCTCGCCGATGTGCGACAACCTGGACACCCTGGACACCGGTATTGCAGTCATGGGGGTCCCCACCGACGAGGGTTCCCCTTTCATGGCCGGCTCACGGATGGGGCCGCGGGCCCTGCGCGAACATTCGCTTCGCTTCGGTCAGGGCGGGAAAGGCTACTACGATCCTGAACACCGAAAGCAGTATCTCGAAACCGAGATGTCCCAGAAGATGATCACGGACCTGGGCGATGTTGATATCTGGCCCGCCGACATCAAACAGACTTTTGACAACACCACCGAAATGACACGCAAGGCCCGGGAGGGATGTGACCTGCTCGTCGTGATGGGTGGAGACCATGCGATCACTTATCCCGTTGTGCGGGCGATAGAAGAAGATATCTATGTGATTCATTTTGATGCCCACGCAGATTACGCGCCGTTCATACATGATCTTCAGTTCACTAACGGCCACGCCTTTCGGCACATCGCGCCAATGCCCAATGTGAAAAACCTGATCCAGGCCGGCATCCGCAGCCTGCGTCATTCCGAGGAGATGATCGAGGACTCGATCGTGCAGGGTAATGATGTCGTCACCATGACCCAGTTCCATGAGATGGGTCCAGAAGGCCTGGCCGCGCTGGTGCCCGAAGGCGCGAAGACCTACGTCAGCATCGACGTCGACGTGCTGGATATCTCACTGGTACCGGGCTGTGTCTCTGCTGAACCCAACGGGATGAAGTATTCAGAACTTCGCGATACGCTTGATGCGATCGCCCGGCGCACGGAAATCATTGCTTTTGACTTTGTTGAAGTGAATCCCCAACTTGATGTCGGTACCGGAGTCACGGCATACCTAGGGGCCCACGTCATGGTCGAGTTTCTTGGGCGCATCTGTGAACAGCCCTGGTGGATTGAGAAACGGAACAAACGTCTGAATCGATGAGTCAGCGGGTACTCATCACCGCCGGTGGCGGCGGGATCGGCCGGGTGATGGCGCAGTCCTTTGATGCAGAAGGCACCAAGGTCTGGGTCGTTGATAACAACGCCGACGCGCTGGCGCAGTGCCCCGATCACTGGCGCAAAAGCTGCTTAGATGTCACCGATGAGTCCTCAGTAAGCAGTCTATTTGAGGAACTCGTTACCGAATGGGGTTCAGTCGACACGCTTTGCTCCAATGCCGGTATTGCAGGACCCGGCAATCCCATCGAAGACGTTGCCCTTGCTGACTGGCGGGCGTGCGTCTCCGTTAGCCTGGAAGGCGCTTTTCTTTTTGCAAAATATGCCGCGCCGCTGATGAAGGCGCAGCGTTCCGGCGCCATCATCGTGACATCCTCGACTGCCGGTATTTTCGGTTTTGCGAATCGCTCGCCCTACGTTGCGGCGAAATGGGGAGTCATCGGTCTCACCAAAACCCTGGCTATCGAACTTGGTTCCTTCAATATTCGGGCCAACGCGATCTGCCCTGGTCCGGTCGAAGGAGAACGCATGACCTTTGTGGCGCAAAGAGAAAGCGAGCACAAAGGCAAGACCACTGAAGAGATCCTGGAGGAATACGCCAGTGGTGCGTCAATGAGAAAACTGATCAGCCCACAGGACGTTGCTGATATGGCCGTCTTTCTGGCCAGTGATAAGGCATCACTGGTCAGTGGTCAGGTCATCGCAGTAGACGGGCACACCGAAAATCCAGAGCCGCGCTCCTAGGAACACAGCCGCCGAGTCGGCTCAGTAGGCTCTCACTTTCGACGCGCCTGCGTAGAGAATCTCCGCCCAGTTGGCGTTGGCTTGTGCACGGGCAGCCAGGCCTGACTCATCCCGATCGGCATCAGGACGCGGCAGAACAGAAAAGTCTCCGCCGTCCTCGCAGCCCTGCACAACCTGAACCAGATGCTCACCGATCGTCTGGCGGGAATCCGGACCCATGTAGGCCTGAAGCGCGATACCCATTCGTCGCTCGTCGCCCTGATTCGGCATCGAGCCGTGAACCGTGCGGGCATGGTGAATGGACATCTGTCCGGGACGAAGGATGAGATCTACCGCCTCGGCTTCGTTCACGTCAGTAACGGTCTGCCCGCGTGTCAGGATATTGTCCTCACCAAAGGTATCATCATGCGTGCGGATACCGTCTTTATGGCTGCCGGGAATCGCTTTGATACAACCCAACTCCGGGTTACTCGGCGTCAATGCCAGCCAGGGCGTAATAAAGGTATGAGGCTCAATACCCATATAGGTCGCATCCTGATGCCAACTCACAAAACCTGCGCTTTTCGGTTCCTTGAAAAACAACACGGTGCCATACAGCAGAATGTCCTCACCAATCAGATCGGACACTGCTCCGACAATCACCGGGTGATGCGCGACCTCATCAATGCAGGTGTAGGCAAGATGCGCATTGTTGCGATTGGTCGGCCCAAGTTCTTCCGGGTGCGCCGCCTCTGCAGCCTCCACCCGAAGCTTTAGCGCATGAGCTTCCTCTTCCGACATGACATCAATCGGTGCGCAGTAGCCATATTCATGGAAATAATCTACCTGGGATTGCGAAAGAACCTTGGGCATTGATAACTCCTAGACCATGACTTTACACGCGGCGCCATCCGGCCTCGTTAAAAGATGAACGATACTGCCCCCATCCTGGTCAACCGGATTCGGGCGCGAAGCAACCTTAACTAAAGGCGACATCGAGAAAACTTTCGAGTGCCGGCTTTTTCTGGCAGATTCAGAATCTGATCCAGAATGACACATTGTAAAAATTAGATGTCTTTTGATTCCGTCATCACTTTCCTGCCCACCCGGGACCTCGCACAAACTGCACAGTTTTACGAAAAGGTTCTGAAACTGGAGTTGGCCCTGGACCAGATCCGGTGTCGCATCTATCGTGTTGCAAAAGGCGGCTTTTTGGGTTTTTGCCTCAAGGACTCAGTCACACCTCAGGAGGGTGTCATACTGACACTCGTCACAGAGGAGGTGGACCACTGGCAGGCGCGCATGGCAGAGCACAAAGTTCCGATTGAAAAAGGACCGGTCTTTAATCCAGACTTTCAGATCTATCAGATGTTTCTGAGAGATCCCAATGGATATCTGATTGAAATCCAGCGCTTTGAAGATCCCCGATGGCAGAACTAATCCTGACCAGATCAAGAACAGGATGAAGATAATGCTTTACGACAGATCTACGGGAAACTGCTGCAAGTGAGTGATCACTGGTATCGCTGTGAGGTAGACCGTGAGCTGCTGAAATCCCTTTCACGGCGGACAAACTGGCACGGTCTTGTCTACCTGCTGTACTTCGTCGTGCTGCTCGTGATCAGCGGAGCTTGGGCAGTGCAATCTCTGGGGACGCCATGGAGTATCCCGGCGTTTCTGCTTTATGGCGGCATCTGGGTATTCGCGACCAGCGTGGTGCACGAAACATCACACGGCACCGCCTTTCGTAACCGGGCGCTCAATGAGACCGTACTCTTTATCTTCGGATTCATGGTTCAGCAAACCCCCAGCCTGCTGCGCTATGTTCATGCCCGCCATCATTCCCATACCGCACTCGTGGGAGAGGACCCTGAAATCATCCTGACCAACCCGATGACCTGGCGGGACTTCATTATCAAGGAACTGATTGATCTTGGCAGCATCTGGTACTTCGTCAAAGCCACTGCCGCGCTCGCCATCGGCCGTCCGACTCAGGATGCGGCAGATTGCATTCCCGCCCAAGGGATGCTCCGCGCCGTTATCGAGGCACAGGTTTATATGCTGGCTTACTTTGGCGTTATCTTGTGGTCTCTTATGGCGCAGTCCTGGCTTCCGGTCCTGATGCTGATCCTGCCCCGCCTCTTTGGCGCACCGACCCATGGGGTGATCCTGGCCACACAGCACTTTGGCATGGCCCAGGATATTCCGGACCATCGTCACACAACCCGAACGATGCACGTGAACCCGGCGCTGCGCCTGCTTTACTGGAATATGAACTACCACGTCGAGCACCATATCTTCCCGCAGGTGCCCTTCCACGCCCTGCCAGCTCTGCACAAGGCCGTTGGCGATCAGTGCCCGCCACCGACCCAGGGGGTATTTGGCGCCATGAAAGAGATTGCCACCACCATAAACCGTCAGCGTCTGGATCCCGGGTACACCACGCCAAGGCCGCTGCCGCACACCGTTTCGAATTAACCAAATGGCAAAAAACCTTTCAGGCAAAAAAGCTCTGGTGACTGGCGCGGGTGGCGGCATCGGCCAGGCCATCGTCGAGTCGCTTAAGGCGCACGGTGTCACTGTAGCCGGAACAGACCAGAACGCGTGTCCGAATTCGGATGTCTCAATTGTTGGAAACTTGATGGACGCGGCTTTTTGCGACGCGTTGCCGAGCAAAGCCCACGAACAACTCGGCGGCCTCGACATTGTCATCAACAATGCAGGGATCATCCGACGGGGTCCAGTAACCGACGCGACTGATGACGACTACGCTGCCTCTTTCGCCGTCAATGTCGAAGCGCCCTTTCGCATTTGCCGGGCAGCCATCCCCCTGCTGACAGAAGCCGGCGGGGGCGCCATCGTCAACATTGCCTCCTGCTGGGGAGTCCATCCGGGCCCTAATCATCCGATCTATTGCATGTCCAAGGCAGCGGTCGCATCGATGACCCAGTGTCTGGGTCATGATCATGCGCATCAGGGCGTTCGAATCAACGCCGTCTGCCCCAATGAGGTGGATACGTCCATGTTGCGCTCAGGCTTTAGCGCTCGCGGTATGGATCCGGATACCGCCATTGCGTCACTGAATGCCTCCGTGCCTTTGGGTCATATTGCCGAGCCGCAGGAGATCGCTGATGTGGTGCTTTTTCTCGCGTCAGACGAGGCACGCTATATGTGCGGCAGCCTGGTTGAGGTTAACGGCGGCAAAGCCGTCTACTGAAGCATGGATAAGGTCGCACTGATTACCGGAGGTCGAAGCGGGATCGGTCTTGCCTGTGCACAAAAGCTTTCGCAGTCGGGCTACGAGGTGATTACAGCGCAACGTACTCCGGCTGACACCTTTCATAGCATTGAAGCAGACTTTTCAGACCCCGACACACCGAAACGTGTTATCCAACAGGTTATCGATCGGCACGGCCGTCTGGACGCCCTCGTCAACAATGCCGGTATCATGCTGGAGGACACGGTCGAAGGCATGTCCCTGGCGGACTGGAACCGAACACTCAATATCAACCTCACGGCGCCGTTTCTCCTGATCAAATACGCCTTACCTCACCTACAGGGCGAAGGCGCTATCGTTAACATCGGCTCGATTGAGGGACTCGGATCTAACCCCCAACACGCCGCCTACTGTGCCTCCAAGGCAGGCCTGCACGCCTTGACGCGGGCCGTGGCGGTTGATGCCGGTCCACAGGGCATTCGCTGCAACGCGATAGCGCCGGGCTGGATTGATACCGAACTCAATGAAGAATTTATCGAATCAATGGCCGACCCAAAGGCTTTCAGGAAACAGATCGGAGGAATTCATCCATTACGCCGTACGGGGAAACCTGAGGAAGTCGCGGCACTGGTTGCCTGGCTGGTGTCTGAAGAAGCGTCA
>NZKZ01000191.1 GCA_002694065.1 Acidiferrobacter sp.
GTGGCAGGTCTTCGACGACCTGGGCGTGGTGGTGGACGACATCCCGGCCGAGGACATGATCGGAGCCCAGCTCTACGTGGGCCCAGAGGCCATCGAGGCCGGTGCTTCGGCAGCTACCGGCTCCTGGTGGAAGACTGGATTGGAAAGCAGGGACCTTAACATGGCCAAGATGCAGTACCCAACGATTCAGTCGGTTCGATCTCACAGGCTGCCGAACGGCAACCCCGGAGTGGTCATCCTCAGCATGTTCGGAGGCAACCAGCGTGCTGGCAGGAGTAAGGAGGAATACGAGATGATAATTGATTTCAGGAACTTCCCCGCGGAGTCTCCAAGGGCCTTCGTCAAGACGCCGAAGTGCTCTCTAATCAAGCACTGCAACATCTACAGAGCAAGCAGGTTCTCCATAGCCCCGTCCTTGGAAATCTGTGCAGTATGCCTGGGAGCAGATTGGCCAGATCTATACGATAGTCTTCCCAAGAAGAGGGAGGCCAGGCTCGGCGTCTTCCTGAATCACCTGCAGTACGTCCTCTCCAATCCAAATCAAAATGATAGGGCCAGGAGGAATTAGGTGCGATTGGATCCCAGTGAGAACGATTTTCGAGGGGCTCTGAGAGCGTATGCAAGAAGGTCCAGCGTGCCTATCTGCAAAACTCCACAGGCAATTGACTTCACGGTAGACCAGGAAGATGGCAAGGTCTCGATAACCCTTGTTTCCGCCCATAGGAAGATGCCCCTTGAAAGGGCAAGCGCGACTGCAATCCTCCGTAAGTGGCTCCCGAGCATCTGGGGGAGGTCCGCTCTGGAGAACCAATTGGCCTTGGACGGAACCGGTAACAAGTGGTCCCTAAGAAAACTGGAATCGGGTGGGGTACTACTCTCGGCCCCAGGGTTCTCACCAAACCTAGAGTTCTTGGAAGTCGACCTCGAATACGCCCTAATGGAAGCATGCTCCAACGGCTTCCTGAAGGGCGAAAGCAAATCCAGGACCCACTCCCTCAAGGAGCACCAGTTCACTATCGACACACCGCAGAAGGTTCGAAGGCTGAACAACCGAATTCACGATGTAGCAATGGAGGTAGACGAGGTTGACCTCTAGCCATTCCTTCGACCATGTCTTCCACCGGCAGAGAGGAGTCCTAGACCAGGAATCAGTGTCGTCTCTCGAGCCTCTGGTGGATGGTTCGGACGAGGGAGTACTCGCCACTTTGCTTCAGCTGAAACTCCTAGGCGCGTCCCCCAGAATAAATCGGCAATCAGATAGCCCAGTCGATTTCGGATCGATGAGGGGGTTTTTCCCCGAATCGATCCAAACGTGGTCCGACGTCATAGGACACGTCTCCGAAGGCACACATCCCAACGAGAATACAACACTAACCGGGGACCACAAGGTCTGCGACATATGGGCTGGAAGGGTATCAGACGAAATTCCCCAGGGCATGGCGAATCCAAAGATCTGGCTCCTTTACGGCAACGGCAGGTCCCTAGTCGGGAATGGGGAAATGGGTGAGATCGGCACATTCGAGACCAGGGACTCGTTCCTAGATGCTCCCAATCTGGTCTCCGGATCATCCGTTCTGGCTCACCGATATGCCATGCAAGAGGGCGTTTTCTTGTCAAAGAAGGTCTCAGACTGTTGGATTACCATGACCGCCAGAGTAGATGGTATGGAGCCAGAAGAGGCCGCACAGTCATTCGAATCGCGTTTCGGGAAACCCACAGCGACATACACATCCGACGGACTCGGCTCTCTGATCCGCTTCAGGGTGCCAATATCGGAGACGCCCGGTTCCTTGCTCTGGCAGTTGGAATCAGACAAGATAGCACCGGCCGAGCCCCTTCAATCCCCCATTGACGTAGGGCCTCTCCCTGCACTATCACCAGAGGGGGAGATATCGTTCGAACCCCAAGAACTCCCAGATAGGCTGGAAGATGTGGATGCCTTGGTGCTCGGTGCAGGGGGACTAGGGTCTTGGGCCATCCCTCTTGTGATGAGCGGCTGCCATCCAGCTACCTCATCAATAACAATAATCGACGATGACGAAGAGGTCGAGGTGCACAACCTGAACAGGCAGGTGCTCTATAGGCCGGAAGACATAGGCAAGCCAAAGGCGATCTCAGCAAGAAATAGGATACTAGAGTGCTTCAACCTCGAAAAGCGAGCAGTCACCTCCATCCAATCAAGGCTAGAGGCGCATCACAGCTATGGGATCCCCATAGAGGAAATCGAAGACTCGATTTCCATCGAGGACATCACAGGGGGGAGGGATCCCGCCCAAGCTCAATCCGATGAGATGATCTCAACTGCATTGGATTCCATGCAAGTCGCGCTGTCCTGCCTGGACAACCAATTCTCCAGAACAGCATTGAACAGGGCGTGCCATCAACGCGGAGTGACGATGGTCAATGGCGGATGCGAGGGCACGACAGGCCTCGTTGAAACATTCTCAGGCGAAAGATGCATGGTATGCTCTTACGGGGTCGACGAGGCCCTTTCCATGGAGAAGATATCCTGCCAGGAGGAAGGGGCCCGCCCCGTCAGCTCCCTTGTCACGACATCTTCGTACGTCGGATCGATGATGGCTTCCATGGCCCTCTGTGAATTGGCCCGACAACGAGGAGTAGAAGTCATGATGCCGGAGCCTAGAGACATAGTCGACGGGAACGTCTCCAATCGCCTGACCGGGTCCCTGCCATGGGTCGAAGGAGAATGTGAAATTCACCTGTGAACTGAATTTAACGCCATGAGGGATGTAACTGGATGGAGGCCAAAAGATGAGACTAGAAGTATCCCAGATGCCAGACGAGATAGCCCACCAGGGAATCGCCGTCCTGAGCCAAGAGGACCTATCTGACCTGAATATCCAGACCGGCTCCGCGGTGAGCGTCCGTGGCGGACGCTTGGGCAGGGCAATAATTCGAACGAGCCCCGAGGCATCACGGGGGTCCATCTACCTGGACGCAACGACTAGGCTAAACTGCTCATGCAGGGTAGGGGACAGCGTCGAAATAACCCCCCTGGAGAAACCCAGGTCTCTGAAGGGAGCACTTCTGGCACCAATAGGCGAAGAGATGGACGATGACTTGGAGGACTTCGTAGGGAGGAACCTCTACGGGCGCATCCTCGGGAAGGGCGATCACATAACGTTCCCATCCCCCGGCGGCGGCGTCCTCGAACTACAGATAGAGAAGCTAAGGCCATTGGGAGCCAGGATAAATGGAGGAGTCGTAGATGCCGATACAGAGATCAGGATAGCAAAGAGGCCAGCGAGGAAGCCGTTGCTGGAAACCGGGGACGTTTCGTTCGCTGACATAGGGGGCATGGACTCCATTATTGAGAAGATCCAAGAGGTCGCAGTCGTACCGCTCCTCCACCCCGAGATTTTCATCAGGGGTGGTAAGCCACCGATAAGGGGGGTCCTCCTTCATGGCGAGCCAGGTACCGGGAAGAGCCTCCTTGCCAGGGCTCTGGCCAGGGAGACAAGGGCGACATTCCACTCGGTCTCAGCACCCGAAGTCCTCGCAGGCCTCGAGGGGACTCCCCAGGAGACCCTCCGCCAACTCTTCATCCAGGCAAAGAACGACGAACCCGCAGTGGTTTTCATAGACGAGATCGATGCCATAGCCCCAGACAGACACAGGAGCTCAGAGTGCGCTAGGAAGCTAGTCGCACAGCTGCTCGTCCTAATGGACGGCATGAACGACAGGGGGCAGGTAGTGGTCATCGGTGCCACGAACCGTCTCGAAGCCCTCGATCCCGCAGTAATAAGGTCTGGAAGGTTTGAGCGAGTCATCGAATGCGAGGTGCCGGACAGGGACGGCAGATTGGAGATCCTGGAGGTGCACACACGTGCCATGCCCCTCTCCGAGGAAGTGGACATCGAAGAGATCGCAGATCTGACAGTTGGCTTCGTAGGGGCCGACATCGATCACATATGCAGGGAGGCGGTGTACAGGGCCGCCAACCGGGCCTTCGGCTTCGATAGACTTCTGGACATGCAGGAGCTCGAGGCCAGCGAAATGGAGATCACCCCTCAGGACATGTTGGATGCCTTCGATCTGGTTCGCCCATCGATCAAGCGAAAGATGGAGAGGGAGATCGAGAAGACCGGCTTCGAGTCAATCATCGGGCAGGAAGAGGCGAAGGACGCACTAAAAGAGAAGATGCTACGACCCCTGGAGTTCCCAGAGCTGCATGAGGCCGCTGAACTCAAGATAGGCTCAGGAATCCTGTTGCACGGGCCCCCTGGGACGGGCAAGACCCAACTCGCTCGAGCATGCGCCAGCATAGCCGGTGCCCAGTTCCTGAGCGTGAAGGGGCCCGAACTGCTGTCCATGTGGCAGGGCGAGTCAGAGAGGGCTGCGAGGAACCTGTTTGACAAGGCAAGGAAGATGTCCCCATGCATCCTCTTCTTCGATGAGTTCGACTCGCTCGGGGTGGACCGAGGAAAGGTCGGCCCGGGACACTCCGGATTGTCCTCGATTGTGAACCAGATTCTCACCGAGATGGATGGGATAGACTCCAGGGACGGAATACTGACTATAGCTGCGACCAATCGAAAGGACCTGATCGACCCCGCGTTCCTCAGGGAGGGTCGGCTAGGGACGCATGTCGAGGTCTCCCTCCCAAACAAGGAGGAATATCCAGAGATCATCGGGGTTCATCTCGGTGGCGTAAAGCGGTCCGAGGACATTGACTTGGATGAGCAGTGCTCCTCGCTCCCACTCGGTCTTTCCGGTGCGGACTTATCCGGAATAGCAGTCAAAGCAAGGGAAATGGCCGTCAAGAGGCACCTTCTGGAGCATCCCGACGGCGAAACCGCTGGTTTCCAAATCGAGGAATGCGACATCGAGAATGCAATTTCGGAAAAATCAATCCCTCTGCAGATGGCCGCTCTGGCATAGGGCGAATTAATTATGTATGATTCAGGAAACGTGTTTGCATGGCGTCATTGGTGATGATTGTCCCGGGGTCTGGCCCCAATCACCCAGATTCTATGGATTCTGCGAAGAGGCTGTATTCTGATCTAATCTCGAAAACCGAGTGCGATCGGATAGTTGTCCTGAGGGAGGACTCAGTTTCTGAATCCCCGACAGGACTCAGGGAACTCGCGGAAAGCAAGGGCCTGACCATCATCACCAGGGCCATCCAGAGATCCGATCCCAGCTCCTTCACTGGAAACGAGGATCCAGAGAAAATCTGGTCAGATCACCTATCGGCTATAATCTCCAATATGGGAATCGATATTGACGACCCCAAGAATAGCTACCTAATCGGCCCTGGAAGTGGATGGAACACTTCACTACTATACTGCCTGCGACGAATCGTCGGAGGCAGGCTCTGGACTTCGCTGATATCCAGAGACGGCGAGGTTTCCGTCTCTGAGCTAGTTTTAGAAGACCTCTCGGAAGATGCTCAATCCACTTTGGCCGCGGCAGGAGCACTTAGCCAGAGGGGCAATGTTGGAACCTTCGAAGCAGGGCTCTTGCAGGGCAAAGCCATTCAGGTTTTGCCTCCGAACCCCGGGATTGAGAATACATTCCGACCATATCCGGAACTGGTCACAAGGCAACACGACGACGAA
>NZKZ01000192.1 GCA_002694065.1 Acidiferrobacter sp.
ATTGCCCGTGAAGCGCCGCCCGGTCTTGAGACTTTTCTTTTGACAAGCGGGGAGAGTGCCGCCGATATCGCGAGTGAGCTGGCGATCTGTCCGGCCACTACCGTGCAGATCGTGCGGCACATTGATCCCAAGGAGTATCCGGCACTCATTGAAGCGGCGCCGCAGGTGCGCCGCGTGCAGGTTATCCATATCGAAGACGAAGGAGCGCTGGCGCTGGCCGCGCGGTACACGCCCTATGTGGATGCATTCCTGCTTGACTCGGGCCGCACGTCTGGCCCAGTGCCACAGTTCGGCGGCACGGGCGCTACCCACGACTGGACCATCAGTGCCCGCTTTGTCGCGCAGACGGCGTTGCCGGTTTATCTTGCGGGCGGCTTGAAGAGCACCAATGTCTACGACGCTATTACCCAGGTTCGCCCTTTCGGCGTAGACCTTTGTACCGGTGTGCGGACCAACGATCAGCTGGATGAAGAGAAGCTCAAGAGTTTCATGGAAGAGGTGCGCCGTGCCGCTGAGGACTTAAGCGCATAAATCGTTGGCCGGGTTTACGTTGCGATCCCCGCGTAGATCACCAGCATCAGGCACACCAGTGGTGTGATCGTGCAGCGAAGCCGCCAATAACCCGGGCTGATCAGATCAAGCCTTTGCTGGCGATAATCCAGAAGCAATTGCGCTGCAAACAGCATCGCAAGCGCCAGCACCCCGGCCGGGCGCTGAACCCATAACGCCAGGGCGAAAACGGCGAGAGCAAAAACGTTGCTGCCCACCAGAGACACGGTATCAGCGCGTGACAGGGCGCTCCCCCATTGTGCTCCCGCCATGAACGCGCTGATGACGACGGCGTAACTCCACAGCCAGATGTCGGGTGAGGTACCGGGCACAGCAATCCAGCCTGCTTTCATCATCGGCGCCATGACGAAGGGAATCACACCGGCAAAGGTGAGGGTGCGAATGATGGCAGGGGGGTGATTGTTCACGGGTGCTCCCGTTTGCATCGCTTGGAGCAAAAGCGTACCTCATTCCAGCACCGCTGCCATTTCTTTCGCCAGCGAAAGGGACGCTGACACGTCGGGCAGATTTTCTCGGGCAGATTTTGCTTGCGCACGGATGGTGGGTCGCGGTTAACGAAGCTCGATTATGAGTGAGAGTCTGCCGATAGATTGTCAATTGCCACCCGACGCGGCAGTGCTACATTAATACGATTCACGCCAAGCGTAGTTTCGTTATGCCTCATCCTATTACTCCCGAGATCTCGAATCTGGATCAGATCGCTGATGATCAGTGGCAGTCTCTGGCGGCCGCGGCGCAGGACCGCCATCATGCCTGGCACACGCCTACGCTCGGTAATGTGGGAGAGGGGATGGCGCAACTGAGAACGGTTGTCTTGCGCTCTGCTGATCCCGAGACGCGTATCCTGACCTGCCATACCGACAGTCGTTCACCCAAGATCGTCCAACTGGCCAAAGACCCCAGGTTTTCCTGGCACTTTTATGATCGCGACGCAAAGATCCAACTGCGCGCCTACGGCAGAGCCTGGACACATCAGGGGGATGCCCTTGCCAGTCAGCGCTGGCAGGACGGCGCATGGCGCAGCGCCCAGTGCTACCGCACGCCCATTGCCCCGGGGGAGGTCTGTACGGAGGACGATCTTGATATCGACGCGCCGGTAGACCCCGCCACGGGCGAAGAGCACTTTGTTGTGCTCGCTTGCGAGATTGATACCCTCGACTGGCTGTTCTTAAGGGTAGAAGGGCATCGCCGGGCGCGTTTCCTGTGGATGGAGCGGGGTTGGCAGGGCGAGTGGATTGCGCCCTGATCTCATGGCTTCCCTAAATTCCTAAATTGATGAATTAAAGAAAAAATCTCTCGGATACTGGGATTTAGCCCATTAAACCCTTGCGTCTGGCATCACGTGAGTTGGGAAAAATCCTCTTCATAATAAGTAAATCTGATGATAAGGAAGAGAAATGTCTATTGGTCTGACCTAAGACGTTGCGGTAACGTCCCCCCTCACCTCGGGAGTCGGGTACTTTTGATTTCGAGGTCGGATTTAAACCAATCACCCAAACGGGAGAGAGAGGAAACAATGCTGAAACGTAAACTGATTTACCCGGCGCTCGCGATGGTCAGCGCTGCGGCTCTTCTGGTGGCAGGGCCCGTGCAGGCCTGGCAGCCAAAGAAGCCGGTTGAGTTCATCATCATGGCTGGCACAGGCGGTGGTGCTGACCAGATCGCACGCCTGCTGCAGGGCCTGATCGAAAAGAAGGGCCTGAGCTCACGGCCGTTCATTCCGATCAACAAGCCTGGTGGTTCAGGCGCCGAAGCCCTGCGCTACATGCAGGACAAGGCGGGTGATAACCACACCGTCATGATGACGCTGAACAGCTTCTACACCACACCGATCATCCAGTCTGATCTGGGTGTTGATCCAACCAAATTCACACCGATCGGCCTGATGGCGATGGATACCTTCCTGTTGTGGGTCCATACGGATCGCTCCGACATCACCGATCTCGACAGCTACGTTGCTGCCGTGAAAGCCAAGGGCCTTGACTGGAAAGTCGGTGGCACCGGTTCCGGCCAGGAAGACAGCGTGCTGACCGCGATGATGGAAGCCCAGTTTGATTACAAAGTCACCTACATTCCGTTCCCAGGTGGCGGTACGGTGGCCAAGAACCTGATTGGTAAGCAGATCGATTCAACGGTCAACAACCCTTCAGAGCAGATGGCCTTCTATCAGGCGGGCAGCTCCAAGCCGCTGGTGCAGTTCACCGGCGAGCGTATGGCTGCTTTCCCGGACGTCCCGACTGCCAAGGAACTCGGTGTGAATATCGAGTACTACATGCAGCGTTCAGTTAACGGACCTCCAGGAATGGCGCCTGAAGCCGTGGAGTTCTACACCAATCTCTTCCAGGAACTCTTTGACAGCAAAGAGTGGCAGGACTTCTGCGTCAGCGATGGCCTCACCTGCGACGAAATGATAAAGAACGATGCACTCGGAAGTTTCCATGCCAACCAGTACGTTGCGCACCAGAAACTGATCGAGCAGGTAGGTGCTGCCGCCATCACCGGCGAGTAATCCGATCTGTATTCCGGGCCGGCTTTCGCTGGCCCGGACATTCCGTACAATAAAAGGTACAAAGCACCGCGCTGATCGCCTCTGCGGCGTTCAGCGCGATTGCGTTATTGGCCAGAAAACAGGAGAGAGGGGGGCTAAATGTCGACACGCACAGCGGAGTTGCTGGCGGGTATCGGCCTGCTCGTCTTCTCTTTGGCACTCATGTGGAGCGTTTACGCTGATGGCCTGACTATCGGCTGGGTCGAAGGACGTGGACCGGGCGCCGGCGTGTGGCCTTTCTGGCTGAGTCTCGGCATGGCGCTGACTTCGGTGTGGACCCTGGTACGCTGGGTTCGCAGAACCACACCCGAAAGCCGAAACGAAGCTCCCTACATCGATTCGGATCCGCTTGCGCTTGTCGCGACGTCATTCATCGCGCTGACCGCGATGATCTTTCTTGTCTCCATCGTCGGGACGTACATCGCGATTGCCTTGTTCCTGGGCTTTTATATGAGGGTCATTGGCAAGCACACTTGGGGCATGACCACCGTCTCGGTGATCGGTGCCGTCATTTTTATCTACTTCCTTTTTGAGTGGCAGTTGACCAAGTATCTGCCTAAGGGCCTGCCGATCTTCGAAGACGGGTTTTTGTGGATCGACAATTTCCGTTGGGAATACCTGATGTAGGCAGGGCTCGTGTAACTCGCGTAATCGCGAATAGAAAAACAAAACCAAGACCGAAACCAAGAAAAGAATAGACATTACGAGATGGGAGAGATTGCAAACCTATTAGCTGCCGGACTGCTGCAGGCCCTTGAGCCGTTAAATCTCGGCATGATCCTTGCCGGGTGTATGGCGGGGCTTTTCATCGGCGCGATGCCGGGGCTGGGTTCGGTAAACGGGGTAGCGATATTGCTGCCGGTGACCTTTCTGGTGCCGCCAACCGCGGCGATCATATTCTTGGCAGCGCTCTATTACGGGGCGATGTATGGGGGTGCCATCAG
>NZKZ01000193.1 GCA_002694065.1 Acidiferrobacter sp.
AAGCGCGCAGGCAAAAACCGAGGTCCCGGAAAATACCTTCTTTGGTCGGCGCCGGCCCTTGTCGGACAGACTCTCGAAGGGTCTCTAGTGTGAGGTTTTGCAGTATGCGTAGAGCGCGATCTGCTCCCACTTCTTCACAGAGTCTGGTGAGCGTGGGACTGTCTGGAGTCTCATGGTTTTTCCCCAGACAGTACGAAACAAGAGTGCTGATGGCTGCCACGTTCCCTTTCGTAAGGAGCTCGTTTATTGTTATTGGCCCCAGCCCGGAAAGCAGCAAAGTAGAGAGATCTTTCTCTTCTATCTCATGTTGTGTACGAAGCCATGCTGAGACGTCAGCCGCCTCGGGCGCAGGGCAGTCAACTCGGATGCAGCGACTGTGAATGGTTGAAGGCAGTCGATAGGGGAAGCTCGTCACCAGAATGAAGTGGGTCTCCCCTGCCGGTTCCTCGAGCACTTTCAACATGGCGTTCGCGGCATTGCGATTCATTGCATCAGCTGCCACGATCAGCGCGACTTTCCTCCCTCCCAGGCGACTCGTTTCCAGTAGTGCCTCCGACAGCTGCCGCGCGCTGTCCACGCTGATCAGGTTGCTACGTTTGCGTTTCTGACTTGATAGCCCCGGGTCTAAATATCGTTGCGCATGATTCAGTAACGCATCGTGGCAGTCTTCGGTAAGTACTTCCGGCACTATCAGGTGAAGGTCCGGATGGACACTGTTCGAGACTAGATGGCACGATTGGCAGGAACGGCAGGGACCTCCCTCCCCCGGTTGTTCGCAAAGCATTTGTCTCGCCAGGTCGAGGCCCAGGAGATACTTGCCGATAGCGGGCGGCCCGGTAACCAACAGGGCGTGATGCCTGTGGTCATTGCCAAGCAGTTTCTTGCTGCTCGCGATCAGCCAGGGAAGATCCGCTGACTCAATCAATCGAAACTCCAAACCGTTTCCTAACCAACAGGCTTATGTTTTTATAGAGTTCATCAACCGTCTGGCTGGCGTCGAGGTTGACCACCCGCTCAATATCTATCGCGGCGATATGGTGGTAGGCCGCGCGAACCCGTTCCTTAAACGCAGACTCCTCAGACTCGAAACGGTCCTGGTTAGTGCCCCGCCCTCCGGTTCGCTGAATGCTGGCATCGATCGTCAGATCCAGCAGTATGGTCAAATCTGGTTTGAGTCCTCCAGTCGCGATTTTCTCAAGTGACGCGATCAGGGAGTACGGCAGGCCCCGCCCCCCGCCTTGATAGGCATAACTGGCGTCCGTGTAGCGGTCGCAGAGGACCCAACGGCCTGACTCTAGGGCAGGCTCAATCACCTCTCTCGTGTGATGCGATCGAGCGGCAAACATCAGCAATACTTCCGTTTCAGCATCCATGGAACTGGCGTGATGTAGCACCCAGTCTCTGATCTCTTCTGCGAGTTTGGTGCCGCCCGGTTCACGGGTCACCAACGGTGTCTGGCCGGCGCGGGCCAGGGCTTCAGCAAGGAGTTCGATCTGAGTGGTCTTTCCCGCGCCGTCGCCTCCCTCGAAGGTGATAAAACGACCTCTCATAACCCGTATGATCTTTTCTCACTGACGATATTTTTTGACGGCACGGTTGTGCTCCTTAAGCGTTTTTGAAAACTTATGTGAGCCATCCCCTTTTGCCATGAAATAGAGATCTTCGGTCGCTAAGGGATTAACTGCCGCGAGAAGCGCTGCCCGCCCCGGCAGAGAGATCGGACCGGGAGGCAACCCGTTGCGGGTGTAGGTATTGTACGGCGTATCCTTCTTGAGGTGGCTTCTCTTTAAGGGTCCCTTGAAGTTCGGCCCTAATCCATATATCACTGTAGGATCAGTCTGGAGCCGCATTTTCAAACGGAGTCGGTTGTGAAATACGCCGCTGATACGCGGCATCTCAGACTCAAGCATCGCCTCTTTCTGGATGATCGATGCAAGAATTAACGCCTCGTAGGGGCTCTTTAGGAGGAGGTCAGCCGTGCGCGCCTCCCAAGCGCTCGTGAGTTCCTCCCGCATTTTTTGTGCCGCACGGTCAAGAATACTGAAGTCGTTGTCGCCGCGTAGAAAAAAATAAGTGGCGGGGAAGAATGCCCCTTCTAAACTGGGTGCAGTCAACGAAAGATGTTCTGCCAGGGCAGTCTCTGAGGTCTCAGCCAGAGTGCTGGCCAACATTTTTTCTTGTCGGAGCCGCTCCCTGAGTTGGGAAAATCTCAAGCCCTCAACAATAGTCAGTTTTCGTTGATGAACATCCCCCCTGCTGACCTTGCCCAGAATCTGCCCGGGGCTGGTCTTTTCAGGGATAAGGTACTCCCCTGATTTGAATGTCCGAGAGGTCCCACTCAGGACAGCCCAGGCAAGGACAGGCCAACGGGACCCGGCGAGTCCCTCCGAAACCATCTGTTCTGCCAAAGAGTAAGCCCCGGTGCCGGGAGTGACCAACAGGAACTGCCCGGTCTGGTTTACCGGCGTACGAATGGTCTGATAAAGAAAGATCAGCGAGACCCCAAGGCAGCTAAGGGCTACCGCGACCAAAAGACTGGCAAAACTCCACAGGTACCATCGTCGTCCCTGACCCACATTGTTCACGAGCGGCATGTCGTGGCGGACCGATGTTTTGGAAAATTACAGCAGTGAGAAAACCAGAGTGCCGTTTGTGCCCCCAAAGCCGAAGGAGTTCGATACCGCCGCATTCACAGTGACGTTTCGCGCTTCATGGGGCACATAGTCGAGATCGCATTCAGGATCAGGGTCGTCCAGATTAATGGTAGGAGGAATGGTTTGATGATGAAGAGTCAGCACCGAAGCCACCGCTTCGACCCCGCCGGCCGCTCCCAGAAGGTGTCCGATCATCGACTTGTTTGAGCTGACCAGAAGATTTTGAGCGTGACCTTCGAATACCGACTTGATGGCAAGGGTTTCAGCAAGGTCGCCAAGTGGCGTGGAAGTCCCATGCGCGTTGATGTAGTCAACCTCGGTGGGATTCACGCCTGCGCTATTCAGTGCATTTTTCATGCAGCGAGCGGCTCCTTCACCGCCTGCTGCAGGTTGGGTCATGTGGTGCGCATCTCCGCTCATGCCGTAGCCCGCGAGCTCTGCATAAATTCGCGCGCCTCGAGCCTTGGCATGTTCAGCGGATTCCAGAACCAATGTCCCAGCCCCCTCCCCCATCACGAAGCCGTCCCGTCCCTGGTCCCACGGGCGACTGGCCGTCTCGGGTGATTCGTTGCGGCGGCTCAGCGCCTTGGCTGCCGCAAAGCCCGCCATGGACGTTGGGGTAATTGCAGCTTCTGTGCCGCCGGCGATCATGACCTCCGCATCTCCCAGAGCAATCATGCGGGCTGCCTCGCCTATGGCATGGGTTCCTGTCGTGCAGGCGGTCACGACGGCGAGATTCGGACCCTGGAGTCCAAGCATGATTGAAAGATTGCCGGAGACCATATTGATGATGCTGCTCGGGATATAAAACGGGGATACTTTCCGGGGCCCCTTTTCGGACAGCAGGTGAGTCGTGGTTTCGATTGTCTCAAGACCGCCGATTCCCGCGCCGATGAGCACACCTACTCGGGTTCGATCGGTGCGCTCCAGATCGAGACCGCTATCGTCGAACGCCTCCAATCCCGCACAAAGCCCCAACTGGATAAAGCGGTCCATCCGCCGCGCCTCCTTAGCGGCGAGCCGACTCTCAGGATCAAAGTCATCTGCCTGCCCTGCGATCTGACAGCCAAGGCCCTCCGGATCAAATCGGCTAATCAGTGAAATACCGCTATGCCCGGCGAGAAGGCCTTCCCACGTAGTCCTCGCATCCGGACCCAATGGAGAAATACATCCTACACCGGTGACAACAACCTGCCTGAGGTTATGCATGTTGACCGCTACTCCATGCTCTTTAGCAAAATCCCAAAAACAAAGCCGCCGGGCGCCGGGCGCCGGGCGGCTTAAGTCTCATTATGTTCAGCGAAGCCTTCAGGTATTTCAGCCGCTGGTGTTGGCCTGAATGAACTCCACCGCCTGCTTTACAGTGGTAATTTTTTCGGCCTCGTCGTCTGGAATCTCGGCATCAAATTCTTCCTCAAGCGCCATCACAAGTTCCACCGTGTCCAGGGAATCAGCGCCGAGATCATCGACAAACGATGCGTCGGGAGTTACCTGATCTTCGCTTACCCCAAGTTGTTCAACAACGATTTTTTTGACGCGATCTTCAACACTGCTCATGAGCTTTCTAGCCTCCTGGGATTTAGAATACCTGCGCCGGCTAATGTGATCGGTGCCGGCTGATGTGCGGATTATAAGCCCGCTCGCTGGAAGCGGGATTAAACCGTATTAGGTCCTTTAAGTCCAATAAATCAGGTGCTTGCGTCGCACGTTAAGGCACGCTAGACACTATATCTTAGTTTCAAATATCGCAGAAATAACAGATAGATACAGCAGATTCCTCAAGAAGACATATGCATTCCACCGTTAACATGCAGCACTTGGCCGGTGATGTAGGAGGCATCGTCAGAGACAAGAAATGCGACGGCCTTTGAAATATCCTCTGCCCTGCCCAACCGCGCGAGAGGAATGGCCTCCAGCAATTTGCTACGCTGCTCTTCCACCAATGCCGAGGTCATGTCTGTGTCAATAAATCCTGGGGCTACTGCGTTAACCGTAATGCCTCGCGATGCGATCTCCAGTGCGAGCGATTTCGTAAAGCCGATCAATCCCGCCTTGCTGGCGGCGTAATTGGTCTGCCCGGCGTTACCGGTGGCTCCCACGACGGAGGACAGGTTAATAATCCTCCCATATCTGGCCTTGGTCATGCCTTTAAGGCAGAGTTTGGTCAGCGCGAAGACAGCCGCAAGGTTCGTGTTAAGAGTCTTTTCCCACTGGGATGGCTTCATGCGCATTAAGAGGTTGTCTTCAGTCACGCCCGCATTGTTCACCAGAACGGAAATTGGACCAAACTCGTCCGTGATCTCATTGACAACAGATTCAATCTGCTGCAGATCGTTAACGTCCAGAACGGCACCCCGGCCTTGAGCTCGGGCGGCTCTCAGGTCGGTGGTAACATTTTCCGCGCTCGCGGGTGATGTCCCTGTGCCGATTACGGTGTGACCCTGCGTTGCCAGCTCTAGGGCTATTGCTTTGCCGATGCCACGACTTGCGCCTGTGACGAGACAGATCTGAGACATGATGTTGTTCCTTGAGTTTTAAATCTGCACCAACATGCTGCCCCAGGTGAATCCCCCACCGAAGGCTTCGAATATCACCTTGTCACCCGACCGGATCCGCCCATCCCTGATCGCAGCATCAAACGCTAGAGGGACAGAGGCGGCCGAGGTGTTCCCATGTTTGTCAATTGTGACTACCACTTGGTCCATGCTGAGATCCAGTCGTTTAGCTATGGCCTTAATGATTCGGATATTGGCCTGGTGTGGTACGAGCCAGTTAATCTCGCCTTTCTCGATTCCGTTTGCGTCAAGAATCTCGATTACTGCATCCCCAAGGGTTGAGACCGCCCACCGGAACACTTCTTTGCCCTGCATTTCGGTATAGGCCCGCCCGTCAAGCACCTCTTGAAAGGCGGTTGACACACCGACCGGTACGCAGAGTAAATCTTTATAAGCGCCATCTGCATGAATGTGGCTGGAAAGAATTCCTGGCGAATCTGATGCTTCGACGACCATGGCGCCGGCCCCGTCACCGAAGAGAACGCACGTTGTCCTGTCCTCCCAGTTAAGTATTCGGGAGAATGTCTCTGCTCCCACGACCAGGGCACAACGACTGGCTCCTGTTGCAACATATCGATAGACAACATCGAGTGCGTAAAGAAAGCCAGCGCAAACTGCCTGGACATCGAATGCGGGGCACCCATGGATCCCTAATCTCTCCTGAAGCAGGCAGGCAGTACTCGGGAAAACCTGGTCCGCTGTAGTGGTGGCCACTACAATCAGATCGACCTCGGAGGCGGAGCGCCCCGCACTTTGAAGCGCCTCGCGTGATGCGGCAAGCGCCAGATCGGAAGTGAATTCTCCTTCGGCGGCAATATGTCTTTGACGGATACCGCTTCTCGAGAAGATCCACTCTTCGGTCGTATCGACAATCTTCTCGAGGTCCTTATTGGTGAGCACTTTTGCGGGGAGATAGGATCCCGAGCCGGTAATGCGGGCTGAGATCGTCATGCCAGGCCTGCTTGGGTCATATCGGCCAGAGACACTCCCAGGTCATGTCTGATATGTCCGACAAGATCTTTTTGGGCTGCCAGCCGCGCGGTGTCAATGGCGTGAGAGAACGCGACTCCGTCCACATTGCCATGACTCTTGACCACCGTTCCGTTCAGTCCCAATAAAACCGCGCCGTTGTAGGTGCGGTGATCAAAGCGGTTCTTGAACGACTTGAGAACAGGTGCAGCGATCAGACCGGAGAGACGGGTCAGCAGATTCCGCCCGAATTCCTCGCGGATCACCCGAGTCAACATCTGCGCTAAGCCCTCACTGGTTTTAAGCGCCACGTTTCCTGCAAAACCGTCGGTCACGATCAATTGGACAGTGCCATTGAAAATATCATCACCCTCGACATAACCCACGTAATTGAGCGTACTCGACTTTAATAGCTCATTAGCAGATTTAATCACTTCACTGCCCTTGATCTCTTCACTGCCGACGTTAAGCAGACCAACGCTGGGGCGATCAATTCCTTCGATCGTTCTGACCATGCTCTCACCCATCAGAGCGAATTGCATGAGAATCTCGGCGGGGCTGTCGATGTTGGCCCCAAGATCAAGCATATGCACATGGCCATGGGTTCGGGGCAGTGTCGAGATAATTGCCGGACGGTCGATGTTCGAAAGCGTCTTCAAGACAAACCGTGCCGTGGCAACCAGGGCTCCGGTATTACCCGCGCTGACACAGGCATCGACATCGCCTGATCCAAGGAGGTTCAACGCAACACGCATTGACGAGTCTTTCTTGAAGCGAAGCGCCGAGGCAGGCGACTCGTGCATATCCACGGACTCGGTGGTGTGGACGATTTCAATCCGATGCGAATCCACTGATGCATCGAGAGCCGCGAGGGTGCGTTTTTCGTCTCCGACCAGAACGCAGTGAAGGTCGGGGTGGCGCTTCAGTGCGATCCCAACCCCTGTAGCGGTCACTTGCAGACCGCGGTCCCCGCCCATCATGTCGATGGAGAGCGTCAATCGGTCTTTGGAAGGAGTCACGCTTTCCAGCCGAAAGCCCCTCGGCGGGGTCAGCAGCAGATATTGGCTAGGCTTCCGATTCGGGTTCCTGGATTACTTTTCGGCCACGATAGTAGCCGTCTGCAGTCACATGGTGTCGCCGGTGCAGTTCGCCTGTTACAGGGTCAGTGGACAAAGTTGCCTTATCGAGGCCGTCGTGAGATCGGCGCATTCCACGCTTTGAAGGTGTCTTTCTATTTTGCTGTACGGCCATATCTGTACTCGCCAGTTCGAAAAAGTGCTTATTCGGCCTAAAATAGCCGAAACGCTTTTAAATAAAAGGGATGGGTAGAAGCTGAGCGCTTCAATCGCAGCCCGGTAATTGTAGTGGTTTTGATGTTTTCATGTCAAAAAATCAGCCTATCCCTCGCTTGACTCTCGCCTCTACCTCGCCGTTTCGCAAGGAACTGCTGAAAAGACTGGGAATCCAATTTTCCGTAGCTGCGCCAGGGGTCGATGAGACTGCCCATCCCGGAGAGGACGGGCGTGCCCTGTCTTTGCGCCTATCGGTAGCAAAAGCCAAAGCGATCGCTGCAACATCGCAGACGGGCCTGGTTATCGGGTCCGATCAAGTAGCGGTCCTGGGAAACGAAATTCTAGGGAAACCCCGGGATCGCGAAGATGCGATTCGGCAACTCACCTTGTCCTCGGGCCGGGAAATGCGACTCTACACAGGCCTGGCCCTGGCGAACGCTGCCACCGGGATCGTTCAGCAAGATGTGGTTAGCTACCGTGTGCTCTACCGGACACTCTCTCTTGGGCAGATTGAGCAATACCTCGATCTCGACGAGCCGTACGGCTGCTGCGGGAGTCTCCGGGCAGAAAGTCTCGGTATTGCTTTATTGAAGGAACTGAGCGGGCCCGATCCAAGTGCTCTGATCGGCTTGCCCCTGATCTCTCTCGTTGGGATGCTGAACGTCGAAGGTATCGATGTTTTGAATTCCCGTCACTCAGTGGATATGGAGGCCTGAAAGGCCCAGAGATTTTGCAATACTGACGCCGAGCTGATCAAAAACCGCTGACCGCCAGTCTTGCTGCACCGAGAAATCAATAATGACCGGCGCATCCAGAATTTCCTCAGCCACCTCGGCCAGCGATGCCGTGCCGTCGGCCAATCCCAGGTGAACGGCCTCCCGGCCGCTCCAGACACGACCGGAAAACACATCAGGATCCTCTTTCAGCCGGGCGCCCCTGCCTTGCTGAACTGCGTAAATAAATTGGGAATGGATATCATCAAGAATCTCTTGAAGTATTTTTTCTTCGTGAGGGTCCGCTGGCGAGAACGGGTCAAGCATGGCTTTTCGTTCGCCCGCTGTGATCAGGCGCCGTTCGACGCCGAGTTTATTTAGGGTTTCAACAAACCCAAAGCCGCCGGAAACAACGCCAATGGATCCGACAATACTTGCCGGATCAACGTAGATCTCATCTGCTGCGGCAGCGATATAGTAAGCACCCGATGCGCCGATGTCAGAGATTACGGCAATCAGGGGAATCCGGGGGTACTCCTCCTTCAGTCCACGGAGAGCTCGGTAGATCTGCCCTGACTGAACAGGGCTGCCCCCGGGACTGTTGATTAACGCAACCACCCCCGCCGTTCCCTCAGCGCTGAATGCATCTTCAAAGCTGGATGCCAGGTCCTGCGCCATGTTTTCCTGATCTAGACCGATCAGGCCAGAGATCTCGATCACCGCTGTGTAGGTCAGCGGTTGATGTTCGGGCTCATACAAGAGCCAACCCAGGCTGCTTCCACCGATCACGAATACAGCCACAAACACCCAGACCCTGAACCAGCGACGGCGACTGCGGTCTTTCCGAAGTTCCCGGGTCAGGATCTCAACGAGTCGTTCCAGTTCCGTAGGGTTCTCCGATTTCATTTCTGACTCTCCGGATTCAACTGATGAAGTTTTGGACTCTGTCATCTGATCAACGTGTTCCAGCTCAAGGGGTCTCGTTCGAAACCAGACTGTAGTTCACGTCAGTTAGATAAACCAGGCCGCCCTCCTCCGTAACGAAAAGAGGATGGAGCCCTACCCCATTGCACGGACCACCCTTGCAGGCACCCGTTTGCGGATCGTAGAGTGCGCCATGGGTTGCACAGATCAGCAGGCGACCTTCCAGATCAAAAAACTCTCCGGGGGACCAATCCAATTCCAGATCGCGATGGCCGCATCTATTCAGAAATGCTGAGATGCCTGCGGTAGAGCGTACTGCGAAAGCGGGTCGCTTCTCACCATCTTTTTGCACTTCGAATCGCAAACCTGTTCCTCCGACATCCAGATCTTCCGATCGGCAGAGGAAGTGTTTCTGCAGCATTTTGTCTGAGTCCACCTTAGGCCTCTTCGCGAAGTTGGGTCAGTACCGACAGAAGCGATTCTGGAAGCGGAGACTGCACGCTGATGGCTTTCTTAGTTGTCGGATGACGGAACGATACCCCAGAGGCGTGCAAGAACTGTCGAGTGAGCCCGATTCGCCGAAGCGCTTTATTTTGCTCCTTTTCCCCATATATCTTGTCTCCTGCCACGGGCATTCCTTCTGCACTCGCGTGTGCCCGGATCTGATGAAGACGTCCCGTGGCAAGCACGATCTCCAGCAGAGAAAAGTTCTGGAAAAGCTCTATTGGTGAGAAGGTGCTCTGAGCAAACCGTCCGGTCTCTGACACCTGCGAACGTTTCTCCCCTATTTTGGGTCGTACCGTTTCAAGTGGTCGGTTGACGGTTCGAGACTTTCCCCGCCAGCGCCCACAGAGAAGTGCCTGATAGACTTTTTTCATCCTCTGGCGGGAGTTGGGGGCCTGAAGCTGTGAATGCATTGCCAATAGCGCCTCCCGAGTTTTGGCGAGCATCAAGATTCCCGACGTCTCCTTATCAAGCCTGTGAATCAGTTCCAGGTAGTCAGGCGAGATCATCCGTAACTGTTGGATGACACTGGTCTTTTGCCCGGTACCTCCGTGAACAGCGATACCCGAGGGTTTGTCAATGATCAGGAGATCGTTGTCCTCATGCAAAATTTGAGGGATGAACCACCGGTCAGACGACGTAGCTTCTGCTCGGTCGAGATCGGCAAGCCTTAAGGGAGGGATCCGTACCCGATCCCCAGTACCGAGCCTCGCGGCTGCGCGTGAACGCCCGCCGTTGATCCTAACCTGGCCATCTCGAATGATTCGGTAAATGCGACTTTTAGGGACGCCTTTAAGCTCGCGGATCAGGAAATTGTCCAGTCTTTGTCCCGACTCACTATCAAGGATGACGCGGGTGCGAACTTTAGATTTGCCAGTTGTGTCCAAAAGATCAAGTTGGTTCAATAAATGTTTGTAAAAACGTAATTTTTTCGGTAGACTGCAACGGCCTTGTCGGAATAATCGCAGACCAGTAAGGTCACGCGCCGCCGCAAGCGGCGCCGGACAGTCGAATCGGGATGCAAAAGTGCAATCCCGGGGAACCTTACCCCAAGTCATTAAGGAGCGCATCCAGCGCATCAAGACTGTCCCTGAATTTGCGTCCCGATACGGAGGCGCCCGATTGGAGTTTGGGCGCCATGGCGAACAGGATATCGTCTGCATGGGATCATGCAGACTGCCGGCAGCGCGACTGCCCTCACACAGGGCCCCCGCGCTGTTTAAGGCGAAGGGAACATATCCCATCGTATGGGAGTTGTAAGCACGGATCGGTATACCCCGACCAAGCTGATGGATCGAAATTGATCCGCTGAGCGCCGCTTTGCACGGCTGCGCTCTCTCTTCTGATGTTCGTCTCCCCGTATCGCTTGCGCCTGTGACTTCCCCAGGGCGGAAGAACTAATCCGTTGGTCTCTGCTGAAGTTCAATGGCCGAAGTGCCATTCAGACCCAGGGCCAGCACATACGGGAAGAAAAATGAAAAGAATGCTTTTTAATGCAACCCACGCTGAGGAATTACGGGTTGCGATTGTCGATGGTCAGAAGTTGCTTGATCTCGATATTGAGTCCTCAAGTAACGCCCAGCGTAAGGGAAATATCTACCAAGGCCGCGTTACCCGCGTTGAGCCGAGTCTTGAAGCCGCATTTGTTGACTATGGTGCAGAGCGACAGGGATTCCTGCCTCTGAAGGAGATCAGCCGGTCCCATTTCCGTAATTTCTCGCCTTCGACACCCATGGCTCAGGTCCGAATCAAGGACGTCATTGACGAGGGCCAGGAATTATTGGTGCAGGTGGAAAAGGATGAGCGTGGCACCAAAGGAGCAGCACTCACGACATTTATCAGTCTCGCCGGACGTTACCTTGTTTTAATGCCCAACAACCCGAAAGGTGGCGGTATCTCCAGACGGATTGATGGCGAAGAACGCTCTGATCTGCGAGATGCCATGTCGGGTTTGGAATGCCCGTCGGAACATTCGTTGATTGCTCGTACGGCTGGGATCGGCAAAAGCCCTGAGGAACTTCAGTGGGATCTGGACTTCCTTTTGCAGTTATGGGGGGTTATTGCAGAAGCTGCCACCAGTCAGGAGGCCCCTTTTCTGGTTTATCAGGAAAGCAACCTGATTGTCAGAACCCTGCGGGATCATTTGCGGGGGGATATTCAAGAGATCCTGATCGATGAGAGCTCGGTGTACGAGCGAGCATCGCGATTCATGATGCAGGTGATGCCTCACAACTCCGCAAAGTTGAAGCACTATGAGGATGCCACACCGCTGTTCTCGCGCTTTCAGATCGAACACCAGATCGAAAATGCCTACTCGCGGTCGGTCAAGTTACCGTCTGGAGGCGCACTGGTCATTGATCATACTGAAGCCCTCATCTCGGTCGACGTGAACTCTGCAAGAGCTACCAAGGGCTCTGATATTGAGGAGACGGCACTGCAGACCAACCTTGAAGCCG
>NZKZ01000073.1 GCA_002694065.1 Acidiferrobacter sp.
CATCGACGGGCCGATCATCTTCCCTGTCGAGGAGGACCTCCCGTTCCTAGCCAAGCCTATCACGGCAGAGGAGAGGGCAGTAGCAGAGCAGGTGGCGAGCGGATGGGGCATGTCAGGAGTGGAGGACTCAGTACCAATCTCCATAGTGGGATCCGGACCGGACCTAAATGCGGCCACCGAGAACGGCCTTGAGAGGGCTGCCGAGCTGCTCGGAGTGACCGTCCCCGAGATACGCAACAGGGCGACGATCACCGGATCGATCGAGATCGGCAGGGCTCCCGGGGTCGTGCAGGTGACGTTCCTCGCTCCTTCGGCCAAGCTCGACGAGCTCGGGCTCCTGGGATTCGCCGAGGACATGTACTAGATTGGGGAATGGCATCCAGCGGGCCTAGTTCACCTCGACCACATTTGTCGGAATTCCGATGGATGACGCCCTCTCGATTACGATCCTCGTCCACTTGCTAGTCTCCGATGGCATCGCCAGGATGTGAGTGGCAGCGTCCAGGATCTTGTCAGTCAGGGAGTTTGGCGCCTCGGCCCTGTTTCCGTCTACCAGGCTGCGGGTGGGGTCGTCCCACTCCTCGGAGAAAACGGCAATCGGGACTATGTTGTTGTCGCACCAGCGTTCCGCCATGTAGTCAACGCCGCTCGCCCCGCCAACGATGATCAGGTCGGGGTACTCGTTCTCCGAGATCCACTCCTCGAGCGCCGCCTCGAAGATCTCGAAGTTGTAGAATCGGCTGCTTCCCACTACCGCGAGGTTGACGACCGAACCGTCGAGATTCAGGTCTCGCCTCCCAATGGCATCGATGACTTCCTGCCCCGGCGTGGCCTCCATCGTGGTCTCAGGCACGTCTCCATGGATAAAGCCTGCCAAGGCGTGCGTAATGCCGCGCTACACCTGATGATGATGCTTGGTGCTATTCGTACTCGTTCCTCTCCTCTGGATCTTCGCTGAGATACTCGACGAACTCGTACTCATTCCCGTCGTGGTCGTGGAAGTAGTACCGGTGCCTGTGCGGGTGGTCCAAGTAGGCCACCTTCTGGGGGTAGCCGGCCTCCAAAAGGCGCTTCGCGACAGCTGAACCGTCATCCACGACGAAACCAAGGTGATTCACCCCGGGATGGACATAGGGCTGGTGGGGGCCCCTCTCGGTAGCCCCCCTGTCCTCTATGCACAGGTAGGAGTCCTCGGTCCCCACATGGACCCATCTTCTCGCCTTCTCCCCCTCGCCCCCTCCCCTGATGCTGAACTCAGGGAAAGCGGTCAGCAGGAACCGGACCGTCTCGTCCACGTCGGTAGAGGTCATGTTCACGTGCTCCAGAAAGGGCTTCATGGGGATTGGGGGGCCTGTCATCCAGATAAGCCATCCGAGTGGTGCAGATTGCTTTGAGAGCGCCATCACCTTACCGAATGACCCGGAGGGGGGTCCATGCCGGGGATGCGTGAGAGGATAGAAGACGTGGGCTGGACCTATGGGGTGATGCTCAGGGAGTTCATGAAATTCAACGTCACAGGCACCTTCAACTCGGCCTTCGCTCTAGTGCTCTACGAGGTCCTCTACTGGGTGGACCTCTGGCCCGCACACACGGCCGTCGCCGCGTGGGCGGTCTCCAGCGCAATAGGGAACGTCGAGGCCCACTACATGCACTACAGGTTCACGTTCGACTCCACCTTCAACTACCTCACCAGCATGAACCGGGCATTCTGGACCTACTCTGGGCAGCTGGTGGTGACGACCTCGTTCCACTACGTCATGGTCGAGATCTTTCACCTGCACCACACGCTGGCCTGGTTCGTCAACACGTGCGTGTTCGGGTACCTCAACTTCCTGCTGATACGATGGATAGCCTTCCCCCCCGAGTTGGACAGGGGGCACATCGAGATGCAGTGAGCCCCGGAATCTCCATCGGGGGGCCAAAACTCATCACACATGGAGCCGACCGATCCACGTGGAGGAGGAATGGTGGAGCGCGGGCTCGTCCGAAGAGGCCCCCTCCGAGGAGCCCAAGCCGGTCTTCATCGGCGGGCCCCAGCAGGTCAGCAACGTCCTCTCGGGGGACGTGAGCCAGGAAGCCGAGGAGGGGCAGGCTGGCGTCTGGGGGCAGATGGGGCAGGAGGAGAGCTCCCGGCTCTCCCCCGCCGCCTGGTTCGCAATAGGCCTGGTTGTGGTGCCTGTTCTGTTCGTATTCAGCTCGATACTAGCGGAGATAGGCTTCTCGTCCGATTGGAACGATGTCTACTCCGATTCCCCCGTCCAGGTCGATGACGTGGCCTTCGGGGGTGAGGACCTCGAGGTGCATTCGTTCTACATGGAGCCCGACTTCGAAAACGGCTACAGAGACGGGGGATACTGGGACATGGTCATCGAGGGCTGGGAGCAGGACTACTGGTGGAACTGCTGGATCTCGGGCGATGGAGGGGATGTGCACCAAGGCACGATCACCGACGACAGCTGGGTCTTGTGGTTCGAGCCCGAAGGGGGGGATTGGGAGGACGGGTGCCCCTACGTCAGGATCGAGGGGGACAGCGTGTACGTCGCAACCCAGCCAGGATCCACTCCCGACTACGTGGGCTACTGGGGAGAGGGCTCCGGGAGCCAGGGGGTGGGGCTCCTCTCCATAGCCCCGTGCCTGGTCATGCCAGCAGCGATGCTCGGAGGCACCGTCTGGGGATTCGTGACGGACAGGAAGTCCTTCTCATACGGCATCCTCTCGTGGGCCGCGTTGCTCCTTCTGGGATTCCTGCTTTTCATGCTTGCATGGTTCGGTGTCTTCTTCTAGAGCACCGCCGAGAATGTTGTCTAGCATTTCGGCATAGTTCATTAGCGGATTTTCCCACCCGGGACCGTTGCTACCGTCATTCAACGTTCTCGGAGGCGAGTTGGGGGCTTGCTCGATGGATCCCCTCACCGGTTGGTTCCGTGATGGGTGCTGCAACACCGACCGCAACGACCGCGGCCTGCATACGGTGTGCTGCGAGGTCACCGAGGAGTTCCTCGAGTTCGCACGGTCCCAGGGCAACGACCTGGTCACCCCGGTGCCAGAGCACCGTTTCCCCGGCCTCTCACCCGGCGACAGGTGGTGCGTCTGCGCCCAGACTTGGCAGGACGCTGCGGAGGAGGGAGTCGCCTGCCCGGTGGTGCTGGAGTCGACTCACGAGGAGACCCTTCAGGTGGTCTCCCTCGACCTCCTCAAGGAGCACGCCGTAGAATGACCTGTGACTCGAACCCACTTCCGGAAAGAGTCATTTCGCTAGCATAGCTCGGCAGTCTCATGAGGAGCAAGTCAATACTGATCGCCATAATGATGTCGTCCGCATCCCTTGTCGGCTGCCTGGGGGAGGACCTGGGGCCATACCAAGACAGGATCGATGAGCTCGAGGAGGGGTCGCAGGTCGATGCTGGAATAATGGAGGAGTTGAACAGGACCATCGATTCCCAGGAGTCCAGCATCGCGAAGCTAGAGGTCCAGGTTTCCTCGCTGCAGTCTAGCATAACCGGGCTGGACGCCCAGATTGCCTCCCTGCAGGACTCCATAGGGTCCCTTGAGGCCGAGAACGGGACTAACGCCGAGAAGATCTCCCAACTGAATTCGGAGGTCGCGGCCCTTGAGATGCAGAAGAGCGAACTAGAAGGGACGGTGTCCTCCCTGCAGGCTGCAATCGCCGCCCTGGACGCCACCATCGCCGCCCTGGAGGCGGAGAAGTCAGATATGGAGGCGAACCTCAGCCTAAAGTTCCAGGAGGGCTATGACGTCGGATACGGAGACGCTTACGACGCGTCCTACGACGGCGTGGCGCAGCACTACTATGGCGAGGGTTGGGACGATGGGTGGGAGATTGCCACCAACGACGCGCAGGCCGCCATGGAGGAAATGCAGGAGTTGGCATCCACCCTGAACGGGACGATACTGGACCTCCAGGAGTCCGCCATTGAGTGCGGCGAGCACGCCTCCCTGTCGGATGGGATTTGCACCAGCAACAGCGTCGTCTGGGGGCGCCTGCCGTTCGAGAATGGGACTCCCCTTACAATCAACCAGGCATTCATGGGGGGCTGGACCCACCAGGAGGACTGGCTCTACTCTGTGGACTTCGCGAAGGATGAGGGCACGCCGATCGTGAGCTTCAAGGAGGGCGTGGTCCGGGAGATCAAGGAGGACTCGGACACCAACTGTATCGACGAGGGCATCTCCCGGGAAAACTGCACCCACGGGAACTACGTGCTGATCGACCACGGGGACTTCACCTTCGCCCTCTACCTCCACCTGGAGCAGTGGTCAGTGGACGTGGAAGTGGGCGAGACCGTGGGACGGGGGCACCAGATCGGAAGGGTCGGCAACACCGGCTACAGCACCGGCCCCCACCTCCACTTCAACGTGAAGAACGGCTTCGGCTACGGTGGTGCGAAGATCGTGCTGTTCGAGGAGCTGCTCGGCATCTCCAACGGCATCCCATTCTCCGGGGCAAACGTGACGTCGAACAACTCTAACACCTCCGCGACGGCGCAGGTTCCGCCCTCCAGCTGCCCCTCTGACGCATTCGCGTTCAGGGGGGTGTTCCTCCTGAGCGCGGTGCCGTGCTCGATGGCCGAGCACGACGTGGAGTACAACCTCACGGGTTACGTCGCCTCTCCGGGGATGGACCTTCAGGTAGCCCAGTACGTTCAGAGCAGCGCCGGCAACTACTGGTCCTACAGCTGCATCGACACGTCCAGCACAGGCTCATTCTCGACGGTCCTGGAGTGGGACTCCTCGGTCCACGGGGAGTGGAGCTACCTGATGATATCCGTCACCCCCGACGGCGACTGCTACGCTTACGACAGCTGGTGGACCAGCATAGGAATTACCATGGTCTAGGCCCCTCAGCAACTGTTGGCAGGATTTTTCTACGGCCGTGGACCTGAAAGCCCATGTCGAGGGTTATCAGGGCTGCACTCCTCTCGGCCCTGCTCGCCTGCACCGCCCTGGGCGGCTGCATCTCCGAGGGGTCCGACGGCGACGTCAGTGTGGACCCCATAGAGCCCGGACTCGTTGGCCTTGACTACGTGGAGTGCATGGTGCACGAGGAGCTGGAGAGGTGCTGGAACGTCCTGGTGCCACAGACCCTGGACCCCGAAGTCGAGGCGCCGATGGTCATCGACCTCCACGGCAACACGCTTACCATGGCCGAGCAGAGGGCGCTCTCCGAGTTCGACGAGATCGCCGAGGACAACGGCGCGATTGCCGTCTGGCCGCAGGGCCACGGGAACTCGTGGAACGCGGGTTACTGCTGCAGCACCGCCGGGGAGATGGGCCTGAACGACACGGGCCTGATTCTGGAGATCATGGACAGGGTGGCTGCGAACCACTCCGTGGACGAGGACAGGGTGTACCTGACCGGGTGGTCGAACGGGTGCGCCCTGAGCCAGAAGCTGGCCAACGAGCACAGCGACAGGTTCGCGGCGATCGCCTGCATGTCCTACTACCTGCTGGACGACCCGGCGCCCCAGTACTCCTCCATCCCGATCATGGAGATCCACGGGCTGGTCGACCAGATCATACTCTACTCCAACGACGCGATCCACCTGCCCAACGTGGAGGCCCAGGAGCACGGGGCGGTGCAGAACCTGATACAGTGGGCTGAGATGAACGGCTGCCAGGGCACCCTGCCCGACTCCAACTCCCCCTCGGAGTTCTACTCTGTCCAGTCCTACACCGACTGCGACAACGGGACCGAGGTCTCGCTGGTGACGCTCTACGCCGCGGACCACAACCCGTACGAGGAGACCTTCGACCCGGACGGCCCGCTGATCTTCATCGGCAACGGCGGGACGGTCGACACGAACGGGATCGCGTGGGAGTTCCTGAGCAGATTCTCGAAGTCGGCCCCTCAGGAAAACGCGACACGTTTGATATAGCAGAGAAGGATAGGAGAAGATTCGTCCCCTCACTATGCTATGTTTCGGCTAAAATGATGGTCAGAGGGTCTTCAGCTGGCGGGAACCGTCGCCTCCCGGTCCTATCCACGGTTCCGGCTTGTTCCCCAGGATGCCGTCTAGGCTCGACATGTCCTCATCCGTGAGGCGCTTCGCCACTTCGATGCAGCCCATGTTGTCCTCGATCTGCTCGGGGGTGGTCGCCCCCATCAGGATCGTGGACACGTTCGGGTTCTTCAGGCACCATGCCAGTGCCAGTTGCGCTGGTGAGCAGTCAACCTTCTCCGCGTACTTGCAGACCTCGGCTACGATCTCGAACTCGCCCTTGGCCCTGCTCTGCTCCATCATCTCGATCAGCCACTCGTAGCCCTCCTGGGTGACCCGCGAGTCTTCGGGAGTGCCATCGAGGTACTTCCCGGTGAGCAGGCCGGACTGCAGCGGGCTCCAGATGGTGGTTCCGATAGAGTAGGGCGGGTTGTACATCGGGAAGTACTCCCTCTCGAAGCGGTCCCTGTGGAGCATGTTGTACTGAGGCTGCTCGAACTGGGGCGGCTCCAGGCCTTCCGACCTGGCTATCCAGAAGGCCTCGGTGATCTGCTGGGCCGACCACTCGCTGGTCCCCCATGCGGTGGCCCTGCCGGAGCGGACCATCTCCGTCATCGAGCGGACCACGGTGGCCGTGGGTGTGAGAGGGTCGGGTCTGTGGCAGAACAGGAGGTCGACGTAGTCTAGCTGGAGTCGCGAGAGGGAGGCGTCGAGGCCCTCCCTGCAGTGCTTCATCGACAGCCCGGACTCGTTCACCCCGGATCCCCCCCAGAAAGTCTTGGTCGTGATGACCAAGTCGGAGCGCCGCCATAGATCTGGGTCCTCCTTCTGGAGGTCCTTGAGCGCCCGCCCGAAGATCCTCTCGGCCTCACCGAAGGGGTTCCCGTACGCCTCCGCGTGGTCGAAGCAGTTGACTCCGTAATCCCTGACCATGCTCATGAGCTCCTTGGCGGTCTTGACCCCGGAATCGCCGGACAGCCTGTCCTTGATCCCGTAGGTGGCCCAGAATCCGTACGATATCACGGAGACCTGAATACCGGTGTTCCCCATCATTCTGTAGTACATCTTCTCGTGGGCCATGCGCATCGACTGGCACTCTCCTTTGAGAACCCTCTGAGTCGGCCTCGTCTCGGATTGTTCCCGACTATGCCTCGCGATAGCGCGCTACTTGGGCTTGAATCTCTCCACCGCGGCGAACCCGGCGAAGAAGCCCAGGCCGAAGGTACCCATCTCGGATATCGAAACCAGGATGGACTGGGTCTGGGCGCCTGCGTCGATACCTATGTCGATCAGCCCCATCGTCAGCCTCTCCCAGTCGACGGCCACTATGCCCCTAGACTCGAGCCACTTCAGTAGTGCGAACTCGATCAGGATGAACCACTTCAGGATGTTTGTAGCCATCTTGAACACCAAGCCTGTGATGACGCCCACGATCAGGCCCTGGAAGGCGGCTACTCCTACCTCGCCGACGAAGCCATCCAACAAGTCGGAGAGAGCGGACACGGTGCTCGAAGTGGGTCCTACGTTGAAATCATTCCTGAATCCTGTTTGGGGCGTATTTCCGCCTTCCAGGAACAAATTGGGCTAGTTCCTGCCATCGAAGGCGCCGGGCAAAAAGGTCCAGCGAATGTCATCTTGTCCCACGTTCGAGTAGTGCTCCCTGATCCGTGGCTCGTTGGCGACAAGGGCATGGTACTCAAGGAGGCCTGTGTATCCGGAGAGCACATCGCCCTCTATTCCATCGTAGTTCCCGGAGAACAGACCGAATAGGCCCGTGAATAGCTTCAGGTCGGCGATGCTCATATCGTCCGTGCCCGCTGCCCAGCCGGTCTGAGACTGGGAGACCTTCCTCTGCAGGAGTTCGAGGTTCCTGGCTCCACCGCCCCCCGGCTCGAAAAGCGCCTTCCTCAGGCGTACTCTCTCCTCGATCTCCGGGATGCCGAACGTCGGATCGAGCACCTGGGCCAAGGGCCCCATCCCATCGATGAACTCGTCTGCCTTCGCCCGCTGATAGGGGTCATCGGGAACCAGTCCGGCAGCTTGACCTACGAATCTGAGGATTGCCGAGGACTCGGCTATGGTACCCTCGGGGGTGATCAGGACCGGGAGCATGTCCCATGGCAACTCGCCGTTTTCCTTCATGACCTGGAAACCAGCGCCGTCCACGGACACGTCCTCCCATTCCATGCCCGATAGCTCGAGTGCGATGCGGATGGCCTCCGCCCTTCCGGGGGCTGGGAAGTACACTAGTTGCAGCATGACAATGACTCCTATCCCATTTTGACGCAGTAGGGGCAGTGCTCCCCGATGACGTATTCATCCGACCTTTGCTCTTCGGGAGAAAGTGGCTCGCGACAGCTGAAGCACATCGCTATCTCAGTCTCCTCCAGACTGTGGTCCAAGGCGACCCTCTGGTCGAACACGAAGCAGTCCCCTTCCCAATGGGAGCCCCCGCACTCCTCGAAGTACCCCAGGATGCCGCCTTCCAACTGCCTTACGTCATCGAAGCCAGCGTTCAGCATGACCGCAGAGGCCTTCTCGCACCTGATGCCACCCGTGCAGTACATCACCACCGTCTTCGACTTGTACTCGTCAGGCAGTCCCTCCACCGCCTCCGGGAAGTCCCTGAAAGACGGGATGCCCAGCTCCACTGCGCCCTCGAAAGAACCCACCCTGGTCTCGTAGTCGTTCCTGGTGTCGAGCACGACTATGTCCTCCTCCTCGTCCAGCATGCGCTTGAAGTCGGTGGGCGAGATGTGGGGGCCTGTGAACTCCGAGGGCCTGATCTCGTCCATGCCCAGCGAGATGATCTCCCTCTTGCGCTTCACCAGCATCCTCCGAAAGGGCTGGTAGTCAGTGTGGCTGATCTTGATGGGAATGCCACGGAACCTCTCGTCCGACTCAAGGTTCTGCAAGAAGGCGTCGACCGAGTCGCCATCCCCGGCCAGGAAGAAGTTGATCCCGTTGGGGCTGAGAAGGACCGTCCCCTTGAGGCCCAGCTCCATGCACCTCTCGAGCATGGGGTCCCTCAGGTCGTCCCTGTCGGGCAGGTCCACGAAGCGGTAGCCTGCGATGTTGACGATGGGGCCTGTCACGTTCCTGTGAGGTAGGGCGCCAGTAAGAACGTCTCCCCGATGGCCCCACTCTCGGTATCTCAGATGAAGCCCCTGCAGGGAGCCTCGGCGACTCATATCCCGGAGAGCGCACCCTCGAAGTCCGAGATGATGTCCTGCGAGTCCTCGATGCCGACCGAGATGCGAACCATCCCTTCCGTGATGCCCACCGCCTTCCTGTCCTCCTCGGACATCAGCCTGTGCGTCATCGAGGCAGGGTGCTGGACCAGAGTGTCCACGTTCCCGAGGCTGACGGCGAGAGAGCACATGGACAGTCCGTCCATGAACCGGCATGCGGAGTCGAAGTCCTCCAGCTCGATGGATATCATAGCCCCGAAGTCGTCCATCTGGAGAGCTGCCACCTCGTGCTGGGGATGGCTCTCCAGGCCGGGGTAGTGCGTCCTTGCAACCTTCGGGTGCCCCTCCAGGAAGTCCGCCAGGGCACGGGCGTTGGAGCAGTGCTCCCTCATCCTCAGGGGCAGTGACTTCAGGCCGATGCTGGTCAGCCAGCAGTCGAGTGCGCTTGGGACCGCCCCCATGTAGCGCACCAGGGCGCCGCCGCCGTTCTCGACGAAGTCGGGGTCCCTGCTCACAAGGGCGCCGCCGATCACAGTACCGTGTCCGTTGATGAACTTCGTAGTGCTGTGGACGACCACGTCGGCCCCCAAAGAGAGGGGCCTCTGCAGAACGGGAGTGGCGAACGTGTTGTCCACCACGACGCTGGTGCCGTGGGACTTTGCGACCTCGACAGTCCTCGCGATGTCGATAACGGACATGGTCGGGTTGGCGGGGGTCTCGATGTAGACGACCTTCGTGTTGGGGTTCTCGGAGAGCTCCTCGTCGAGCATGGCCGGCTCAAGCAGCGGCACCCTGGAGGTGGTGATCCCGTACTTCGGGAGCACCTCGTTGACCAGGTGGTTGGTGGTCCCGTATAGGACGGACTGGGCGACTATGTGGTCACCCGAGCCGGTGAACCCGAGGATAGCCGAGCTTACGGCACCCATGCCGGAGCCGAAGATCTCCGCAGCGACCGGCTCCTCCATGCCGTATCCCTCCAGAGCCGCCAGCTTGCTCGCCAGCGCGTCCCTGTTGGCGTTACCCACCCTCGAGTAGACGTGCGCGCCCGACTCGCCCGAGCCCCAGGACTTGATCGCATCCGAGTCCTCGAATACGTAGGTCGATGTCATGTGAACAGGGTCTATGTGCGATCCGGAGGGGTCGTGCATCTCACCTGCGTGAACGGCCTCTGTCGACATCTCCCGCTTCCTATCTTCTGCCATGGCAGTCGGATGCGGTGGGACGGATTAACCCGTAGGTTTTCACTGGAACATAGATCGGATGGCCGAGTATGAGGCGCTAGTGATCACGTAGACGCCCGCAGCGGCTAGGCCGAAACCGACGCTGATCGCAATGAAGTTGGGTAAGAGTGTGATCAGGTCCCATAGGACCGACCAGAACGACCGGGACTCCAGGGCCTGCATGAATTCCTCCCAGATCTTCACCGCGATCGTCAGCATGGTGAATGTCCAAGCAGCGAGGAAGACTAGGGTGGCCCTTCGCTTGTTGATCACGATTCAGCGTTCGGCGTCGGATAGATGAACCTGACGAGTTGGCTAGTAGTCTTCCTCTTCGTCGCCGGAACCGGCCGGGCCCCACTCTGCGTCGGGAGATCCTCCGGACCACTCGCCGAACACTGCGATGTCCTCGATGTCCTCGTCCTCCCTCCACGGGGGATCACCGTCTGAGCCACTGATGATCAGGCATCCCTCGTCGTCTAGCCTCCTCTTCAGGGTAGAGACTCCCCTCTTCACTGGTAGGAGGTGGCCTATAGGCGAGCCGGAGTTGACGAAAGGGTGGGTGGCGGAGCTGATCAGAAGGCCCTGGATGGGGGACATGACGTCGTGCTGGACTCCAGGGAGCTCGGGGTCCGTGATCGTGGCGACGATCTCGCCCTCCTCGACGAAGCTGCCGGCCGGGGCGAGCACGTCGATGAGCCCGCCCTGGTCTGAGCGAATCCATACCGAGCCGGAGGCGAGGATCCTGAATCGTGGCTTGCTGGGGTATCCAGGCAGCATCCTCAGGCTCCTCAGGAGGTTTATGATGCCGTACATCGCTATCTGCACGGACTCCGGGTCGGCCTCGTCGGCCCCCCCGCCCTCGTAGGTGATGCAGGCGATGTCTTTGTCGTTGGCAACCCTCCGCAGTGACCCCCTCGGGCCTTGGCTGTCCAGTATAGTCTCGATGCCGAAGGCCCTAGCGATGCGGTTGCTGCTGGCATGCGCCAGATTGGCCCTGATCTGGGGGATGTTCGTCCTCCCCTTGGCTGCGGCGTGTAGGTCGATCACGTAGTCGCTGCTGGAGATCAGTTGCTCCCAGAGCCTGTTGGCCACCCTGGAGGTGGTGTTGCTGTCGGGATTGCCCGGGAAGCACCGGTTCAGGTCCCTGTCGTCTGGGAAGTCCCTCATCATCATCCGGTATCCAGGGAGGTTGACGATGGGCATGATCCTGATAGTCCCCGCTAGCACGGATGCGTCGATCACCCGGTCGTCCCCCATGAAGTTGGGACCGCAGAGGTAGGTAAGGGCGAGCGGGCCGACGAGTTCGTCACCATGGATGGCTCCGAGCAGGGTAACGACGGGGCCCGGCCTTGAGCCGTGGATCACACTGACAGGCACTGGCCACGACTCCCCTATCTCGACGTCCAGCAGGTCGTATTCGAGGTGCCTGATCGTCCCTGGCTTGATCCTCTTCCTCAGGAAGTTGTGATTCTTCGATCCGCCCACCTTCCTGGACCATTTGGTGGGGCTAGCCCCGACCTCGCCCAGGGCCTTCTCGATCTCCCTCCGACGTCTCATGGGGATCTGGTTGGCGATCTTGATCGGGGCGAATCTCCTCTTCTTCGCCCTTGGCGGGGGCTTTGCATCCCGCGCCTTCGCCGCATCCTCGCTGGGGTCGGGGTCGTCCTCGGGCACCTGTCTCGCGAGGGATAGCGAATTAATAGAGTATGCAATGGTTATCGGGAACGTTCAACTTCCTAGTCCGTTCATGGAGGCCCATGGGAAGCGAGGGGGGGACGTCTGTGCAGGAGGAGCATGCTCCGAGCAGCATCTGCTTCGGATGCGGCCCTGCAAACGAGGATGGCCTCAGGATCAGGTCATTCAGGAGCGAGGGGGGTCTGGAGATGGAGTTCGATCCGAAGGAGGAGCATCAGGCGTTCCCGGGAATGATAAATGGCGGGATCATAGGAACCCTGCTGGACTGCCACGGAAACTGGACTGCGGCTATGGCGCTGATGGACCAGTCCGGGGACTCTGAGCCTCCATGCACAGTGACTGCATCATACAGCATCAAGCTGAGGAGGCCGACCCCCTTCGGGACCACCCTCTCTGTTCGAGGGGAGGCTCTCAGTGTCGAGGGGGACAGGGCTAGGGTGAGCATGAGCCTCTCGGCTGACGGAGAGGTCTGCGCCACTGGAGAGGGCCTCTTCGTGGCAGTGAAGGAAGGGCATCCAGCCTACCACAGGTGGAACTGACTTCGCGCGGCATCCTTTAGAACGGCCGAATCGAAGTGGGCTCATGGTCGACGCGCCCAGCGAAGGAATGGTCGGCCTTGATGAGTTCGAGTTTGACGAGCGTCTGAAAACAGAGCTCGTGGGTAAGTGGGGGATAGAGAGGCTTTTCCCCCCTCAGGCCGAAGCGCTGCCGCACTCACTTGGTGGCAGGAACCTGATGCTGGCAGTCCCCACCGCCAGCGGGAAGTCTCTGGTGGCACACATCACAATGGCGCACAGGCTGGCCAACGACCTGAAGGGCATGAGAGGGGTATACATCGTGCCTCTGAAGGCCCTGGCATCTGAGAAGTTCGAGGAGCTCAACGAGATCTGCCCCAGCGTGGGGCTTAGCGTGGGGCTGGCGATAGGCGACAGGAGCAGCGAGGTGAGCGGGGCAGAGGGCTCGGACATACTGGTTTGCACGAGCGAGAAGCTGGACTCGATGCTGAGGTCGAAGCCTTCCTTGATGGACGACATAGGCATCGTCGTGACGGACGAGTTCCACCTGCTCCAGGACTTCGGCAGGGGACCCACTCTCGAGGTCCTGCTCTCGAGGATCATGCACCGAAAGCCGGACGTGCAGATCATGGCGCTCTCAGCCACGGTGGGAAACGCAGAGGAGCTGTCGGGATGGCTGGACGCCGTTCTGGTTAGGTCCGATTGGAGGCCGGTGGTGCTGTACTCGGGGACCCTGACTGGTCTGGACATGCGATTCCACTCTGTCGAGAAGCCCAGCGAGGTAGAGTCCCAGTTGCCGGAGGCCAGGCGCCTTGACGGAGGCGTGCAGAAGAACCTGCATGCCGTGCTGGACGACACCATCGGCATGGAAGGACAGATGCTGGTCTTCGTGTCCTCCCGTTCCTCGGCCCAGAAGGAGGCCAGGGAGCTATCCAGGCACCTGAGATCAAAGCCCGCCAGCGGAGGCGAGGTTATCTCCGAGGAGCTTGCCGGCAGGTGGGGCAAGATTGCAGACTCCCTGACCAAGGGCGACGGAGGGTCGGCCACAGTCAAGGCACTGGCGGATGCGGTCAGGGGAGGGGTTGGCTTCCATCACGCGGGGCTCACTTCCTCGCAGAGGAAGGCAGTGGAGACCGGATTCAGGTCGGGTGACCTGCTCTGCGTCGTCGCCACGCCGACCCTCGCCCAGGGAGTCAACCTCCCTGCGAGCAGGGTAGTGATCAGGGACCACAGGAGGTGGAACACCACCGCAGCTAGGAGCATGCCACTCCCAGTCATGGAGGTCAGGCAGATGCTGGGGAGGGCTGGCAGGCCCGGCTTCGACGAGTTCGGGGAGTCATTCCTGGTGTCCAAGAGCAACCAAGAGGAGCAGGACCTGGTCGATCTCTACCTCAGGGGCACTCCCGAGGACGTGACTTCCAAGCTCGCGAACCCGAGCGCGGTCCACGCCGAGGAGGACGGTGCCCTACTGACTCACATACTCTCCATCATTTCAACTGCAGGAATCGACGACAGGGATGCCATCAGCAGCTTCCTTGGGAAGACCTTCCTCGCCAGCCAGATGGACCCGGAGACCCTAGAGGCAAGGACCGACGACGTCCTCTGCTGGCTCTGCGACAACGGGATGGTGGAGAGGATGGGCGAGTCAGAGGAAGTGGCGAATAGGATCAAGGGCAGGAAGGCCGAACCTACTGTGGAGGAGGACTGGCAGGACGAGATGCCCTCCTGGGCAAAATCCGCCGCTTCGATACCGGGCCTGGACATAGTCCCGCGGGAGGAGCGTCGGGCTCGCAGGCTCAGCCCGAGGAAGGGGCCCGCAATTTTCGGCTTCAGGAAGGCCAGCTTGTACGAGTCTTCCGAGTCGGCCCTGCCCGAGCCGTCCTCTATGGCTTACTCCCCGACTTCGCTTGGCTCCAGGGTCTCGAGGCTCTACCTGAACCCGATCTCAGGGAAGATACTGCACGATGGCCTGACCAGGGCCATGGCGATCCTTTCGGGGCAGGACGAAGTTGGGCAGGTGTCACCACTGAGCCTGCTCCATCTCGCCTCTTGCACCCCCGACTTCCTCCCCCTCTGGCCGAGAAAGGGCGACTACGACGCGATCCAGGAGGCGCTTCACGGCCATGAGCGGGAGCTCCTCGCCGAAGCGGTTGACCTCGAGGAGGAGAGGAGGATGAAGGGGACGCTGGTGGTCCAGTCCTGGATGGAGGAGAAGACCCTGGAGTCCATAGAGGACGATTGGGGGGTGCAGCCAGGCGACCTTAGGAGCAGGGTTGAGCTGCTAGAGTGGCTCCTGTTCGCCATGCGGAGGATCCTCTCAGAGGACGAGGAGCTCTCTAAGATGGACAGGGGTGCGCACAAGACCCTGTTCGAGTCCATAGACGAGGTGCACAGGAGAGTCAGGTTCGGCTGCAAGCCGGACATACTGGGACTCGTCGCGATCAAGGGTGTCGGCAGGGTCAGGGCCAGGGAGATGGCTGACACCCTGGGGCTAGCCAGCGCCTCGGACGTCTCGGAGCTCACCGAAAGGGACAGGTCTAGGCTGGCGGACCTCAGGGGATGGAGCCCCCAGCTGGTCGACAACCTAGTCAGATCGGCGAGCAAGTCCCACAGGGGTCGGCGCTAATCAAATTCTTCAACCGAACTGCATCGGGGCACATGGACGAGGATCGGCCGGTGCCTTGGTTCCCGGCGTGGGGAGTGCGGTTCCCCGAGCCGGTCGAGAACGTTTTCTCCGTGGTCTCGGTGGTGAACGACAGGAGGCCCAGCAACAGGTGGCTGATGATCGCATACGAGGCCGCGGCGAGCGAGGTTCACCTCTGGACCGCCTGGCACGCGATGAGGGGGAACGAGGAATCGGGCAGCATGGTCGCCAAGACCCCCGACACCGAGTTCATGAGGCTGCTTTCTGGCACCCATCAGATCAACAGGGCCTTCGAGAGGGCGGGCGTCGCGGTTGGGGACGAGACGGCTTGGGTGGTGTTCCTGCCCGATTTCGGACTCGGGGAGGGTTTCGGTGACGTCTCCATCCCCCCACAGACCTACAACGACAACTCGGAAGAAGCTATCAGGCTGATCGAGCACTTGGGCGGCTCCCTGATTGCGAAGAGACCGGTTCCCAGCTTGGCCGGGCTGGAAAGGGTCGGAGCCTCCTACCCAGGGGACCCGAGCTTCCCCCAGATGGAGGAGGCGTTCCTGGGGCACACGGCCCTCTCCGATCTCAGATAGACTCCCCCGAGTAGTCAAATTGATAGGCGGGGCTTACGAGCACGGTCCGATTAAGATGCCTAAGTTCTACGGTTTCGGCAATTGCTGCGAGTGCGGGATAGCCTGCACCGCGGGCAACTTCCTGATCAGCGAGGGGAAGAAGTTCTGCACCGCCTGCTGGGTGGCGAAGAGCAACCCGGAGCACCCCGATCTGGAGGAAATAAGGGAGAAGGTCGAGACTGCAGTAAGCGTGTGGAAGTGCGCGAAGTGGTCACGGGAAGAGGGGCCGCTGCCGCTCGGGCCAAGGGCAGTGAAGAAGTGAGGATTTCCCATGGGCAGGGGCTTCGTTCCAGAGGACTTGGAAGCCACTAGCTGGGATAGCCTCGAGCCCCTGATTAACGACCTGCTGGAGAGGGAGCTGAGCTGCTCGAGCTGCCTTGAAGGGCTGATCGCAGACTCATCTGAGCTCGCCGAGCACGTCTCGGAAGCGGGGGCGCTGCTCTACATCGGCATGACGTGCGACACTGAGAGCGAGGAGAAGAAGGGGGCTTTCCTGGACTTCGTGAGCAACGTCAGGCCGAAGCTGTCCGAGCACTCAGACGCAATCAACAGGAGGCTCGTGGAACACCCGGCGGTGGAGGACCTGCCCGAGAGGTACGACCTGATGCTGAAGGGCATCAGGACCGACGTCGAGATATTCCGCAAGGAGAACATCCCGCTCGGGGTGAGGCAGACCGAGCTCGTCACGGAGTCCCAGGCGATCAACGGTGCGATGACCGTGGAGTTCGACGGTGAGGAGAGGACCTTCTCGCAGATGAGCGGCTACCTGGAGGCGAACGACCGATCCCTGAGGGAGGCCGCCTGGACCGCCATGGCATCCAGGAGGATGGAGGACCACGAGCGCATGTCGGAGATCTTCGACGAGCTGGTCTCGATAAGGCACGAGATGGCCCAGAACGCGGGCTTCGACAGCTACACTGAGTTCATGTTCAAGGCGATGCACAGGTTCGACTACACCGTAGATGACTGCCTGGAGTTCCATGAGTCCGTGGAGTCCGTCTGCATGCCCATACTGGCCCAGATAAACCGAGAGAGGAGCGAGTTGCTGGGAGTTGGAGAATTGCGCCCATGGGACGTTAACGAGAAGGGCGGTTCTGGTCCAGACGTCCATGGCCGGGATCCGCTTAGGCCGTTCGAGACCGTGGACGAGATGGTGGCGAAGCTATCGGAGCTTTTCCACGAGATCTCCAAGGACCTCGGCGGGATGTTCGACAAGCTCGTGGAGATGGACACCCTCGATCTCGAGACCAGGAAGGGCAAGGCGCCCGGGGGGTACCAGTACTACCTGGAGAAGAGCCGCGTCCCTTTCATCTTCATGAACGCCGCAGGGCTCCAGGGCGACCTCGAGACGATGATCCACGAGGCGGGGCACGCGTTCCACTCGCTTTACTGCGGACACCTGGAGCTCATCGACGAGAGGGACTACCCAATCGAGTTCGCCGAGGTCGCCTCCATGTCCATGGAGCTACTCACGCAGCCGTGGTGGGACAAGTTCTACGACTCCGAGGAGGCTGACAGGGCCAGGAGGACCCACCTCGAGGGCGTGGTATTCCTGCTGCCTTGGATAGCGACAATAGACTCGTTCCAGCACTGGGTGTACGCCAACCCCGGGCACTCCAGGGAGGAGAGGGCCGAGGTCTGGCTGTCCATCAGGGACAGATTCGGCTCTGCCATGGACTGGACGGGTCACGGCGACTTCAGAGAGGTCTCGTGGCAGCAGCAGGGGCACCTGTACGGGGCCCCGTTCTACTACATCGAGTACGGTATCGCTCAGCTCGGTTCGCTACAGCTCTGGAAGACCCAGATGGCGGACCCGCAGAAGGCCCTCGACGACTACGCCAATGCGATGAGTCTTGGCAACACCAGGTCACTCCCCGAGCTGTTCTCCGCGGCGGACCTGAAGCTGGGATTCGACGAGGGTCACTTCCAGTCCCTCATGGACACTGTCGAGTCTTCGCTCTCCGAGCTGCCGGCGTAGCCTTCGGACTCCGGGGCCCGCTCTAGTCGCGCAGGCCCTCGGAGGTCACGGTGAAGACTGCCTCCCCCTCTGGCAGGTTAGGGCTGTCGATCAGGCGGGCAATCCTACGGCCCCCCTTCGACTTCCTGAGGTAAAGGCGGAATGTGCTTGCGTGGGCAACGATGTGCCCCCCGATTGCCCTGGTGGGATCGCCCCACATGGCATCGGGCTTGGACATGACCTGGTTGGTGACCAGGACAATGGCGTTCTGGACGTCTGCAACCTGCTTGAGCTCCTTCATGTGCCGGTTCAGCTTCTGCTGCCTCGTCGCTAGCATCCCCCTGCCGATGTACTCGGCACGGAAGTGGCTGGTTAGAGAGTCGACAATGATCAGCTTGACGTCGATGTTCTTGGCCATCCTCTTGATCTCGTCCACCAGGAGAATCTGGTGCGCGGAGTTGTATGCCCTGGCGACGTGAATCCTATCGAGTGCTTCCTCAGGGTCTATGCCCACGGCTTCTGCCATCTGCGCGATCCTCTCTGGCCTGAAAGTGTCCTCCGTGTCGATGTAGACGATCTCCCCGTCCAGCCCTCCCTGGGACTCGCTGAGTAATGAGTTGACGGCGAGCTGATGGCCTATCTGGGTCTTACCGCTACCGAACTCCCCGAACACCTCGACAATTGACTGGGTCTCGAAGCCCCCTCCCAGGAGCTCGTCCAGGGATGATGCGCCGGAGGTGAGCTTCTTCACCCTCTTGCGCTTGTCGAGAAGTGCGGCGCCACTCACGAAACCTCCGATGTTTGCTAGCTTTTTCGCTCCCGCGATTATCTTCGCCGAGACGGCCTCGCCGAGCTCGGCCTGCTCTGACAGCTCCGGCGGGCTCATCACCGCGATTGCCAGAAGATCCTCAAAACCAGCCTCACGCAGCTTCTCGGCCGTGGCAGGCCCCACGCCAGGCAGATCCTCTATCGTCGGCTCCGGCTCATCCACGTCAATCACAATCTCCTCTTCTTCCATCTTCTCGCTCGCTGTTTCTTCTGTCATCCTATCACCAATATGCCCCACTTCCGGACTCGGAGGTATATGAACAATCGAAGGACCCCAAGACAATCAATGAAAGTATTCATTCTTCATGATTACTCGCAGTATCTCGATTTTTCACTTTCACATTTTTCTGTGGTAGCGGGTGGTGGATTTGAACCACCGGTCTCCGGGTTATGAGCCCGACGAGATAACCTGACTACTCCAACCCGCTACGCGCTCGCTGAAGGGGGGCCTATTTTACACATACTGAGAGAGAGGTGAGTATTTTCCATGCGAATAGTATTCAACATCCCTTGACCTCAGCGGTTGGAGGGACATGGAAAGATCGCTTCTGATACGCAATGCGGAGATGGTTTTCGAAGGCAGAATGCTGCATGGAGACCTCCGTGCTGTGGGAGGTTTGATCGAGACCGTTGCTCCCGGTGGTGGTCTCGATACGAGGCAGGGAGAGGTTGTCGTAGATGCAGATGGCCTGGTCCTGCTCCCTGGTGCCATCGACCCACAGGTGCACTTTAGGGAGCCTGGGCAGCCAGAGAAGGAGGACATAGGCAGCGGTAGCAAGGCCGCGGCCTCGGGAGGGATCACGTCTTTCCTGGACATGCCGAACAACGTCCCCTCTGCAACTAGCATGTCAGCGATCCAGTCCAAGATCGACTCGGCCTCCAGAACAGCGGTCAACCATTACGGATTCTTCATCGGTGCCACTCCAGACAACATCCCAGACCTGCAAGCAGCAGTTGGGACGCCTGATTCGCCCAAGCCGGTTGATGGCGTCTGCGGAATCAAGGTGTTCATGGGTAGCAGCACTGGGGACCTGCTGGTGGATGAGCAGGCGGCCTTGGAGGCCATCTTCTCGGAGACCGCCGGAGTGATCGCGGTCCATGCCGAGGACGAGGGTAGGCTGAAGGAAAGGAGACCCATGTTCGAGGAAAGAACAGACGTTGCGGCCCATGCGGAGTGGCGGGACAGCGAGACTGCCCTTATCGCCACCAAGAGGGCGTGTCGACTGGCTGACGACAGCGGCCATCGACTACACGTCCTTCACCTGACCAGTGGCCTCGAAGCGGACTGGCTCGCAGATAACAAGGGCTCCAACATCACAACCGAGGTGTGCCCCCAGCACCTGACCTTCGACCAGGATGACGTTGAGGAGAGGGGGACTCGGCTAATCATGAACCCGCCAATCAGGTACACCGAGGACAGGGACACGCTTTGGAAGAGGCTCAAGGACGGGACGATAGACTGCATAGCTACCGACCACGCCCCCCACACCCTCGAGAACAAGGCGCTTGGATTCCCCAAGGCCCACTCCGGGATGCCCGGTGTGGAGACCTCTCTGCCCGTGATGCTCACTCACGCTGCCGATGGCAAGTGCTCGGTGCCCGACGTGGCCAGATGGATGTGCGAGGGTCCGGCACAGGTCTACGGGATGGAGGGCAAGGGCAGGCTCCAGGAGGGATTCGATGCGGATCTCGTCCTCGTTGACATGGGGTCAAGGAGAAGCATCACGGACTCCGACACGTGGTCCAGGGTGGGATGGACCTCATACCAGGGCATCCCCCTGACGGGGTGGCCAGTGAGCACCTTCGTGGATGGCGAGCTCGTGTTCCGGAGGACTCCAGAGGGTCCAGCCAGAGGCGAGTTCTCCGTGGATGGCGGCTCTTCCGGCAGGCCTCTCAGGTTCAGCCGATCCCGTTAGCCAGTGCCTGGGTCGGAGGAAGAGCTGGAGTCGCCCGAATCTTCGCCTTCCACTTCCTCAACTTCTACCGCGTCAACCGTCGACTTGTGTGAGTCGATCCCCGGGATCTCGATCTCGACCATTAGCTGTAGGTCGCCAGTCCTGTGGACCGTCGCCCCTGCGGAGGAGAACGCGTAGATGTAGTCCCCCATGAATATCGACCTGCGGATGTTGGTGGATCCGGACCACCAATAGGAGAGGCCCTCCTCGTTGTAGAAGCCGGAGTGCTCAACATCGCCGTGCGTGCTGAGGCTCCCGTTCTCGATGTCGACGTTGACCATCTTCAGCATCGAGACGAACTCGTATCCGTGGTAGGTGTACTCCCTTCCCTCGATAATCTGCACGTCTGTCACGTACCTGTGCGTGGAGAGGGGAACTGCGAGCATTGACTCGGGTGCCCAGAAGGTGAATGCCTTGTGCTCGTACGTGGCCTCGGAGTAGGACCATGACCACCCGCAGGTCCTGATCTCCTCGCAGTTGGAGTCGGTGTAAGCGGGAGTGAGGGGGAGGGAGTCTGCAAGAGTGGGCTTGCTGGTGTCGCTTACGTCGAATAGGGAAACCTGGGTGGTGGACCAGTCCAGCCCGAACCCGTCCTCGCCACCTGCTATGCCTATCGTCAGCAGGTAGTCCTCGTTCACGGGATGGATGTAGGTGGAGACCCCTGGGACCTCAAGCTCTCCGAGCACTATGGGATTGGTTGGGTCGGAGAGATCCAGGACCCAAAGCGGGTCGATGTTCATGAAGGTCACCAGGTAGCCCCTGTCTCCGACGAACCTAGCGCTCCAGATCGTCTCGCCCTCGGCGATGTCGCCTACGTATCCGGTCTGATCGAGCTGCCCCTCGCCGTCGTCCTTCAGGATCGTGACCTGGTTGGTGGGGCCGTTCCAGACGGGATCACCGTTCTCGTCGACCTCCGCCATCCTCCACCACATCCACCAGTTGTTGGAAGTGGAGGCGACTCTGATCGCTCCGTCGTGCTCGCTGATGGAGAACTGGTCCTGGACCGACCCGTCCACTCGGCCTGATGCCACGTAAGTAGTGTGGTTGGCGTCGCTGATGTCGAAGGAGTGGATGTTTGTGGCTTCCTCCCAGTCGGAGTTGCGCCAGAACCACCACCAGTCGTTGGCAGGCTCAGCGAGCACGAGCGTGTCCTTGGATGAGTATACGTGCGCCCAGGATGAGGTGATGTGGTCGACCTCCATCGAGGTGTCGTCCCCTAGCATCTTCATTGTGATGATCGATGTGAAGCCCCTGCCTGCGCTGTCGGCGCTGGCCGAGAACTCGGTGCATCCCTCCCTGGTGAGGGGGTGTGTGAGGAGCTCGCCGCCCCTTAACTCGTGGATCTGGGGGACGAAGTCCTCCAGAGTGAGTGCGGAGATCGCCGCCTCGTTGTCCAGGATGGTCTGGTTGACGCTTTCGTTCCAGATGTCCATCCTCTTGTCGAGGTCGTCCTCGGACCAGTAGTCGGAGGGGAGTTCGACCCAGCTCCTGATATCGTCGAAGTAGGTCCAGAGGTGGGTCACAGAGCGGACTGTACCGTCCACCATCCTTGCCGTGTGGTAGTTGCCCTCGATGTAGAGCTCCCTCTCCACGACGGGGGAGGAGCGGTCCGAGATGTCGACTACGGTGTACTTGACGAGGTTCTGGACCCTCGTGTAGTGGTAGTCTCCATCCTCCACCTCGGTGGCCATCAGATCCCTCAACCCGCTCTCTGGATCCAGGGACCAGTAGTATATCGAAGAGGAGATCACAAGCCGGTCCCCCTCGATCATCATCTGCGATGGGTTGCCCTCAATGGTCAGGTTCGACTCGAGGGTCAGGTTCCCGAACTCAGGGACGCCCATTATGACCAGGAGTTGCCCGTTTAGCATGTAGATGTGATGGCCGTCCGTCTTCAGGAAGTCGGCCTCGTCGACCCCAGACTCCTGGTTGTTGGTGCCTGAGTACTCCCCCTCCCTGGAGCCCGAGTCCGGGGCGCTGCCAGAGGACTCGTCAGATACTGTTGCCACATCTCCGTCGAGCGCCATCTCTGGCATCCCGTCGTCGAACGCCAACCCCCCCCTGAACATCACAGGTTCAGTGACCCAGTGCCAGTAGCTCTGCTGGTCCAGGTTGACCATCATCTCGTCGCGGAGGGCGGTCTTGAGGTCCGCCAGCAGTGAGTCGCAGGCATCGTAGGTCTGCAGTTCGGGGGTCGAGCGGGTCCTCTCCGGGAGTTCCAGCTTCGGGTAGTCCCCTTGGAGGGCGTCGAACGTCCTGTCTATGTCCTCGATCACTTCTTCGACGGTCTCGAGGCATCCTGGGGCGAGCAGGAGTACCAGCATCAGGAATGAGGTCGTTGCTTTCCTTTCCATGTCGTGTCCTCCCAAGTTTGTCTTTTGAATGTAAGTTTCCTATGTCCAGGCATCAAAGGGTCAGCGGCGTCGGCGGACGGGTGTGGGAAAGCGGCCCGGGAGTCGGGATGTGTGGCTCCGGGTCATCCGTGACCTCCCCATCTTCGCTCGTCATATCAACGCCACCAGCGTGCCCACTGGTGACGAGGCTTCTTGTGCCGCCCAAGAAAATCAGCGCGGCTACCTGCATGTCCAGTGCTTGGTCCATGAAGGTCAATCATCGTCATCTGCGATTTAAACGAATTGCCTGCTTGATCGATGGATGAGTCGTCGCGATTTCGGGCGTATGGTGCGAACACCGGGAGTTGAACCCGGGTTAGCAGGTTGGGAACCTGCTGTCATAACCACTAGACCATGTCCGCTGGGCCACGGGGAGTTGGTGGGGGTAATTGAGCGCCACGGTGGTGGTTTTCCCCCTAGACCAACCGCCTCAGGGCTTCCATCTTGGAGTCGGCCTCCCCCAGGTGCTCCAGGCAGGAGTCGATCCTGCCCTCCGACAATGCTCCCTCCGCCTCGGCGAGAACCCTCTCGGCGGCGATCCGGTCAGGGGTGTCGGGACCTACCCCGGACGAGTCGAGCCTCCTCCTGAGGGCTTTCCAGTCATCTTGCAGGAACTCCAGCATCTCACGGGACTCCTCCCTGCGAGCGGATAGGCTTTCCAGGTCCGAGATGAGGCTTCTCAGCGATTCGTCGGCCTCCAGCCAGCTCCCCGAGCTAGCCAGCGACTCCACTTCCTCGAGCCTGTCCATCCAGCCGGACCTGGCCTCCCCCGATGGCATGTCCTCCTCGATCTTCTTCTTCTGCCTGAGGGACCTCTGGACGGAGCTCTTCGCGTCGCCCGTCCTGCGGAGCCTCCTCGTCACCCCGTCAGCGAGACCGATTGCGAGGGACGCGTTTCCTGACTGCAGGGCTTCCTTAGCCTCCTGGAGCCTGGCTTCGGAGTCTTCCCTCTGGGATTCATCCGAGGATATGACGGCGCTCTCCGCGTCTTCTATCGAGCTGGCGGCCTTTGACATGAGGTCCTCGACGTCACCCATCTGGGAGGGTATTTCCGAGACCAGGGCGAGGGCCTTCTCGGGGTCCTCGTCGTCCATCGCCTTCCTGGCTTCCTCCAGGGTTGAGCGGATGCTGTCAATGATGTGGCCCTCCTCGGATCCTATTGCCTCCTCTGCATCTCCGATCGCCTGATTGGCGGCCTCCCAGTGAGACTCCACGTTCTCCGCCTTTGACCTGGCCTCCCTGAATTTCTGCTCTGCTGCTCTGAGGGAGCCCCTATCCATCTCCTCGACTCCATCATCGAATGCCCTCCTGGAAGCCCCTGGCGATCCGGTGATGCCCTCTGCCCTGGTCAGCACAGATTCCGTCTGGTCCCTGATCTCGGCCAGGTCCGCCATGAACGACATGATCCTGTCAGCCTCCCTCTCCGCCTCGGAAATCAGATGGAGCCCCCTCGCCGGGTCCTTCCTGCCCTCCTCGCGGGCAGCCTTCAGGAGTGAGTTTGGCTGCTGAAGCATGGTGTTCCCCGACTGCATGTCCAGTATCCTCCTCTCCGCCCTCTTCAGGCTGGCGAAGAAGTCCTGCCTGTCCCCCTCCAATCCGTCCCTAGAGAGAATGGGTGGGACCGCGGATACCAGGAACAGGGCGCCGATTATCATCCACGACTCTGGGTTGGAGTCGGACAGCACCACTGGGACTGCCAAGCCGAAGCCGAGGGTGGTGCTCATCCCCCTCCACCTCCTCGAGTTGACGTCGGAGTTGAGGATATTGCGAGATGTCGAAAGCAGGACCACCGCCACGAATGCCAGGGACGCGGCGCCCCAGAGGTTGCCCCCGTCGTTCCTGCTCACCTCGGCTATGGCGATCATCGGGGGCCAGGCGATGCAGCAGGCGGTGGAGACCCTGGTCCTCTGCACTGGGCCGAAGTCCACCAGGTCGGGAAGGAGGAGGGCCGCTCCGAAGAGTATCGCCACGGGCCCGTAGCCGAACAGCAGTCCGGATTCGCTATCGAAGGACTCGAACAGCCACCAGGCGCCCATGCCGATCAGTGCCATTTGGCACGCCAGCGCTGCCCTTTCCACCCTGGTTCGATGCGCCGCGATCACCCTGTCGGGGTAGTCAGGGAGCATCACCATGCCACCCGAATGCTCCTGGGGGTCAATATGTATGTGGTCAGGCGAGCGCACGGAGAGTCGTGTTACTCCGGTTTCTTGACCTTGGTCAGGTAGTACCCCATCGAGGCCATTGCCGTGATCGCGATCAAGCCGACCAGTAGTGTCTGGCTGCCGCCTTCCTCCTCGATTGAGACCTCTATTGGTATGTGCCCGTAGGTACTTGCGGATGCGCTATCCCAGTGCAGGTAGAGTTCCTCGATGTTGGCTTCGTCTGCCTCGAACTGGAACTCTATCGTCTCTTGCGCGGGCCCGGTCTCAAGCGTGGCGGAGAAGGACTGCTCCGTCCAACGCCCGCAGACATCGGAAAGGCAGACCCTCGCGAAGGCGTTGCTGGAACCATCGTTCTGGACGACCACGGAGAGCGTTGCGAGCCCGTCAGGACCGCTGCCCTGCGAAAGGGAAGCCTCGAGGACGCTGATCTGCGCACCCCGCATGGGGAGCACCATGAGTTGCACGGTCTCGGACAATCCGTTTCCCTTGGAGTCGGTTGCGTTCACCCTGATTTCGTTGGGCCCCATCGGCATTGGAGGGAGGGTGATCGGGTCGGAAACGGACCAGCCTTCCCCCAGCTGCACTTCATCGTCGTTGACCCAGACGGACCAGGTTACATCCACTATGGCGTCCAGATCGTCGTATGAGTGCGATAGGTCCAGGCTCAGGTTGTCGCCCTCGTGGGCGCCATCGTCCAGTTCCACCTCTGTAGATTCCAAGAATAACCGAGGAATGACTGTGGGGGGGTTGGAGTCCATCACCCTGACGGTCCACTCGTCCATCACCGAGTTTCCGGCATCGTCGGTAACCACCAAAGCGACCAGGATCTCAGTCGGGTTCCTCGCCTTGTGCCTGTCGGATATCGACATGTCCGCCCCATTGACGCCGGCTCCCTGGATCGCAGTGAATTGGAACGTCTGGATTGTGTTCCCGAACTGACGCCATCCCTCGGAGAGGTTTGTGAACATCTCCAGGAAGATCGGGAGCGTCGAGCCGTCAGAGCTGTTGATCTCGAACTCCAGCAGGCTCCCTGCTAGAACCTCTATGACTCCCTCGTCTGGGTCCAAGACGCGCTCATTGGCGCCATCCACGGAGATTGTGCCCTGCCAGACTGGCGCTATCCCGTCCACGATCGTGGAATCGGTCCAATCGGTCGTGGCGCCGTGGAAGTCGTAGCACGTTGCCTTCACGGTCATGGTCTCTCCGTGCGAGAATCCTAGCTCAGAGGGCGTCACCTCGATCCAGTGGCTCTCGTAGGCGGCGACCTCCAGGCCTTCCCTGCTAACGCTCCAATTGATGCTCGGAGTCTCAAGCGGGTTGTCCGAGCAAGCGGCCGAGAAGGAGGATGATATGTCCAGTGTGGAGTAGATTTCCGTATTGGGGAACCTGGATGCGGATATCGTCGGGGGGCCGTTCTGTCCGATGGTGATCCTGATGTCGAAAGCCACTGGGGCCATGGAGCGGTTCACTGTGAATCCGTTGGGATCCCCCCCGATGATCTCGAACATGGGGCTGTACTTCACCTCCCAACCATCGGGCAGGCCGACCCTCATCGGGACCTCCTCCACCATGGCGCCTACCCTTGGAAGGTCGACCAGGCGCATCGTCCTGTGGTCGGTCTCCCCTGAAAGGTTCGCCATCTCAATCCACCCCCAGGAGCCGTTTGTCCTGTTTACGGGACCCTCCTCAGGGGGGGTCACGATGACAAGGACTCCTTCGGTCGCCTCCATCGGGGAGTAGTCCACACTGCAGCAGCCACCAAGTTGGCCGTCAGTCCAGTTCCTAGCCGAGGCGACAATCTCCGCGAAGGCCGAGGCCTCGTCAGAGTCGACCCAGCCGTCCGAGTCGCCGATCTCCGAGTCTATCTGCCCGAGCAGCCCGAGCGACCTGTTGCCCAGAAGACCAGTGCCATAGCTCTCTAGCACAGTGATCTCGGCAAACCACGAGGCGTTGATTATCGAGTTCTCGGAGATGGGTTCGCTGAAGTTCAGGAAGGAGCTCCCCTGGATCACCGATGGCGCCTGCTCGCTGGAGTACCCCGAATCCTGGGGGAGTTCTTCGAACGACCAGGCGCTATGGGGCATCGATAGGAAAATCACCGTGACCAGAGCCGCGATAGCCTTGCTGCCTGATCTGGAGGGCATTTCAAACACCTATGGCCCGGTCCGGTGAACTATCACGGACCCCGACGAGTCGATCCCCAGGGGGATGATTCGGTTCTCGGCAGGCAGCTGCCGTGACAGCTCCGCCCTCAATCCCTCGTCGCCATAAACGAGCAGGAACCCGCCTGCACCCGCACCCAGAAGTTTGGCGCCCTTGGCTCCGATACCCATCACGCGCTCGTACAGGTCGTCGATCGTCTCGTTGCTCACGCTTGCCGATGTGGCCCTCTTCGAGACCCAAGCATCGTTGAGTAGGGAACCGAGGGATTCGAGGTCCCCGTCCTCGACCATCCTGGCCGCATCGTCGGCCTGGGACCTGATCTCAATGAGCCTGCTCTGCCTCTCGTCTGGGTCTTCTGGGCTTCCCGAGAGGACCTCGCTCGCGCTCCGGGTCAGTCCGGTGTACACTAGGCTGAATTTCTCCGAGATCTCTTCGGCCCTGCCGCCTCCGACCGGGATTGGGGAGACGGAGACCCCCTCGGTGCTGAACGATATCGAGTTGACCCCCCCGAAGGAGGCTGCGTACTGGTCCTGCCGGCCTATCGGGGCCCCCAGCACGTCTATCTCTATCCTGCAAGCCTCCTCTGCCAGTTGCTCCTTGGACGCCTCGTGTCCGTTGAATGCGTGCATTGCGTTGAGGAGCCCCACGGTGACGGAGGAAGAGGATCCCAGTCCGGTGCCTCGTCCCGGGATGTCCGCGATCGTGACCACCTCGACTCCGGACTCCAGCCCGGTTAGCCTCATTGCCTCCCTGACCAGGTCGTGCTGAACGTCATCGACCGAGTCGACGTTCTCCGCAGACGAGTAGGAAACCCTGATGCTGTCGTCGAATCTCTTGTTTATGGTCACGTAAACGTACCTGTCGATTGCCAGCGAGACTACTCTGCCGCCGTTTGGGTTGGCCATCGAGAAACCGTCGATGTCGGTCCCGCCGCCGCAGAAGGAGACTCTGAGCGGTGTTCGGCTGATTATCATCGGAGTCCGGGGACAGAGGGTCACTCATCAAGACGCCGGTATGGGCAAAACGACCTGATTATGCAATGACAAGGCATATGAGAGGGCCGCTGCCGCGAGAAGCAGAGACCCATGGGCGACCTAGTGACGATGGACGACCTCACCAACGAAGAGATTGACTCCGTTCTGGTGGTCGCTGAGAGGCTCGTACCCGTCGCCAGGGGGGACGTCCACCTGCCCCTGCTGCAAGGCAAAGTGCTCGCGAACATGTTCTTCGAGAACTCCACCAGGACCCGTATGTCATTCGAGACGGCCATGAAGAGGCTGGGCGGCTCGGTCATGAATTTCAGCTCGATCGGGACCTCGGTCTCGAAGGGCGAGACCCTGTTCGACACGATGCAGATGATCGATGGCTACGCCGACGTCGCAGCGATCAGGCACCCTAGGCAGGGAGCGGCGCAATACAGCGCAGATGCGGTCTCCATACCCATCCTCAATGCCGGGGACGGGGCGGGCAACCACCCCACCCAGACCATGCTCGACCTGCTTACCATCCGCCAGGCCCACGGCTCCATGGAGGGGCTCAACGTCGTCCTGGTGGGGGACCTCCGGTATGGGCGGACAGTGCACAGCCTGTCTCACGCCCTTGTCAGGTTCGGGGTGAGCCTGACGCTGGTCTCGCCGCCATCCCTGAGGATGCCGGACGAGATCGTTTCGGACCTGAGGTCGCATGGCGCAGAGGTCGTAGAGACCGAGACCCTGATCGAGCAGATACCCAATGCCGACGTGATCTACATGACCAGGATCCAGAAGGAGAGGTTCCCTGACGAGGACGAGTACGCCAAGGTGGCCGGCATCTACAAGCTCAGTGCCTCCGACCTCACGGGTGCGAAGAAGGGCATGGTGGTGATGCACCCCCTGCCCAGGGTGGACGAGATCGACCCGAGCGTCGACTCGACCGACCACGCGTTCTACTTCCAGCAGGCGTTCAACGGGGTCCCGACCAGGATGGCCCTGCTCTGCAGGAGCCTTGGCGTCGAAGTTCCGGAGGAGGTGGTCTGATGTCGGAGATGAGGAGGGTCACCGCCATAAAAAACGGGACTGTGGTGGACCACATACCGTCTGGGAACGCGCTGATGGTGATCCGGATGCTAAGGATCGACGTTTCGAGGTCGACCCCGGTGTCCCTGGTCATGAACGTGCCCAGCGACAAGGTCGGGCGAAAGGACGTCCTCAAGATCGAGGACAGGGAGCTGAGCCAGGAGGAGCTGGACAGGCTGGCCCTGATAGCGCCGGCAGCGAGCATCGCGATAATCAGGAACCACGCGGTCGCGGAGAAGCTGGTTGTTGACCTGCCATCCGACCTGATCAACATCGCATCGTGCTCTTTCTCGAACTGCATCACCAAGAACGACAGGGAGCCGCTCCCGCAGAGGCTCAGAGTAATCAGCCAGGACCCGCTGGAGGTCAGGTGCTACTACTGCGGAAAGGGCCAGGAAATCTCCGAGCTGATTGACAACATCCTCTGAGGGCCCCCTGGTTGCGAAGGTCGGGCATCGACTCAGTTAAACCGCAGGCTGGCCCCCGACGCCCATGGCATTGTATGGACAAATGGAAAAGGCAACAGAGAACAGGGACGCGGGGGCATATTCGGAGCTGCTGCACCCGGATTTCGAGTTCGTGAGGCACCAGTCCGGGACTGTGATGTACAGGGACCAGATGGTGGAGATGCTGAAGGTGATGATGGCCAACGAGAAGGTGGTCATCAACGACTCCAGGTGCATCTACGAGAACGATGAGATCCTAGTCGAGCACTCCATGATGGACTTCCCGGACGGGACCAGGGAGGCGGTCATGGGCGTCCACACCCTGAAGGACGGGCTGATCGTCCGCACCGAGACCGGCGCGACCCTCATATCCTGAGCGCCCGCAGGCATCAGAGGCTGGTTCCCGAGGAGGGTTTCAGAGCCCGCCGGGGACCATCATCGCTAGGACCTCGCCGTTGCAGACCAACTCCACGTCATCGGGTATGTTGATCCCGCCGGCCCCCCAAGAAGCGCTCACGGCCTCGCCTATCGTGGAGTAGTGGTCGCTCTCGATCACCGAGTTCATCGTATCCATGTCAGGCCAGATTGTGCCCGCAACGACCCTCTCCCCATCGGCGACCAGGGCGCCCCTCATGCATCCGTTCTGCATTGCGTATTCCAGGAAGTGCTCCTTCCAGACATTCACCATTTCTTCCGTAACTTCGTTGCCGCCAGTCTTGACGACCCAGTACCTTGCTATTGGCATGAGGGGGAAATACCGAGCATCCGTATAACCGTTCCTGTATGCCGAATAACGGGGAAAGAAAGACTATATTTTCGATGGTACTAGATTGGACGTGATCGACGCAATTGTCGACCTGGCGCACAGCGAGTTGGTCGCCTATGCTGGCATGCTGCTGATACTGAGTGCCTTCTTCATGGAGACTCGTGACATCCTGCACAGCAAGGCAGCGCCATATCTGGGGCTGATGGCGATTGGCTCGGGGTTGCTGGCAGTTCGCGCTTACCTCATCGACGAATGGGCATTTTTCATCCTCGAGGTTGCATGGTTTGCAGCCGCGGTGGTTGGATTGTGGACATTGGACTCAAAGCTCTCGGACGGGTAGCCGTTTCAAACCGTTAAATCTAATTCGTGGCGAATGACCAATGGCCCGTGGACTATGTCCGGACAGCGGTGGTGCTAGCCCATCCAGTAGCGGCCGTCCTAGTGGTTTGGCTCTTCTTCAGGCAGAGGGGATGGAGGGGGCAATCGACCCTGTTGAGGGGGGAGGAGAGGGTCGCTGCGGTTTCAGCGCACGAGTCCATGGGGGACAGGATTGCCATCATCAGCATCGGGATCGTGGCTCTGGCGTTCGCCTCGAACATGGCCAGGGGGGTCATTGACCACGGGGATGCGACGCGCTTCCTAGTCCCGGGCTTCCACGGCATCACGGGAATAATGGGGCTGTCCCTGATGCTCTACCTCTGGAAGCTTGGCAGGGACACTACGGCGAAGAAGGCTTCTGGGGATCCCTTCAGCGGAACCAAGGAGAGGCATGGCAGGATTAGCGACCTCCTGGGGGTGCTGATCATAATCCACTCATTCCTGGGATTCCTGTACATGCTGAGCATCCTCTAGGACGCCAGCTAGATGTCGTGCCCGACATGCTCCGTGCTCTCGCCCCAGCATTCCGCATCGGGGTCCTGCTCCGGGCCTTCTTCATGCAGGCAGGGGTGGTGGTTGGTGAACACATCATCATAGGCCAACCAAGGCCTGACGATCCACGCGTGGACCATCCAGTATTCCCCCAGGTTGACGTTGACCCCGCCCCTGTCGTCGCACGTCTCCTCGTCTAGGTTCTCCCCCATGACCAGGAACTCGCTGGTTCGGAAGCACAGGGAGTCGTGGCGATGCCACCAGTCGTTGTCCCCGGTGAAGCCCTCGGGCGGGGAGTCCGCTGGGGCATAGACGAACCAGGCGAAGCCGACCAGCTCCGAGTCCCTCTCCTCGCCCCCGTACATCAGGAACTCCGGCTTGTCGTGCTCGAACAGGTCGTCTACCCTGGTTCCCGGGAACCTCGGGTCTTGCGCATCGAATCCGGGGTCTTCCATCGAGAACCCGTTCAGCATGACGTGGTGGGTGCCCATCCCCTTGGTATAGCCCACCGACATCGTGTAGCCCGCGTCCTCGGCATCGCCCAGGGTGGGCCACTGCATTGCCCACTCTATGGCATCCTTCAGCTCGTACGTGAGAGGCTCGCACAA
>NZKZ01000074.1 GCA_002694065.1 Acidiferrobacter sp.
AGCCTGCGCCATCTTATGATGTGATTGTGGTGGGCGGCGGTGGGCATGGTCTCGCGACCGCCTATTACCTCGCTGCCGAGCACGATGTGGGACGCATCGCGGTGCTCGAGAAAGGATGGATCGGCGGCGGCAATACGGGCCGCAACACGACAATTGTGCGCTCGAACTATCTTTGGGACGAGGCCGCACATCTGTATGAGAAATCCTTAAAGCTCTGGGAGGGGTTGAGTCAGGAACTCAACTTCAATGTCATGTTCAGTCAGCGCGGCGTGATGAATCTCGGTCACACTCTGCAGGACATGCGGGATATTTATCGTCGCTCAAACGCCAACCGCCTGAACGGAATCGACAGCGAGATCCTGACACCCGCTGAGATAAAGGCAAAAGTCCCAGCGATGAATGTGTCGAGTGAGGCGCGATATCCGGTGTTGGGCGCGTCCTTCCAACCGCGGGGCGGGGTGGCGCGACATGACGCCGTCGCCTGGGGTTTTGCCCGAGCGGCAGATGCCCGCGGCGTCGATATCATCCAGAACTGTGAGGTGACGGGTATTCGCCGTGAGAATGGGGCGGTTTGTGGAGTAGAGACAAGCCGCGGATATATAGGCGCCAAGAAAGTCGCCGTTGTGGTTGCGGGTCATGCCAGCGTTCTGGCGGATATGGCAGAACTGCGTTTCCCGGTCGAAAGTCATCCACTGCAGGCGCTGGTGTCTGAGCCCCTCAAGCCGGTGCTTGACACCGTGATTATGTCCAACGCCGTCCATGGATACGTCAGCCAGTCAGATAAGGGTGAGCTTGTGATCGGGGCCGGCATTGATGCCTACACGGGCTATGGCCAACGCGGCAGCTTTTCAATCATTGAGGGAAACGTCGCCGCGATAGTTGAGCTTTTCCCTATCTTCAGCCGGGTACGGATGCTTCGCCAGTGGGGCGGAATCGTGGATGTTTGCCCCGATGCCTGTCCCATCATTTCCAAAACGCCTGTCTCCGGGCTTTATTTCAACTGCGGATGGGGCACAGGGGGTTTCAAGGCAACTCCAGGCTCGGGTTGGGTATTTGCACACACCGTGGCCCGGGATGAACCTCATGAACTGAACGCGGCATTTGATCTCGATCGGTTTACTACCGGTGCGCTGATTGACGAACACGGTGCGGCCGGGGTCGCGCACTAGAACGCTAAACGAGGGATTCCGATGCTGCAAATCGAATGTCCCTGGTGCGGAGCACGTGACCAGGAGGAGTTCCAGTATGGCGGTGAGGCCCATATTGTCCGCCCTGAGAATCCTGACGCCTTAACGGATATACAGTGGGCCGATTACCTCTTCAACCGCGCAAACGTTAAAGGGGTGCATGCGGAACAGTGGTGTCATGCGGCAGGCTGTCGCCGCTGGTTTAATGTGCTGCGTGATACGGTGAGTTACAAGATCCTGGCCGTCTATCGGCCCGGAGAGCAGCCTCCGGGAGGCGAGGAATGACCTCAGCGCGGCGGCTTCAAGGCGGTGGACTGATCGATCGATCAAGGCGAATCCGATTCAAGTTCAACGGCCGTGAATATTTTGGCCATCCTGGCGACACGCTTGCGTCCGCGTTGCTTGCCCAGGGTGTACGCTTGTTCGGCCGGAGTTTCAAATATCACCGGCCCCGTGGGGTTATTGGCGCCGGCGCAGAGGAACCCAATGCCCTGGTGCAGGTCGGTGAGGGCGCGTACAGCACGCCTAATCTTAAAGCGACCCAGGTTGAGTTGTACGAGGGGCTAACGGCCCGGACCGTCAATGGCTGGCCGAGCTTGGCTTTCGATATCGGCGCGATCAATAACCGTTTATCGCGGCTGCTGCCGGCGGGCTTCTACTACAAGACCTTCATGTGGCCCAAGTCGGCATGGATGCGCTATGAGCATCATATTCGGCACGCCGCAGGACTGGGACACACCCCGTCATTGCCGGATCCAGATCAATACGACAAGCGCCATGCGCACTGTGATGTCCTGGTCGTCGGCGCTGGCCCCACAGGACTGATCGCAGCGCTGGGTGCCGCGCGTTCGGGCGCCCGCGTAATGCTGGTGGATGAGCAATCCCGGCTCGGGGGCAGTTTGCTTGCGGCGCCGGCGATCATCGGCGGGCAGGCTGGCCTCGACTGGGCTAGTGAGGTGGAAGCAGAACTCAGGTCACTTCCCGAGGTCACCATCCTCAGCCGTTCCACTGTCACTGGCTATTACGATCATAATTTTCTCTCCGTCAACGAGCGCAGAACGGACCATCTCGGGCCGGTGCCGTCCGATACCCCGATAACGCGTGAAAGGCTTTGGCGGATCCGGGCCAAGCAGGTTGTGCTCGCCACGGGTGCTATCGAACGTCCGCTGGTCTTTGACGGAAATGACACACCGGGCGTCATGCTTGCCTCTGCTGTGAGTGCCTATATTCATCGTTACGCCGTTGCCCCTGGCCGAAGTGGTGCGGTGTTCACAAACAATGATTCCGGTTACCAGGCAGCGATTGATATGACCAACGCCGGCATGGAAGTCCGGGCCGTGGTAGACGTTAGAGTGAAGGCCGGCGCCGATGTTTCGAGTGCCGTGGCAGATCTGGGGATACCGGTCTATCTCGGGCACGTCGTGCCCTCTGTGCAATCAGGTCTGCAGGGGCTTAAGCGTATCGAGCTGGCGAAACTGTCGGCCGATGGGAGAGATATTCTCTCGCATAAAGGTTTGGTGGACTGCCAGATCCTTGCCGTTTCCGGCGGTTGGAGTCCGGTCGTACATTTACATTCCCAGTCGGGTGGACGCCCCTGCTATCAGGAGGGTCAGGCCTGTTTTATTCCGGGCGCTTCGGTGCAGGATGAGCGTTCAGCCGGCGCGTGTGCCGGCAGTTTCAGCCTGGCGGCATGCCTGCAGGAAGGTGCGGACGCTGGCGTCAGCGCGGCGGCGCAAAGCGGATGGCCGGGAGGCTATGTGGACGTGCCAGTTGCTGCCGAGCGTGTCGAAGCAGCGCTACAGCCATTGTGGGAAGTGCCGGCGGGTGCACTGGCCGGCGATCGCGTCAAGAAATTTCTGGATTTCCAGAACGATACAACGGCCTCAGATATCCGATTGGCTGCCCGCGAGGGCTACCGGTCGATTGAGCACGTCAAGCGGTATACCGCACTTGGCTTTGGAACGGATCAGGGGAAGCTTGGCAATATCAATGGGCTCGCGATACTTGCCGAGACATTGGGCAAGTCTCCGGGAGAGGTGGGAACGACAACGTTCCGACCCAACTATACGCCGGTAACTTTCGGCGCGGTCGCAGGCCGCGCCCTGGGAGAGCAACTCTTTGATCCGGTGCGCAAAACTGCGATACACGCCTGGCACGTCCGACGGGGGGCGATGTTTGAGAACGTCGGGCAATGGAAGCGTCCCTGGTTCTACCCGCGTGAAGGCGAGGGCATGCATGCGGCGGTTAACCGTGAATGCCTCGCAACACGAAGCAGTGTCGGCGTACTTGATGCATCGACCCTGGGCAAGATCGATATCCGTGGCCCGGATGCTTCGCGCTTTTTGAATCTGCTCTACACCAACAATTGGGATAACCTGCAGCCGGGACGCTGCCGCTACGGATTCATGCTGGGTGAAGACGGCATGGTGATGGACGACGGGGTCACGACCTGCATTGCCCCTGATCATTACCTGATGACTACGACGACTGGCGGCGCGGCAGCGGTGATGGCCTGGATGGAGCGGTGGCTGCAGACTGAGTGGCCGGAACTCAAGGTGTACCTGACTTCGGTGACAGATCACTGGAGTGTCATGAGTGTGGCGGGGCCGAACGCGCGGGCCGTCATCAAGACAGCCGGGTGTGATCTGAATCTGGACGCCGAGGCTTTTCCCTTTATGAGCATGCAAACAGGAGAGGTTGCTGGGATTCCGGCACGCATCAGCCGTATCAGTTTCAGCGGGGAGTCTGCGTTTGAGGTCAGTGTCGACGCCAATCAGGGTTTGTCCCTGTGGGAAGCCATCATGACGGCAGGCCGGGACTACGACATCACTCCCTACGGTACGGAGGCCATGCATGTCCTACGCGCAGAAAAGGGCTATGTCATCGTGGGTCAGGATACCGATGGATCGGTGACACCGGTTGATCTGGGTATGGACTGGATTGTGTCCAAGAAAAAGGACTTTATCGGTAAGCGGTCCTTAAGTCGTTCCGATACAGACCGCCCAAACCGAAAACAGCTGGTTGGTCTCAAGACGCAAGATCCCTCTCGCGTACTGCCTGAGGGAGCCCAGCTCGTCAATACGCCTCAGGCTGAACGACCCGTTCCCATGATCGGCCATGTGTCTTCGAGTTACTACAGTGCACATCTGGGGCGTTCTATTGCACTGGCACTGGTCAAGGGGGGTCTTTCCCGAATGGGCGGCACAATATACGCTCACCTGATGGACGGATCAGTGGTCCCGGCCACCATCTGCGCGCCTGTATTTTTTGATCCTGAAAACGAGCGAACCAAGTCATGAAACAGCCTATCGTAATTACTACCGCGATCACAGGATCACAGCCAAGAAAAAAGGACAATCCCGCGTTGCCGGTGACGCCTTCCGAGCAGATTGAATCCACTCACGAGGCCTTTGAGGCAGGTTCTTCACTGGTGCATATCCATGTCCGGGACAAAGACGAAAATTCCTCCTCCGATCCCGAACTTTTCGGCCAGGTGCAGGAAGGCGTCAGGAAGCATTGCCCGGGGATGATCATTCAGTTTTCCACAGGCGGTCGCGGTCGTGAAGCCGATCAACGGGGCGCCATGATGTATCTGAAACCTGATATGGCCTCGCTGGCGACAGGATCGGTCAATTTCCCGACCATGATTTATGAAAATCCACCTGAGTTGGTTGAATCCCTTGCCGCCAGCATGAAAGAGCATGGCGTGAAGCCGGAGGTGGAGGTGTTTGACGCGGCAATGTTGTACAACGCGGTAAAACTCTCGGAAGCAGGAAAGATTCCCAAGCCGCTGCATGTTCAGTTCGTAACCGGCATCCCGGGTGCGATCCCGACCCGCCGCAAGTTGCTGGAGTTTCTGGTGGATGAACTCCATGAGCTTGCGCCCGATGCCACCTGGTCCGCGATGGGAATTGGCGGGCGACAGTTCGAAGTGAACAAGTGGACTCTGGAAATGGGCGGGCACGCCCGGACGGGATTTGAAGATAATGTGAAGTTAGATAGAGAGACATTGGCTCCCAACAACGCAGCACTTGTGACGCTCATTGCCGACGTGGCAGGGGAGTACGACCGCTATCCGGCAAGCCCCGAGGAAGCACGGAACCTGTTGGGCCTTGCTCCGGTTGCTTAAGAGGCCGGCCAATATGAGCGCTAAGCACTCTCCCCTGGTAGAAATCGAGACGCCTGTGATACGGCCAGGTTCCGACGGACAAACATTGTTCTGGATGCAGGAGCACGCCTTCTGTGTGCACCTCAATTTACGGGGAGATCCGTCGAGTTCGGGTTTTTCCGAAGCTGTTAGCGCAGTCACTGGGATCGCATTGCCCGAGCACCCGAACACCTGCGCCTCGTCTGAACATTGCCGCGTGGCATGGCTAGGCCCTGATGAGTGGCTGCTGATCGGTGTTCATGAAGATTTTGGCCACGCCCCACTTGAAGATAGGCTTGCGCCGCTGCATCACGCCCTGACGGACCTATCGGGTGGGCAGACGATACTTCGGGTAGGGGGCGAGAATTGGCGCGACGTGCTGGCATCTGCCTGCCCTTTCGATCTGCATCCCAGAGTGTTTGGGGAAGGGGCTTGCGCTCAGACCGTGATTGCCCATACTAACGTTCTGTTGATGCCTGTGAAGGATCCGGACCGGGGTGAAGCCCTCGATATCGTCGTGCGCCGAAGTTTTGCCGACCACCTTGCCCGCTGGTTGATGGATGCTGCGGCCGAAGACGGTTTTGAATTGCTGGCACCGATGGGATCAGCCTAAAGGTCTTGCTACCGGGATGACGGAAAGAACAGCTTATTTCAACGGCGAGTATCTGCCCGAATCCAAAGTCTGTGTCTCATTCAGAGATCGGGGGTTCAATCTTGGCGATGCTGTCTTCGATGCGGAAAGAACCTTTGGCGGAGAAATTTTCCGGCTGAAGGCACATATTGACCGTCTGTATCGGTCGCTCGAAAAGGCGTCGATAGATCCAGGATTGACCCCTGCGGAAATGACTGACATCACGCGTGAGACCGTCGCGCGGAATCTGCCCTTGCTCGCACCAGGCGAAGATTATTGGGTAATGCAGCGGGTCACGCGCGGCCTCAATGTGGTTGGAGGCGAGTTGTGGCAGAGCAGTGGGGCAACGGTCATTGTCGAATGCACGCCACTGCCGCTTGCTGCGCGCGCCCCGATGCTCCGAGACGGGTTGGACGTATTTACTCCGTCGCATCGGCGAGTGCCGCCTGAGAGTCTCGATCCGAACATCAAGAGCCACAATTACCTGAATCTTGTGATGGCGGATCTCGAAATCCGGGACCGTGCCGCTCACGCATGGGCGATGCTGCTGGATACCCGAGGATTTGTATCAGAGGGTATCGGCAGTAATGTGTTCTTCGTGAAAGACGGGGAATTGCTGACCCCGAAAGCGGACTACGTCTTGCCCGGCGTCAGTCGAGCGGTGGTGCTCGAATTGGCGGCGGCGGAGGGAGTGGCTGCTCATGAAGTGGATATCTCTCCAGAACAGGCGCGAAGCGCGGATGAAGCGTTTATCACCTCCACGAGTTTTTGTATCTGCCCGGTGCGCTCCTACGATGAGGCGAGATTGGATAAAACGGGCATCCCGGGACCGATCACGCGTCGACTGATCGATGCATTTGCCGAAGAAGCGCAATTCGACTTCGTCGGACAGTACCTTGATGCGTTGACCAAGTAGATCCCGGTTTCCCTTTACAACCCTATGGGAATCTTCTCGTTTTTGACAGAATCCGGGCGGAAACGGACAATACCGCTTCGCCAGCACAACCCGCTGACAGGCTCAGATTAACCGAATGCTGAGGCGCCGTAATGGCGGCAAGGCCAGACCAGGAGAACGTTAATGCAAAACACGCTTGCCCAGGAAATATGGCCCTTGGCCCGCAGTTCGCGTATGGCCCAAGTGCTGCTCGTTATTGCGGGAACGGTGTTGCTTGCGGCTTCTGCAAAAGTACAGGTTCCGTTTTGGCCTGTGCCAATGACGATGCAGACCTTCGTAGTACTGCTGCTGGGAATCGCCTATGGCCCGCGCCTGGGCTTTATCACGGGTGCGCTCTACCTGGTTGAAGGGGCGCTCGGGCTCCCGGTATTTGCCAAAGGTGCGGGGATGGCTTATCTGATGGGCCCCACGGGAGGCTACCTTTTCGGATTTGTGGTTGCCATGGGTATCTGCGGCCTGCTCGCAAAGCGTGGGTGGAGCCAGACCGTTCTGGGGATGTTGGGCGTCATGTTGGTCGGGCAAATCCTGATTTTCGCCCCCGGCGTATTGTGGCTGGGCGCTGTGATCGGTATGGATAAAGCGATCACCCTGGGATTGACCCCATTTATTGCCGCGGAAATGTTCAAGGTCGCCTTGGCGGCGGCAACCGTACCGCTGGTCTGGCGAGCTGTCCGCCACTGAGC
>NZKZ01000194.1 GCA_002694065.1 Acidiferrobacter sp.
GAGGCGGGACCAGTCAGCGTGCAACTGTTGGGTGCTGACCCCGACCAGATGGCGGATGCCGCCCGGTTCAACATCGCCAAAGGCGCTGACATCATCGATATCAATCTTGGTTGCCCCACCAAAAAGGTCTGCAAACGACTGGTCGGCTCTGCACTGATGCGTGATGAACCCCTCGTGCGCCGGATCCTTGAGGCCGTGGTGTCCGCCTCTACCGTGCCGGTCACCCTGAAGATGCGGACAGGATGGGACCGCGAATCCAAGAACGCTCCCGCAATTGCCAAAATGGCAGAGGAAGCAGGTATCCAGGCACTCAGTGTGCATGGCCGAAGCCGAGAGTGCCGTTATCATGGTCCCATCGACTACGAAACGATTGCGAAGGTGAAATCGTCCGTCTCCATCCCGGTCATCGCCAATGGCGACATCGACTCACCAGATGCCGCGCTGCAGGTCCTGCGCACCACCGGCGCCGACGCTGTGATGGTAGGGCGGGCGGCCCAGGGGCAGCCCTGGCTGCTTGGACGGATTGCAAAGAGTTTGGATCGCTACGGCGATCCGGGGGATCCCGTCCTGACCGATAAATGCAGGATCGTATTGGATCACCTTGAGGCTCTCTACGGGTTTTATGGAGAGGGACAGGGCGTACGCATCGCCCGAAAGCATGTACAGTGGTACGCCGAGAAATTGAACGCAAAACACCTCCTCGACCGGCGCTGCAGCGAAACCAGCGATCCCCTGGCGCAGATCAACTGGGTAGAGGATTTTTTTCAAAGAGTCGCTGTCCAAGAGCCCGGTCATGCCTGAGAAGCCACCGCCGCTTAGGGCTTGTGTGGCGCATTCGCTGGACAGTTACTTCTCTGAATTGGGAGACACGGACAGCCAGAACCTGCATGCCATGGTCATCGCCGAAGTCGAAAAACCACTCCTGGAAGCCGTCATGAAGCGTGCTCAGGGAAATCAGTTGCGGGCCGCCCGGATCCTGGGCATTAATCGCAACACGCTGAGAAAAAAACTCTCGCTTTACGGACTAAAATGAATCCCGGTATAACCTGGACCGGCTCTCGCTTGTTGGCCGCAACCGCCCGAAAGCCGCTTTGATGCACCGCCAAGGAAGCTGTTTGAATGAGTGACAACGACTCCATGCCCGTCCGCCGGGCTCTTATCAGCGTCTCAAACAAGACCGGTATCGTCGAACTGGCCCGGCGGTTGATGCAGGCGGATGTGGAGATTCTTTCCACCGGCGGCACCGCGGCTCTGCTGCGCGATCATGGCGTGCGGGTCGTGGAGGTATCTGAATACACCGGGTTTCCGGAAATGATGGACGGACGGATCAAAACGCTGCATCCAAGAATCCATGCGGGGCTGCTGGGACGACGCGGCACGGATGATGATGAGATGGAAGAGTACGGCATTCCGCCGATTGATCTGGTGGTCGTAAACCTCTATCCCTTCGCGCAGACGGTTGCCCGCGCCGACTGCACACGCGAAGAAGCCATCGAAAACATTGATATCGGTGGCCCGGCCATGTTGCGGGCGGCAGCGAAGAACCATGTAGCTGTGACGGTGCTGGTCGATGCTGAGGACTATGATCCGGTCGCCAGGGAAATTGAAGCGCACCAGGGCGTGGCGGGATCAACGCGCGCGCGGCTGGCTGCCAAGGCTTTCAGTCACACCGCGCGTTACGACGGCATGATTTCCAACTACCTGACCACCGACGCCAACGATGGCTTGCCTGCAACGCTCAATCTCCAGTTTCGCAAGCATCAGACCATGCGCTATGGCGAGAATCCCCACCAAGGGGCTGCCTTTTATCATGACATCGAACCGGCCAAAGGCACCCTGGCCTGCGCCCGGATGCTCCAGGGCAAAGAGCTTTCCTTCAATAACGTGGCCGATGCTGATGCCGCACTTGAGTGTGTCGGTGCATTCGGTCGAACCGCCTGCGTTATCGTCAAGCACGCTAATCCCTGTGGGGTCGCAGTGGCCGACAACACCCTGCATGCTTACGAGGCTGCGTACGATACGGACCCCACATCTGCCTTTGGGGGCATTATTGCCTTCAACAGAACGCTTGACGGCGACACGGTCAACGAGATCCTCGAACGGCAATTTGTCGAGGTCATGCTGGCGCCTGGATTCACCGACGCGGCAAAAACCGCCCTGGCAAATAAACCGAATATCCGTGCGCTGGAACTCGGCGAGATTCATCCTGATGCCTTCGCCCAGCACAACTTTAAACGGGTGGGCGGAGGCCTGTTGGTCCAGGATCAGGACCTCGGACACATCGGTGCAGAAGCGCTTAAGGTGGTCTCCGACCGTGCGCCCAATGAAGCGGAGCTCGAAGACCTGCTGTTTGCCTGGAAGGTCGCGAAATTCGTCAAATCCAATGCCATCGTCTATGCCAAAGCGCAGCGAACGATCGGAGTCGGTGCAGGACAGATGAGCCGCGTCTATTCGGCGCGGATTGCGGGCATCAAGGCGGCAGACGAGCAACTCGAAGTGGCAGGGTCGGTAATGGCATCAGATGCCTTCTTTCCTTTTCGTGACGGCATCGATGCCGCTGCAAAAGCCGGGATACGGGCCGTCATTCAACCCGGGGGGTCGCAGCGGGATGACGAAGTCATCGCAGCTGCAAATGATCATGACATCGCGATGGTCTTCACCGGTATGCGCCACTTCCGTCACTGATGATGCGGGTTCTTGTCATCGGCAACGGTGGTCGCGAGCACGCACTGGCCTGGAAACTGTCGGCCTCGCCCCAGGTGGAGCGGGTCTTCGTCGCGCCCGGCAACGCCGGCACCTCACTGGAACCGGGCGTTGAGAACCTGCCGATCGCCGCTGACGATACCGATGGGCTGATCCACGCTGCCCAAACCCACAGCGTTGATCTGACAGTGGTGGGCCCTGAAGCCCCGCTGGTAGACGGTATCGTAGACCGCTTCGAGGAGGCGGGTCTCGCCTGCTTCGGACCCCGGGCAGGGCCCGCCCAACTCGAGGGCTCCAAGAGCTTCACCAAAGCGTTCCTTGATCGTCATGCCATTCCCACCGCAGCCTGGCAGGCATTCACGGACCCAGATGCCGCTCGTGAATATATTGAAGGCCACGATCTCCCTCTGGTGCTTAAGGCAGACGGACTCGCTGCCGGTAAAGGCGTCATTATCGCGACGAACCATAAGGAGGCACTGGCTGCGGTCGACCAAATTCTCGTCGATCAGCGCTTCGGTAGGGCAGGACAGCGCCTTGTCATCGAAGAGTTTCTCGAAGGCGAGGAGATCAGTTTTATCTGCGTGGCATCCGGAACCGAAGTGGTGGCCCTCGCCACCTCGCAGGATCATAAGGCGCGGGAAGCTGGGGATCGGGGCCCCAATACCGGGGGGATGGGCGCTTATTCGCCCGCACCCCGTGTCGATGCGAAACTGCACCAACGCATCATGGATGAGGTGATTCATCCTACGGTTCAGGGCCTCGTCAAGGAGGGTATGCCGTATCTCGGCTTCCTCTATGCGGGACTGATGATCGATCACCGCGGCAACCCGAAGGTGCTTGAATACAACTGCCGTTTTGGAGACCCGGAGACCCAGCCGATTCTCATGCGCATGCAATCAGATCTTGCAGCGCTGTGTCAGGCAGCGCTGAGCGGCCGTCTCGCCCGATTCGAAATCGACTGGGATGCGCGCTTTGCTCTGGGCGTGGTGATGGTGGCAGACGGCTATCCGGGAGACTATCCGCGCGGTGACAAGATCAGAGGGCTTGATCAGGTCCGTTCCGATGCCGTCAAAGTCTTCCATGCCGGAACGCGATCGGAGGCGGGAGAGGTCGTCACGGATGGGGGTCGGGTTCTTTGTGTTACGGCGCTTGGCGAAACCGTCGGCGCGGCACAGCGGACAGCCTACAGCGCAGTCGGTGAGATTGACTGGAAGGGTGCCGACTGGCGGCCGGATATCGGTTGGCGGGCGCTGAATGACTGACACCTCTACCGGAATCGGATGCGCAAGTTATGAAAGAGCGAATGCCACTTCTGCGGGTGTCACTCCCATCGACAAGCGCCTGACCAAAGATCTGGCCGCCGCGGCCCATTGTCTCAGGCGCGGCGGGGTGATCGCGTATCCCACCGAATACTGTTTCGGGCTCGGCTGCGATCCCGCCAATGAAACTGCGGTAAGAAGAATCCTGGCAATGAAAGAACGCCCCTGGGAACAGGGCTTGATCGTCATTGCCGACCGGGTTGAGAGGCTGCGCAAATTCATCGACCAGGAACAACCGGAATTGCTGGCGCCAGCAATTGCCTCCTGGCCCGGCCCTTACACCTGGTTACTGCCTGCCTCCGCGAGGGCAGCCCCTTGGCTCAAGGGAAATCACGCCTCTATTGCAGCGCGGGTGACGGCATTTCCTCTGGTCCGCCAATTGTGTCGCGACAGCGGCATGGCGCTGGTATCCACCAGTGCCAATCGATCCGGTCGCCCCCCCTTGCGTACCGGTGAGGCCGTGCTGGCCGAGTTTGGCACGGAGTTGGATCTGATCCTGGACGAAAGGGTGGGTACTGCAACCCAGCCCAGCACGATAAGAGATGCTGCGACCGGACGCAGTCTTCGCGGCTGAATCGATAATTGCTCGCTCTGCCAAAATGGAACAATCCCAAGAGCTAAAAAGAGTCACGGCGTATCTGCGGGACCTCCAGTCACGTATTTGCGCCTCGCTTGAGGAAGCAGACGGCGGGGCGACTTTTCGTCAAGACGAGTGGCAACAGGACAACGGATCAGGGCGAACCCATATCTTGAGCAACGGCCGGGTGTTCGAGCAGGGTGGCGTCAATTTTTCCCACGTACATGGCTCAGCGTTACCCGCCGCTGCCTCATCACGGCATCCGGAGCTGGGGGGCAACCCGTTTCAGGCGACGGGAGTCTCCCTGGTGGTGCACCCACACAATCCATTTATTCCGACTTCTCATATGAACGTGCGGTTTTTTTGTGCAAGCACACCGTCTGGGCTGGTCTGGTGGTTCGGCGGCGGATTCGATCTGACGCCGTACTATGGTGACGAAGTCGATGCGGTCCACTGGCATCAAACCGCGCTTGAGGCGTGTTCCCCTTTCGGCAGCGATCTCTATCCCCGATTCAAGGCCGCCTGCGACGATTATTTCCATCTTCGTCACCGTAACGAACAAAGAGGCATCGGCGGCCTTTTCTTCGACGACTTCAGTGAAGGGGGTTTTGAGCACGCGTTTGCGCTTACCCGCAGCATAGGAGATCACTACCTTCCGGCGTATCTGCCGATTGTCGCCCGGCATCGTGATACCCCGTTTTCTCCTGATCATCGCGAATTTCAACTCTACCGTCGGGGCCGCTACGTAGAATTCAACCTGGTGTACGACCGCGGGACGCTGTTCGGCCTGCAAAGCGGCGGCAGGATCGAATCTATCCTGATGTCCTTACCGCCGAATGTTGCCTGGCGATACGACTGGCGAGCCGAGCCGGACAGTCCAGAAGCCGATCTGGTACAGAATTTTCTCCGGCCAAAAGACTGGCTGGCTCAAGCGGCAACACAGGACTCCTCATAAGGGTCTGCATGGCGCAACGTCTGTACACCCTGCTGCTGTGGCTCGCATTGCCGATCGTAATGATCCGACTGGGCGTGCGGGCCGCGAGAAGTCCCGGCTATCGCGGCCGCATCGCGGAACGCTTTGGCGGCGGCACGGCGGATGAGTCATCCTGTGATGTTTGGATCCACGCGGTCTCCGTTGGAGAAGTGAATGCGGCGACGCCACTTGTGCAGAGGCTGCTTGATGAGAAGCACAATCTGGATGTCCTCATTACCACCATGACACCGACGGGGGCACAGCAGGTCGTCGATACTTTTGGCAATCAGGTGCGTCATCGTTTTGCTCCCTACGATTATCCTTTTGCGATTCGACGCTTTCTCGATCGCTTTTCGCCAAAGCTCCTGGTTCTTATGGAAACAGAAATCTGGCCAAACATGATCCGTCTTTGTCATCAGCAGGCTATCCCGGTCGTCATGGCAAACGTCAGACTCTCTGCGCGCTCAGCGAAGGGCTATCGTTCGGTCCTGCCTTTAGTGCGGGAAGGACTGAATCAAATCTCGCTCTTCGCCACACAGTCGGAAGCAGACCGGAAAAATCTTCTCACCCTCGGGGTAGCCGAATCCAAAACGCACCGCACCGGCAGCATGAAGTTCGAGATCAAGATGCCGGCCAGTGTCAACGAAGTGGCGCATGCCGTGCGAAGAGACTGGAGCCCCAACCGGCCCGTCGTGGTCGCAGGGAGTACCCACGAGGGTGAAGAAGACTTGCTCTTACGTACCTTCCAGTCATTGCTGAATGACTTTCCCGATCTTCTTCTGGTCATCGCGCCGCGCCATCCCGAGCGCTTCGAATCTGTCGCCAAGCTTGTGGCCCGACAGGGCTTCAAGGCAAGTCGTCGCACGATGCAATCCGGCGGGCTGGACTCCGCCGTCCAGATCCAAATTGCCGACACCATGGGCGAGTTGCCGGTGCTTTACGCAGCGGCGGACATTGCTGTGGTTGGCGGGAGCCTGATTCCGATTCGCGGTATTGGCGGGCACAACATTCTTGAGCCCTGCGCCGTTGGCGTCCCGGTGATCTTCGGCAGCAACATGGGGAATTTCCTGGAAATCAGCGACATCGCCTTAAGGGCGGGCGCAGGTTTTCAAGTCGGCGATCAAGGAGATCTGATTGCGTGCTTGAAACGTCTGCTTAACGACGCACCCTTGAGAGGCGCAGTTGGTGAAGCCGGGCGCAAAATGGTGGAACAAAATACCGGTGCGACACAAAAAACCTGCGAACTTATCCTACCGCTTCTCGCCATACGCTAACAAAACGGTCTACAGATACACTCTGATTGTTAACTGGATGCGCTCTTAACCCTGCGAATGACTTTTTTTACTTTGAGTCACTTAAGGCTATAACGTTTAACCTGAACGTACACAAAAACTTCACGCAGTTTATTAAGTCAGCGATGACAAGTTGTCGCGTTGTATTTTTTACCGTCACACAGATAAAAAATGCTCGCAACACATTGAACTGTTTGCTTGACATTTAACTTTGCATGACTATAGTTCGCCTGCAAGGAGTAACGAGAACATTGTTACTCCAATGTTTACCGGTACGCTTCCTCGTTTCATTAGATAAACGAAACTTAATGTATACGGGAGACGCAAAGTGGTATTGCTGACAGAGGCGGTGTGTCGATAAGCCAACAATGTGAACTTGGGTAACGGTTCACAGGTAAATCAACCCTAAGCAGGAGGCCATTATGGCGGCGAAAAAGAAGGCGACCAAGAAACGAGCAGCATCGAAAAAGAAGGTAGCAAAGAAAGCAACGAAGAAGAAAGCAACGAAGAAGAAAGCAACCAAGAAAAAGGCTGCTAAGAAAAAAGCAACCAAGAAGAAAGCAACCAAGAAAAAGGCTGCTAAGAAAAAAGCAACCAAGAAGAAAGCAACCAAGAAAAAGGCTGCTAAGAAA
>NZKZ01000195.1 GCA_002694065.1 Acidiferrobacter sp.
GTTCTTCAGTAACGTATCAGGCGCCTTTACTTTCGCTTCCGAGGTCAAGGGTCTGCTTGCCTCCAAACTCATTGAGCCGCAGATGGAACTCGAAGGACTGTGGCACTACATGTCGCTGCGCTTCATGCCTGATGGGTTCACGTTCTTCAAGGATATTCACAAACTGCCTGCGGGCAGCCGCCTGGTATTTGAAAACCAGGCGGTCAAAGTAGATCGCTACTGGGATATCGACTTCCTGAAAAAGCACCCCGGCTCAGAAAAAGAGATTGAAGAAGGGCTGCATCAGACCCTGCGCGAGACCGTGGAGTCACATATGCTAAGCGATGTGCGGGTCGGCGCTTTCCTGTCGGGTGGGATCGATTCCGGAACGGTCTCAGCAATGATGGCAACGCTTCAGGATCAGCCAGTTCCGGTCTTTTCCATCGGCGTTAAAGAACAGTCCTTCAATGAACTGCCCTACGCCCGGATGGTTGCCGAGCGCTACGGGATGGAGGCGCATGAGGAAATAGTCGAATCAGACATGATTCACAAAATTCCGGCCATGATCCATCATATGGATGAACCGTCTGATCCTTTCGGTGTCGGCGTTTACCTCGTTGCCCAGCTGGCGCGGCGCACCGTCAAAGTCGCTCTCTCAGGCGACGGCGGCGACGAAAGTTTCGCTGGTTACGACCGTTTTGCCGGGCAACGGCTGGCCGACTACTACGCGGTGATGCCGCGTTGGCTGCGCCAAAGCGTCATGTCGCGCCTGATTCGACTGATCCCAGACACTTTCCAGTACAAGACCATCGCACAAAAAGCGCGCTGGCTGAACGAAATGTCCCTGCGCGACCGGGGTGACCGTTATGCGCACAGTATGAGCTTCCTGCGTTTCACGGATGATGCAAAACGTTCACTGTTTACCGAAAAGGCCCGGGCCACATTCGATGCGCAGGACTCGCGGGAAAAAATTCTTGCCCATTTTGACGCCCATAACGTCAACGAGCTGGTTGACCGGATGCTCTATACGGATCTCATGACCCGGATGCCCGACCATCTGCTCGTGATCGCCGATCGCATGTGCATGGCCCACTCACTGGAAAACCGTTCTCCCCTGGTGGATCACAGACTGGTTGAGTATGCCGCCGGCATTCCGGGCAACATGAAGCTCAAGGGTATGAAACTGAAACATATCCTGCGGTCAGTCTCCTCCCGGTATCTGCCCAAAGAATTGGTATACCGGGAGAAACAGGGCTTCGGTTTTCCCATTGCACTGTGGCTGCGCAATGACCTTAGCCATTTTTTAAGAAATCTTTTTGCCGAATCGCGTTTCATCCAAGCGGGAATATTTGACGCTGGTACGATTCAAACGCTGCTCGATGAGCACCTCAGCGGCAAAGCCGATCACAACTTCAGGTTGTGGATCTTGCTCAACCTGGAGTTGTGGCACCGGATGTATTTTGAGAACCTGTCCGTGGACGAAATGCGGGAGCTGACGGATCGGATGCAGCATCATTAAGCATTAGTGTCTGCTGCCATGTAGGCAGAAGCGAAACTGATCAGGACGATCACCCCCGACTCACTCGATCAGCAAATCTACTCGGAGACTCTCCGAGCGAAACCTCATTCATAGATTCTGTAGATCAGCACGCGATCGCCTGATTCCCTCGAAAAAACCTTTACCGGCGACTTCCCCAGCGCCTCAGTGAACAAATCCTCTCTCGCTTTGTCGTCGCGAGTCAGGCGTAACGCTAAATACGAGCCTTTCGTCCACCATTTCCATTCTGTCAGACCCAGCTGGAGCCGTGCATATCGGTGTTCTATATATTCAAGATCCCCGTGCCTACCAGCGTAGTATGCTAAGCGCCGATCGTTCGTTACGACGGATTGCGGCGTAGCGGCCCGATCTTTGAGCCATAACCCAGCATCTTTAATTGCACTTGCCCGGGTCGCGTTATCCAGGCCGCTGATACTCTCACCTCCTGCCCATAACAATAAGACCACCGTCAGCACCCGTGCGGGTGTCTTGAGCTCGTGCCATCGAATCGCCTGGGCTACGCGCTCAAGCGCAAAAGGAATCAGGATCAGGATGGTGACGGCGAGCGCCAACGGGTAACGTGCGGCCAGAAATAACTTGATGACCGCAAAGACAAGCAGTATCGCGAGGTGCATCCCGACCAGTGTCAACCAGATCCGGTTCAAGGATTTGTGTGGGAAACGCACGCCGACAACAAGCCCGCCGAAGGTCAGTAGCGCCCACGGGATGGTGAGCTGCGAGAAAGTAGCCGACAACAAAATCATGATCACGGCAAAAACAAACAGGGTCCAGGCATATTCGGCGGCATAGGTCCCTAAAAACTCCGTTCGCAGCACCGCAATTTTGTGAGACACACTGCTTGTTATCTCATGCCATGCCGTACCGATCACTTCCAGCGGCGAACTGGCCGCAACATTTGCGACAGCACCACCGCCCGGTGCAATCAGCCACCAGCCCAATACCAATGCCAGCACCGCTGCCGCCATCACGGTCAGCACCAGGCGTGTCCAGGGAGAGCCGCCATTTTCACCCCGGGCAGTCATGATCAGAAGCGGTGCCGACAGCAGAAATACTGCGCCTTCGATCCGAAAAATACTGGCCGCCAAAAGAGCTGACACCACAAAGACCGAATAACGCCACCTCCAAACCTGGATCGACTTTGCCAAAAAAAATAGGGCCAAAAGATAAAACGCAAGATACCCCGCATCGCGGATAATGAAGGCCCGATATTCATTAAAAGCAGGATGCAGCACGGCAACCAGTGCCGCTAACGCCGTCAATCGCTGGGAGGTCCCGCCAAAGGCCCGCACCACGCCTACAAACAGCAACGAGGACAAGGTGAAGAAAAAGGTGTTGAGCAACTGGCCGGCCGTCTCATAACTGGTACCGAGCGCTGTGCCTGTCGCCCACATCAAAAAGGAGAAGAAGGGCCATTGGTGCACCGCAAATGCGCCTGCCCAGTTCCGGGCGGCGAATTGCTCTGCCGCGCGGATATATTCCACCCCATCGTTATTAATGACGTCGTCAATATGAATACACCAGGCCGAGGCGATCACGCTCGCCACTGCGCACAAGATCAGCGTGACGTAAACAAAGGTCGGGTTGGCCGGTCTGTCGGACAGCAGATTCATAGGCACAAACAAACGATCACGGCAGCAGGGTTTCCGCCGAGAAAAGATCGGCGGTCTGCTCACGCTCGCGGACCACGTAAAGTTGATCACCATCCACCATCACCTCAGCCGGGCGCGGCCGGGTGTTGTAGTTGGATGCCATGACGAAACCGTAAGCTCCCACCGAACGGACCGCAACCAGATCGCCCGGCGCGACCGCTAACTGGCGGTTGCGGGCGATGAAATCACCCGTCTCGCACACCGGTCCCACAACATCGCATGTATGCATCTCGCGGTCCGGGCCACGATCTGCCCGGACGACCTCATGCCAGGCCTGATACAAAGCCGGACGCAGCAGATCGTTCATTGCGGCATCGACGATCACAAAATCTTTCTCGGGTCCCGACTTGATGTATTCCACAGAACTCAGCAGCACGCCCGCATTTCCTGCAATCGCGCGGCCCGGCTCCAGGGTCACGGCAAGATCGCAGTTTCGACGCTTTAGGATGGCGAGAATCGCCTGCACATAGTCTTTCGGATCCGGCGGCGTCTCATCGGAGTACCGGATTCCCACCCCGCCCCCCAGGTCCAGGTGTGATAACTCAATGTCGTCCTGGACAAGGGTATCCACCACGTCGAGGACTCTTTCCACGGCATCGCAAAAAGGGGCAATCTCGGTCAGTTGCGAGCCGATATGGCAGCCGATGCCGACGACCTCAATCCCCGCCATTGCATTGGCTTTTCGGTAAAGCGCCGGCGCATCCGCTGCCGGCACCCCGAACTTGTTCTCTCGAAGACCGGTGGCGATATAGGGGTGGGTATTGGGATCCACATCGGGGTTGATCCGAATGCCGATCGGTGCCTTGCGGCCAAGAGAGAGCGCAACCGCATTTACCCGTTCGAGTTCTTCCCCGGACTCAATACTCAGGATCCGGACGCTGGCCGTCAGGGCCTTTGCGATTTCATCGCTCGACTTGCCGACGCCTGAGAAAACCACATCGCTGGCACGACCGCCGGCGGCGAGAACCCGAGCCAACTCCCCTCCCGACACGATATCGAAACCCGCGCCAAGACGTTCGAGCACCTGCAGTACGGCAAGATTGCCGTTGGCCTTGACGGCGAAACAGATGTGATGCGGCCATTCACCAAAGGCTTCATCGAATACCTGGTAATGGCGTTCCAGGGTCGCGCGCGAGTAGACATAACACGGCGTCCCGACACGCTCGGCGATGGCCGAAAGCGGGACCTCCTCTGCGTACAGCCGATCCTGTCGATATCCGAAGTGATCCACGTTCGGATTAACTGTCGCTGTCTTCGGACTCTTCTGAGGCGGGCGTTTCAGGAAGATACAACGGGCCTTTCTGGCCACAGCCTGCGCTCAGCACGCTGGCACCCAGCGCAAGCGCCACCAGGGCGAGCGCGGCCGCCTGTCGAGCCCGGCTCAGCTTGAGGAATATCATCTCCGTCACCGTTGTGCCAAAGCCTGTCTGGCCTGCGCGGCAGCCAGACGCACCTGGTCGGGAGCCGTTCCGCCGATGTGATTCCGTGAGTGCAGCGACCCTTCCAGCGTCAGGATCTCAAACACGTCTTCGTTGATTCGATCACTCACACCCCGCAATTCTTCAAGCGACAAGGCATCGAGTTCGCGGCCCGATGACTCGGCAAGCTGTACCGCCGTTCCCACGACCTCGTGCGCATCACGAAAAGCCATTCCCCCGCGCACCAGATAGTCCGCAAGATCTGTTGCTGTCGCATGCCCGCGGCTCGCGGCATTTCGCATCCGTTCTCGGTCAAAGGTCATATTCGGCACCATGGCAGCCAGCACCCCCAAACAGGCATGGGCATTGTCGAAACTGTCAAAAAGCGGCTGCTTGTCTTCCTGATTGTCACGATTGTAAGCGAGCGGCTGCCCCTTCATCAGCACCAGCAGCGCGGTCAGGTTCCCCACGGCCCGGCCACTCCTGCCGCGCACCAGTTCTGCCACATCAGGGTTTTTCTTCTGCGGCATGATGCTGGATCCGGTGCAGAAGGCATCTCCCAGATCCACGAACCCAAAATGCTGCGACGCCCACAACACCAACTCTTCGGCCATCCGGGAAAGGTGCACCATCATCAGCGCTACCGCTCCGCAGAATTCGAGGATGAAATCCCTGTCCGACACAGCGTCCAGGGAATTGCTGCAGACACCCTCAAAGCCCAGGGCACCGGCAGTCATGTTCCGGTCGACGGGAAATCCGGTGCCGGCTAGGGCGGCAACGCCCAGCGGGGACAGATTGACCCGTTTGCGGCAATCGCCAAAACGCTGCCAGTCTCTTTCCAGCATGGCGTTCCAGGCCAGCAGGTGATGGCCGCAGGTCACGGGCTGGGCACTCTGCATATGGGTCATCCCGGGCATGACCGATTCGGCTTCCGCCTCGGCAAGGTCAACGAGCGCCTGCTGCA
>NZKZ01000075.1 GCA_002694065.1 Acidiferrobacter sp.
AAATTGGTGGCGCCCGAGTTTCTTCGCCGCAAAGTACATGCAGGATCACGGGTATCGAATTATTCCCGTGAATCCCAACTACGAAGAGATCTTGGGGGAGACCTGCTACCCATCGCTTGAGGACATCCCGGAGGACATCCGCGTAGACATTGTCGATGTTTTTCAAAAACCTGAGGCCGCGCCCGCTGCTGCGAAGAGCGCGGTTGCGATTGGGGCGAAGGTGTTGTGGCTTCAGATTGGCGTTATTAATGAAGAAGCCAAAGCCATTGCAGAAGAGGGAGGTCTTGAGGTGGTCGTCGACCGGTGCGTCAAGATCGAGCACGGCCGCCTGCTTGGTGGTCTCAATCTCTTTGGCGTGACGACCAAGGTCATTTCTGCAAAACGACCAAGATGGCTGGTCTACTGAAACTTAAGTTCAGCTTGGGAAGATTGCTATGACTGATCGCGAATTCGGATTCGAAACGCTCTGTCTGCATGCGGGTCAGCTGCCCGATGCGGCCACCGCGTCCCGTGCCGCCCCGATTTATCAGACGACGTCCTATGTATTCGACAGCACGGATCATGCGGCGAGTCTTTTCAACCTCCAGACCTTTGGCAATGTGTATTCGCGGATGATGAATCCCACCAATGCCATGCTGGAAGAGCGGCTCGCAACGCTCGAAGGGGGTCGAGCGGGGCTGGTAGTGGGATCGGGGATGGCAGCACAGATGGTGGCGCTGCTTACCCTTCTGGAGGCAGGCGATGAACTGGTCGCTGCGAGCACGCTCTATGGGGGAACCTACTCGCAGTTTGACTACACGTTTCGCCGCATGGGGATCCAAACTCATTTTGTCGACCCGGATGATCCAGAGAACTTTGCCAAGGCAATCACACCAGCGACCAAAGTGGTCTATGCCGAGACCATCGGCAATCCGCTTAACAATATCCTGGATATTTCCGCGGTGGCACAGATTGCGCATGATGCCGGTATTCCGCTTGTGATGGATAACACCTTCGGGACGCCTTACCTTTGTCGGCCTTTTGAATTTGGGGCGGATGTGGTGACGCACTCGGTCACCAAATGGATTGGAGGACACGGCACCTCGATCGGTGGCGCGATTGTGGAATCAGGAAAGTTCCCCTGGGACAGCGGCAAGCACCCAGGTATGACTGAGCCCTCGAAGGGGTATCACGGCATTCGCTTTTATGAAACTTTTGGTGATTTCGGGTTCATTACCAAGGCGCGCATGGAAACACTGCGCACACTCGGCCCGACGATGAGTCCCATGAGCGCATTTCTCTTTCTTCAGGGCCTTGAGACGTTGCCGCTCCGCATGGATCGACACTGCAGCAATACTTTGGCTGTGGCCAATTTCCTGAATGATCATCCTTTTGTGTCCTGGGTGAAATATGCCGGTTTGCCGGACAATCCCTATCATGAGTTGGCTCAGAAGTACCTGCCCAAGGGAGCAGGCGGTGTTCTCACCTTCGGCATCAAAGGAGGTCAGGAGGCAGGTATTCGCTTTATCGAAAACGCCCAGTTCCTGAGCCATCTTGCCAACGTGGGCGACGCCAAAACGCTGGTCATCCACCCGGCATCCACCACCCACCGTCAGTTGAATGAGGAAGAGCAGGCCAGCGCCGGCGTGACGCCAGACATGATCCGGATGTCGGTCGGCCTCGAAACGCTGGACGACATTCTCTGGGATATAGATCAGGCGCTATCGAAGTCGCAAAAACCCTGAAACGCCAGCGAGTTCGCTGACCGCTTATGAACTGCTGCCACTACTATCAGTTTATTCCCGGCAACGAGCAGGTGTTCTCGGCTGATGTCACGCGAATCCGATACGGCTGCGGCGTGCTTAAGGAGTTGGGGCAGGAGGCCCGCGCTCTCGGCATAAAGCGGGTAGCGGTCTACACAGATTCACGCATTCGCTCATTGCCACTCTTCGACGAGGCGGTTGCTGCGCTACGTGCTGAAGGTATCGAAGCGGTGATCTACGATGAAGTCCGTGTAGAGCCTACCGATGTTTCCTTTAAAGAAGCTGCTCGATTCGCCAAGAGCAGTACGTTTGACGGTTTCATCTCGATCGGAGGCGGATCCGTTATCGATACGGCCAAGGCTGCAAATCTCTACAGCAGTTGCGAAGGCGACTTTATGGACTACGTCAATGCGCCGATCGGTCGCGGCCTTGTTGTCCCTGGACCGCTCCGTCCTCACCTCGCGTGTCCGACTACGGCGGGGACGGGAAGTGAGAGTACCGGCATTGCGGTCTTTGATCTTTTGGAGATGAAGTCAAAAACCGGGATCTCGTCCCGGGCATTGCTGCCGGATCGGGGCATCGTTGATCCACGCTGGACCGAATCGCTGCCCGCCACGGTGATGGCCGCAACCGGATTTGACGCCATCAGCCACGCGCTTGAGGCGCTGACAGCCAAGCCCTTTACCAGTCGCCCCAGTCCTGAAAACATCTCCGGCCGCCCGATGCCTCAGGGTGCCAATCCCTTCAGTGATACTTTATGCCGGGAATCCTTGCGCCAGGCCGGCAAGTACCTGGTTAGGGCGGTCAACGATAGGGCTGACCACGAAGCACGACATGCGATGATGTACGCGGCGACTCTGGCAGGCGTCGGTTTTGGTAACGCCGGTTGTCATCTTCCGCACGCGATGTCGTATCCCGTCTCCGGCCGAGTATTGCACTATCAGCCGGAGGGGTATCCCGGAGGTGAACCGATCTGCCCGCACGGGATGTCCGTGATCGTCAATGCCCCGGCGGCTTACCGCTTTACGGCCCCGGGATGTCCAGAACGGCATGCCGAAGGCGCAGAGCTATTGGGTGCGGATGCCCACGATACTGTTCCTGGCGAGGCGGGCGCTGTCCTTGCGGGCCACATCGAAGAAATGATGCAGGCAACCGGCGTGCCTAACGGCATCGGTGGTGTCGGATTTACCGAGGAGGCAGTCGATGGTCTTGCCGAGGCGGCAAGCGCTCAGCAGAGACTCTTGCTGGTAGCGCCTGTTTCAGTCGACGAAGCGGATTTAAGGAACCTATACCGGGATGCGCTGAGTTACTGGTAGCACTCGTGAGGGATCGGTGCATCACGAATCGATCGAGGTGGCCCCTGTTTCGGTTCGGATGATCTTGCCGTCTTTAATGAGATGCACTGCGAGAACGGCTTCCGTGTTGCCATCTTCAAAATCCACTACGTGGTGCTCCACAACGATGTCATTGTTCTCGTAAATGCATCTTGCGTCTTGAGGCCAGCGGAAGGTATCCGCCGCCATCATGGATCCGAGCAGTTGCTCCATTTGGCTCTTGTTCAACGACGTTGCCGATCGATGACGGACGAAACGGTAGTCGTCGTCCAGCAGGTCGATATAGGCCTTGGTGTCTCTGTTGCTGAGTGCCCGATGAAGCGCTTCGAAAATTGACATGAATTAAGTGGAGGTTTCAGCTCTTATCTCTTCAAGCACTTTGTGCACGGCTTGGGCATGGCCTTTTGCCTTTACGCGTCGCCAATGTTTGACGACCTTCCCTTTGGGATCGATCAGTACCGTAGATCGGATCACGCCTTCTGAGATCTTGCCGTACATATTTTTCTCACCCCAGGCGCCGTAACGGCTCATCATTTTGTGTTCTGGATCGGATAACAAGCCGATCCGTAATTTGTACTTATCAATGAACTTTTGGTGGGATTCAGCAGAATCGGGGCTGCAACCGAGCACAACGGCGCCTAGCTTTGCAAACGCCTTAAGGTCGCGGGTGAAATCCTGAGCTTCAATCGTGCAACCCGGCGTATCGTCTTTAGGGTAGAAGTACAAAACCACCCACTGGCCCGCATAGTCAGCCAGTCGCACCTTTTCTCCTTTTTCGTTCTCCAGTGTGAACGCGGGCGCTTTTTTTCCTTCTTCTATTGCCACCTTGATGTTTCTCCTCAGTAAGCAGTGGGGTGAGCGCAATCCTGTGGATTCAGGAAATGCAGGATCCAAGCGAATTATCGCTTGGTTGCGTGAAACGGGCGAGACCCGAGTCTATTCCGATCCAACGCATGAAAGTGTTATGATATAACATCATTGTTCTAAACCATCCTTAAATAGCTGGATAACCACCATGAATCCCAAACAACTTAAATGTCTATTCCCCGCGCTGGCGCTCCCGATGATCCTCTCTAGTGGAGTGTTGAAAGCCGATGTACCTAATGTGGTTGCGGATATTGCGCCGGTGCACTCGCTTGTTTCCATGGTGATGAAAGGCGTTGGAGAACCGAAATTGCTGATCCCGCAGAATGCATCGCCGCACCATTATGCGATGCGTCCGTCAGAAGCGAGAGCGCTACAGGAAGCGAATCTGGTGGTTTATCTTGGGCACGATATGACGCCCTGGCTCGAGCCGTTGTTTGAGACAGTGGCAGCTTCTGCAGAGCCTTTGGATCTGTCAGAGGTAGACGGTGTGTTGCAGCTCTCTTTCCGAGAGGGACCGGTCTTTGGCGAGCACGAAGGCCATGACGATCATGATGATCACGAAGGCCATGATCACGAGGAAGAAGGCCATGACGATCATGATGATCACGAAGGCCATGATCACGAGGAAGAAGGCCATGACGATCATGATGATCACGAAGGC
>NZKZ01000076.1 GCA_002694065.1 Acidiferrobacter sp.
CTCGTTGTCGCGGATCGCCCGCATCATGCGGCCCCAGGGGGACTTCAATGCCCGTTCCGAGAGCCAGAAAACGATCGCCAACACAACGATAAAAAGGCCCGCATAACTGAGTTTCACAATGATTGAAGACAATTCGATCACGTTGAAGTCGAACTGGGCAGCCAGCTCCTGTACCCACAGGGTTTTTTGTAGCTCGATTTCGTAGGGAACCGGCCGCGGCAGGCCGTTCACATTCTTGACGCCGCGCACCAGCCAATCTTCGTTCTTCAGGAAGTAAATGATAATTTCGGAGATACCGAGGGTCGCGATGGCGAGATAGTCCGAGCGCAGTCCGAGTGCAATCTTTCCTATTCCCCAAGCCGCCAATGCCGCAAATGCTCCGCCTGCCACCCAGGACAATGCAATCGGCAGCCCTAGGCCTCCAAGAAAACCTGTTTTCGCGGGTTCAACCGCTTCGATGGCCTCGACGGCGGGATCAAGAATCAACCGCATGAGAATAATGCCGGTCAACGCTACGAGTGCCGCTGCCCAACCCCGAACCCGCCGGCTACCGGGGACTTTCTTGAAAGCGAGGATCGCGAGGACGATCGAGATCGCTCCCGTGACTACTCCCAGCATTGCTCTGGCTCCCCCGACGGCCCAGGCGTCAGAGACAGGCGGGAAAGAGACTAGCACCGCAGCAAGGCCGCCCAGAGCCGCAAACCCCATGACCCCCGCATTAAACAAGCCTGCATATCCCCACTGGATATTTACGCCAAGGGTCATGATGGCGGAGATAAGACAGAGGTTAAGAATAGCCAGCGCCACGTTGGCGCTTTGAATAACACCAACCGCGATAAGTAGCGCACCCATTACCGCAAACAGGAAAATATTGCGAGATTTCACGCTCATAGCGTCTTTCCGCTGAAAATTCCTGTGGGCTTGACCAGTAATACAATGACCAGAATCACAAAAGAAACAGCCAGCTTGTAGTCCGTTGAGAGCAACTGGACTAGCCCTTCAGGGACCCAGTCCCCCGGCGTCAGGTAGGCAATCACCCGCTTATAGGCAAAGGTCAATAACAGCTCAGAGAATGCCACGACGAAGCCGCCTGCAATTGCCCCGAGGGGGTTGCCGACGCCTCCAACGATTGCGGAAGCGAAGATAGGAAGCACCAATCCTAGGTAGGTAAAAGGTTTATACCCTTTATCCAGGCCGTATAAGGTCCCCGCAATTGCCGCCAGAGCGCCCGTGATCACCCAGGTAATTGCGACTACCTTAGCGGGGTTGATTCCTGACAACAGCGCCAGATCCTCGTTGTCAGAGTAGGCGCGCATTGATTTTCCTGTTCGCGTTCTATTGAGAAACCAGAAGATGAGCGCAACGATCACCACTGCCGTTATCACGGTCACGCCTTGAGTGGTCTTGATGGCAAGGCCCTGATCCAGCCCCGTCATTTGCTTAAACGCACGGGCTTTCATGATAAAGCGTTCGCCGTCGGCGAAAACCCGATCCTGGGGTCCGATGATGAAACGAACCAGTCCGCTCAATATAAATAGAATTCCGACAGAGACGATGAGGTAAGTTACCGGATTCGCTTTTTCCCGCCTGTAGTATCGGTAAACAACACGGTCGAGCATCAGGCAGATCCCGACGGTGGCGATAATTCCGACCGGGAGTGCCAAAAGCGCGGTTGGAAGAAACCCAAATGTCACGCCCTTTTCTTGGAGCCACCAAGTTACAAGGATCGTAATCATTGCGCCGAATGACATGGTTTCCCCGTGTGCAAAATTGGAAAAGCGCAGCACGGCGTAGATCATCGTCACGCCGAGCGCACCCAGCGCCAGCTGACTGCCATAGGCCAGGCCCGGTACCAGAACAAAATTCCCAAGAAGCACCAACGCGTTTAGGATGTCAGTCACGTGATTTACCCGCCCAGAAAGGACTTGCGTACCTCGGGGTCTGCCAAAAGTGCTTCTCCCGTATCCGTGTAACGGTTCTGTCCCTGGACCAAAACAAAGCCACGATCGGCGATCTCCAGAGCCTGTCTGGCATTCTGTTCGACCATTAGAATGGCAATGCCGGTCTTCGCGATTTCAATGATGCGGTCAAAAAGTTCGTCCATGACGATCGGTGAAACCCCGGCAGTGGGTTCATCCAGCATTAATACACTGGGCTGTGTCATCAGGGCGCGACCCACTGCCACCTGTTGCCGTTGACCCCCCGAGAGCTCGCCCGCGGGTTGACTCCGCTTTTCCCCCAGGACCGGAAAGAGCGAAAACACCTGCTCCATGGTGGGTCCAAAGTCATCCTGCCGGATAAAGGCACCCATCTCAAGGTTCTCCTCCACCGTCATCGAGGTGAAGACATTGGCGTTCTGCGGGACAAAGCCCATGCCCAGTCCTACCCGCTCCTGTGGCGGAAGGCGGGAGATTTCCCGCCCGTCAAGCTCAACAGAGCCTTCACGAATGTCTAGCAGGCCGAACATGGCCTTCATCGCTGTGGACTTCCCGGCCCCATTGGGACCAACCACCACCGCCACTTCTCCTTTGTTCACGCCAATGCTGCATCCATGAAGGATGTCAGCGCCGCCATAGCCACCGTATAAGCCCTCGCCTTGAAGAAAACTCATATCACAAGCTAGCGTTGATGCTTCCTGCCGGTTCCGAGGTAGGCTTCAATCACCGCCTCATTGTTCATTACCTGCTCGGGAGTTCCCTGCGTCAATACGCCCCCTGCAGCCATCACTACGACCGGATTACATAAACGCGAGATGAAATCCATATCGTGCTCAATCATGCAGAACGTATATCCTTTCTCTCGGTTAAGTCGCAAAATTGCATCGCCAATGGCCCCAAGCAGTGTACGGTTGACACCCGCACCAACTTCGTCGAGAAAAACCAGTTTTGGTTCAGCCATCATGGTTCGGCCCAACTCCAGAAGTTTTTTCTGTCCCCCGGAAAGATTCCCAGCCAACTCGTCTGCTACCGCAGTCAGTTGAAGAAAATCGATTACCTCACTCGCCCGACTACCCAGTTCGGCCTCCTGCGCCTTTACTTTTCCTGGGCGCAACCAGGTGTCCACAAGCCTCTCTCCAGACTGCGCGCCTGGGACTACCAAAAGGTTTTCGCGAACCGTTAAGGATGAGAATTCGTGTGCGATCTGAAAGGTTCGAAGGATTCCCCGTGCAAACAGCTCATGGGGTTTTCGGCCCGTGATGTCTTCCCCGTTGAAGGTCACTGTCCCCGAGTCAGGGGGATGGACGCCGGCGATGACGTTGAAGAGCGTAGTCTTTCCAGCGCCGTTCGGGCCTATAAGCCCGGTGATGCTCCCCTCCTCGATAGACAAAGAAGCGTTTTCAACGGCATGGATACCGCCGAAGTGCTTATGAAGGTTTTGAATATCCAGCAATTGGAGCGAAACCGGCAAAAAAAAACGGCCCGGGCAATCCCGGGCCGTTTGTCAGACGTCTAGCGATATCCCACTGTGGTGTTCTTGCCGCCGTCAACAAGAATCTGGCGGTAACTACCGGCAGATTCACCAGGACCGATCAGCTCTACCGCAGAGGCGCCGACGTAGTCGACGTCGCCACCGTTGGCAATGTACTCAAGCGCTGCGTTGAGGTCGCCTGGGTAGACTTTCTTTCCTGGCGCATTTGCGACTTCCATTACCTTGGCTTTGAAGTCTTGGCTGTTGCTCGACCCGGCGGCCTGCATAGCCAGCATAATCAAAGCGGCGGCATCATAGGATTCCGGCGAAAACGGTCCATCACCCTTAAAGCCTGCAGCAGATGCCAACTCGACGAACATAGAGGCACCCGGGCTGTCGGTCCCAGGCACGGCGCCAATTGAGCCGTCCAGACCGGAGCCGATGGCTTCAGGCAGTGAGTCACCGATCATGCCATCCGGCAGATAGAAGACGTCAAACGCCCCTGTGTCCAGGGAGCCTTGAATAATGGCTTTACCGCCCTGATCCAGGTATCCCGCCACAATAAGGATGTCGCCGCCCGCTTGAGCCAAGGCCGCCACTTCAGCGCTGTAGTCGCCCTTGCCTTCCTCGTGAGCAGCATTGATGGTAATCGTGCCACCAGCGGCGGTGAAATTGCTCTCGATGCTGTCGGCGAGACCTTTGCCGTAGTCGTTATTGGTGTAAGTCAGTGCGGCAG
>NZKZ01000077.1 GCA_002694065.1 Acidiferrobacter sp.
TCGAGTCTGGTCTTCCGGTAGTGGTACCGTTCGATGAAATAGTTGACGTATTTGAGGGTTTGGCTGTGATGTGACTCTGCGCCCAGCGTTGAAGTTGCCGGAAGGGCGGCGTTGAGACCGCTTCCGGTGAGCACAAGCAGTAACCCGGCCGTGATACCCGCTCGACACCGTTTGAATACGGCGCCCTTGATGAAAGTCGGAAAATTACGATAGTGCAAATCAGGCTCGGGAGGTGTGGCGCGAGGTCAAATTATATCTTTTGCACTTCGGCATCCTGTGGAAAAAGCGCGACAAGATCATCCTCGCAGGCCTTCGCGACACCCCTCTCAGTAATGATCCCATCTACGAGCTTGCGCGGCGTGACGTCAAAGGCGGGATTGGCGGCTGAGCTGCCGTCGGGGATGATTCGCACCCGCACTAGCCTGTCCGCCTCACTGTCGCGGCCACAGATGTAGCTGACTTCCTCCTCCGCGCGCTCTTCGATCGGGATATCCCGAACGCCATCGGATATCGTCCAATCGATGGTGGAAGACGGCAGTGCGGCGTAGAAGGGAATCCCATTGTCATGGGCAGCGAGCGCTTTGAGATAGGTACCGATCTTGTTGCAGACATCCCCGGCACGGGTGGTTCTATCAGAGCCGACGATACACAGGTCGACTTCGCCGTGCTGCATCAAGTGCCCGCCGGCATTATCAGCGATCACTGTGTGGGGGACACCGTGAGCGCCCAGTTCCCATGCTGTCAGCGAGGCACCCTGATTACGTGGCCGTGTTTCGTCTACCCACACATGCACCGAGATGCCCTGATTATGGGCCTTGAAGATCGGCGCGAGGGCTGTGCCCCAATCGACAGTGGCAAGCCAGCCCGCATTGCAGTGTGTGAGGATATTGACCGGCCGATGCGGGCAGGCGTTCGCCGCTTCAGAAATAAGCGCCAGCCCGTGGTCGCCGATAGCGCTATTGGTGGCAACATCCTCATCGCAGATTTGTTGGGCGAGTTCCCGGGCACGGTCTGCGCGCTCCGATTCGGAGACTTGCAGTAACAACGGAAGCATCCGATCGAGCGCCCAGCGCAGATTGACCGCGGTGGGGCGCGATGACAGCAGTTCCTGATAGGCACGCCGCAGATTGGGCTCACTCGCATCGCTGACGGCAGCCAGAAAAAGTCCGCAGGCCGCTGTTGCTCCGATCAGCGGCGCACCGCGGACGACCATCTCACGGATGGCGAGCGCCGTCTCGCTCGAGGTGGTGAGTGTCCGTGCCTCAAAGGCAAACGGCAAAAGCGTCTGGTCAATGACCAGAACCTCGGGCCTGTCCGCGGCGAGCCAGATTGATCGGAAAGGGGTTCCGTTGACCTGCAAGTGAAAGTCCTAACGGTTTTTGAAATCGGCGGCGCGCTTTTCCGCAAATGCCGCCATGCCTTCTTTTTGATCTTCCGTGGCGAACAGCGACTGGAACATAATTCGCTCCGCAGCAACGCCCTCGGCCAACGTAGTCTCGTAAGCTTTGTTCACCGCGGTTTTTGCCATAAATACGGAGGGTCGTGACATCGCCGCGATCTCGCCTGCAGTTTTCACGGCTTCTTCCAAAAGATCAGCGCGAGGAATGATCCGGCTAACCAGTCCCGCACGCTCTGCCTCTTCTGCGTCCATCATGCGTCCGGTCAGGCACATTTCCATTGCTTTGGATTTGCCCACGAAGCGGGTCAGTCGCTGGGTGCCGCCGGCCCCTGGAATAATGCCAAGCTTGATCTCGGGTTGGCCGAAGCGGGCGTTGTCTGCCGCCAGGATAAAGTCGCACATCATGGCGAGTTCACATCCTCCGCCGAGTGCATAACCGGCGACAGCTGCAATCACCGGTTTTCTACAGCGTGTGACCTGCTCCCAGTTGCGTCCAATAAAGTTACCGAGATAGACGTCCATGTAAGAGCGATCTTTCATTCCCTTGATATCGGCGCCGGCCGCAAAGGCTTTTTCGCTTCCGGTGATGACAACGGCTCCGATAGCTTCATCTTGTTCGAAGCCCGCCAGGGCTTGGCCCACCTCGTCCATCAGGCCGTCAGACAGGGCATTCAGGGCATCAGGCCGGTTAAGGGTAATCAGTCCCACGTTTTCGCGGGTCTCGGTCAGGATGTATTCGTAACTCATGGGAACTCCTTTGGGGAAGCAAATACAAACCGTTACAATGGGCCTCAGATCAACGAGCAAGGCCATGCATCAATAACGGTTCGGGATCTGGTACGACGTCGAAAGAAGGAGTCTATCAGACCGGCAACAGGTTTCGTGCCCGGCAAAGTGTCGCTGAGGCTGGGCTTTTTTCTGAATGGATTATGAATCAGCAAGCGCAAGGCATCATCACATGAGTGCAAGTCCCAGTCATTCCTATTCAAAAATCTTTGCGGCGTCGCTTCAGGATGCCGAGCAGTTCTGGTCGGAAGCGGCAGCAGACATTCACTGGACTCGCACTTGGGATCGGGTGCTGGACGATTCCGATGCCCCGTATTACCGATGGTTTTCCGGCGGCGAACTCAACACCTGCTACAACACGCTGGACCTGCATATTGATGAGGGCAACGGCGACCGCACGGCGCTTATTTATGACTCCGCGGTGACACAGGCCAGACAGACTTTTTCGTTTTCTGAACTGCGTGATGCTGTCGCGACCTTTGCAGGGGTTCTGGCGGCACGCGGTGTCGGTAAAGGAGATCGGGTCATCGTGTATATGCCGATGGTGCCCGAGGCCGTTATCGCCATGCTCGCCTGTGCCCGCTTGGGCGCTGTCCACTCGGTCGTCTTCGGTGGGTTTGCTGCCAACGAACTTGCGGTGCGACTCGATGATGCGACCCCCAAGGCAATCGTCAGTGCATCCTGCGGGATCGAGCCTGGGCGGGTGGTGGAATACAAACCTTTGCTGGATGAGGCGATTGCACTGGCGGGTCACAAGCCTGATTTCTGCATTGTTCTCCAGCGTCCCCAGGCAAGCGCTGCCATGACCTCCGGCCGCGATTTCGATTGGCAAGCAGAGGTGGCAACGGCGACGCCGCATGGGTGTGTGCCGGTGCAGGCAACAGACCCGCTTTACATCCTCTATACCTCCGGGACCACCGGGCAGCCCAAGGGTGTGGTTCGGGACAATGGCGGTCATGCCGTGGCCCTTAAGTGGACCATGAAGAACATCTACGACGTGAGTCCCGACGAGACTTTCTGGGCGGCTTCTGATGTCGGCTGGGTTGTGGGGCATTCCTATATTGTTTACGCCCCTCTGTTGGCCGGTAATGCGACCGTGCTTTATGAGGGCAAGCCCGTCGGCACCCCGGATCCCGGAGCCTTCTGGAGGGTCATCAGTGAAAATCGCGTTAGCGTGTTGTTTACAGCGCCTACAGCCTTTCGTGCCATCAAAAAAGAGGATCCGACGGGGGAATACATCGGTCGATACGATATCTCATCATTGCGGTATCTTTTTCTTGCTGGCGAGCGCACCGATCCTGACACGCTCCATTGGGCTGAGGACAAACTCAGCGTGCCGGTAATCGATCATTGGTGGCAGACGGAAACAGGTTGGTCAATTGCCGCGAACTGCGCCGGCATAGAACTCCTGCCAATCAAGGAGGGATCTCCTTCACTGCCGGTACCCGGTTGGGATCTGCAAGTCCTGGATGAAGCCGGGGCACCGGCCCCCGCCGGCGAGATCGGCACGCTGGCGGTGAAATTGCCGCTGCCGCCGGGCACATTCCCCACCTTATGGAATGCGCGCCAGCGCCATTTCGATTCCTATTTGAGTCGATTCCCGGGTTACTACAATACTTCCGACGCCGGGATCATTGATGAAGACGGATATGTGTATGTGATGTCTCGTACCGATGACATCATCAATGTCGCTGGCCATCGGCTCTCCACCGGGGCCATGGAAGAAGTGCTGGCAGATCATCCAGACGTTGCTGAATGCGCGGTCACCGGCGTGGCGGATGAACTGAAAGGTCAGGTGCCGTTGGGCTTTCTTGTGTTAAGTGCCGGGTGCGACCGCCCGACAGAGGTGATTTGCAAAGAAGTAGTTGGAATGGTGCGTGAACGAATTGGCCCTGTGGCGGCTTTCAAACAGGCACTCGTGGTCAAGCGTCTGCCAAAAACCCGCTCGGGCAAAGTGCTGCGCGGGACCATGAGAGCGATTGCTGACGGTGAGGAGTGGAAGATGCCGGCGACAATTGACGATCCAGTGATATTGGATGAGATAACCGATGCGTTAAGAGCGATCGGTTTGCCTCGAGCGGGATAAGGCTTTGGACCTGTGTCATGACTGATCCAACCGATCGCCCTCTGAAAGCCTGGCAGGATCTGGCGGCCCGGGAATTGTCGGGTGACCCGCCCGAAGCCTTGGAGTGGGTGACCCCTGAGGGCATTTCTATCAAGCCGCTCTATACCCCAGAGGATCTGGAAGATTTGGATCACCAGGGCGGTCTGCCCGGTTTCCCTCCCTATGTCAGAGGTCCGCGGGCCACCATGTACGCGGGGCGGCCCTGGACCATTCGCCAGTATTCCGGCTTCTCGACTGCAGAGGAGTCCAATGCCTTTTATCGGCGCAATCTGGCGGCAGGCCAAAGCGGGCTGTCGGTCGCTTTCGATCTTGCAACCCATCGAGGCTATGACTCGGATCATCCGCGCGTCACCGGCGATATTGGCATGGCCGGGGTTGCGATTGATTCGGTCGAGGACATGCGGATTCTCTTTGATGGTATTCCTCTGGACCGAATGTCCGTATCCATGACGATGAACGGTGCCGTGATCCCCGTGCTGGCAATGTTCATCGTTGCCGGAGAGGAGCAGGGTGTGGACAAGGCGAGTCTGTCCGGAACGCTGCAGAACGATGTCCTCAAAGAGTTTATGGTGCGCAACACCTATATTTATCCGCCGCAGGAGTCCATGCGGATCGTCTCTGACATCATTGGCTACACGGCAGCGCACATGCCGCGTTTTAACCCGATTTCCATTTCCGGATATCACATCCAGGAGGCGGGAGCGACATCGGTCCAGGAGTTGGCCTACACGCTGGCAGACGGCATTGAATACGTTCGCACCGCTGTCGCAAGTGGATTGGAGATCGATAAGTTTGCCCCCCGCTTGTCTTTCTTCTTCGGGATTGGGATGAACTTTTTCATGGAGGTGGCAAAGCTGCGGGCGGCACGTTTGTTGTGGGCCGAGTTGATCCAGGAAAAGTTCAATCCCTCGGATCCGCGCTCATTGATGCTGAGAACGCATTGCCAGACCTCGGGTGTGAGCCTGACCAGTGAGGATCCTTACAACAATATCGTGAGAACAACCATCGAGGCGCTGGCCGCAGTGCTGGGTGGGACCCAGTCGCTGCATACCAACAGTTTTGACGAAGCGCTCGCCTTACCAACCGATTTCTCCGCGCATATTGCACGCAACACCCAGCTGATTCTTCGCGAAGAAGCAGGAATTAACCGTGTGGTCGATCCGCTGGGCGGGTCATATTACGTGGAGAGCCTGACAGCCAGTTTGGCGACACACGCACGATCCCTGATTGATGAAATCGAGGATATGGGCGGCATGACTCAGGCGATCATAAACGGTATCCCCAAGATGCGAATCGAGGAGGCGGCCGCGAGAAAGCAGGCCAGAATAGACCGCGGCGAGGAAGTTGTTGTCGGAGTAAACCGGTATGAGGCGTCTGAGGAGACCGAGGTGGATATTCTCAGTATCGACAACTCTGAGGTATTGAAGACACAGGTCGACCGCCTGAAAGCCGTCCGCGCGAATCGCAATCAAGAGAAATGCCAGCAGGCCCTTGATGCACTGCGATCGGCTGCCGGGCATGACGGCGCCAACCTGCTAGAGTATGCAGTGGAAGCGGCAAGGGCTCGGGCAACCGTTGGTGAAATCTCGCTCGCGCTGGAAGAGAAATTTGGTCGATATCAGGCTCAGGTCAGGACGATTTCAGGCGTGTACGGTGAGGCATACCAGCAGGATGCAACCTTTCAGCAGTTGCGAGAGGATGTCGCCGCTTTTGCTGGACAGCAGGGAAGGCGGCCGCGCATTCTCGTTGCCAAATTGGGCCAGGATGGCCACGACCGGGGAGCGCGCATCATCGCGACCGGATTTGCCGATGTGGGGTTTGATGTGGATATCGGGCCGCTGTTCCAAACCCCTGAAGAAGTCGTACAGCAGGCGCTGGATAACGACGTGCACGTAATTGGCGTCTCATCCCAGGCAGCGGGCCACTCCACGTTGGTGCCGAAAGTGCTCGAAACACTCTCACGCAAGGGAGCCGATCACGTAAAAGTCGTGTTGGGCGGAGTCGTGCCCAAAGCCGACCGCGAAGCGCTCTCTGCGCTGGGGGTGGCGGCGTTTTTCGGTCCGGGTACTCCTATTCTCGAGGCAGCTCGTGAGGTGTTTGATCTGATTCCCGTCACAGAGGCAAACCACTGATGCGAGAGATTCTCGAGGAATTGGAACGGCGCCGCGAAGCCGCGCGTCAAGGAGGAGGTCAAAGACGTATTGACGCCCAGCATGCCAAGGGCAAGTTGACCGCGCGAGAACGCATAGGTGTGCTGCTGGACGAGGACAGTTTTGAGGAGTGGGACATTTTCGTCGAGCACCGATGTGCCGACTTTGATATGGCTGACAAAGCGGTGCCGGGCGACGGCGTGGTCACCGGGCATGGCACCATCAACGGCCGTACCGTTTTCGTCTTCAGCCAGGACTTCACGGTACTCGGAGGGTCCCTTTCTGAAGCGCATGCCGGGAAAATCTGCAAAATCATGGATCACGCCATGCGGGTAGGGGCGCCGGTGATTGGGTTGAATGATTCAGGTGGCGCCAGAATCCAGGAAGGTATTGATTCATTGGCGGGGTATGCCGAGGTTTTTCAGCGCAACGTTCTGGCGTCAGGCGTGATTCCGCAGATATCCATGATCATGGGTCCCTGTGCCGGGGGGGCTGTCTACTCACCGGCTATCACCGACTTTATTTTTATGGTTCGGGATACTTCCTACATGTATGTCACGGGTCCCGAGGTCGTAAAGACCGTCACGCATGAAACAGTGACCCATGAAGAACTTGGCGGGGCAACCACGCACTCGAGTCGATCAGGTGTGGCAGATGGGGCGTTCGATAACGACGTCGAGGCGCTTTTGAGTCTGCGCCGCTTTATTGATTTTCTGCCGGCAAGCAATGTTGACGAAGCACCCCAACGGCCGGCAATGGATCCGGTCACCCGGGCCGAGCCGTCGCTGGACACGCTGATACCAGATAATCCCAACAAGCCCTATGATATGCACGAGCTCATCACCAAAGTCGTCGACGATGGTGATTTCTTTGAGCTTAAACCGGATTTTGCCGGCAACATCCTGATCGGGTTCGGCCGCATGGACGGTTCAACCGTTGGCATCGTGGCCAATCAACCCATGGTGCTCGCCGGGTGTCTCGACATTCAGTCGTCGGTTAAGGCGGCGCGTTTCGTCAGATTCTGTGATGCCTTCAGCATTCCGATCGTAACCTTTGTTGATGTGCCGGGCTTTTTGCCGGGAACCTCTCAAGAATACGGCGGCATTATCAGACATGGCGCGAAACTGCTTTATGCCTACGCAGAATGCACGGTGCCGAAGGTCACGGTCATTACCCGAAAAGCCTATGGTGGGGCCTACGATGTGATGGCGTCCAAGCACTTGCGCGGCGACGTCAATCTGGCCTGGCCCAGTGCGGAGATCGCCGTCATGGGACCAAAAGGGGCAGTGGAGATTATTTTTCGTGAAGATATCGGTGATGAGGAGAAGATCACCCAAAGGACGGAGGAATACCGTAAGAAATTTGCCAACCCCTTTGTTGCCGGCCATAGAGGGTTCATTGATGATGTCATCTTGCCGAGTGAGACCCGTACCCGGATCAGCCGGTCTCTTTCCATGCTGCGTAATAAGCAATTGGATAATCCCTGGCGCAAGCACGGCAACATTCCACTTTAAGGGTGACAGGTATGACAGCACAGGGGGTCGTAAAAGGAGTTTGCCTTTCGGCAACCGAAGGTGGAGTCACCCGTGAGGTATCTGAAGCTGTGGCAACGGCAGGAGCAGGTCTCGAAGGGGATCGTTATTGCGCCTTTGGCGCTTCAGCAGAAACGCAACTGACGCTGATTCAGATTGAAGCGGTTAATGAATTCAACGAGGCCTTTGGTACAGACTTGCCGGCGACCGCATTCCGCCGAAACGTGATTACCGAGGGAGTCGATCTCAACGCGCTGGAAGGCCGTATCTTCACGGTAGGACAAGTGCAGTTGCGCGGTGTTGAACTCTGCGAGCCTTGTGCTTACCTGCAGAACCTTCTCGATATTCCGGGACTGGTCAAGCAACTCACCCATAAGGGCGGCCTGCGCTGCGAGATTCTCGGCGGGGGCGTGATTCGACCGGGAGACGAGATCGGCGCCACCGACTGAGTACGCCTGGGCAAAGTGGCCAGTACTGCGCCTATCTAAAGGTTGCCCGCTTTTTCCCTGAGCACAAACTTCTGAATCTTGCCGGTCGAGGTCTTGGGGAGTTCCCCGAAGACAATGGTGCGCGGCGCTTTATAGTGCGCCATGTTGTCGCGACAGAAATCGATGATCTCCTGGGGCTGTGCGTCCTCTCCCTCATGCAGTGTTACGAAAGCGCAAGGGCTCTCCCCCCAGGTTTCATCCGGTCTTGCCACAACAGCGGCTTCCAGGACCTTGGGGTGACGGTAGAGCGTTTCCTCTATCTCAAGGCTTGAGATATTTTCCCCGCCGGAAATGATAATGTCTTTTGAACGGTCCTTGATCTCAATATAGCCATCGGGATGGCGCACGGCGATGTCTCCGCTGTGAAACCACCCCCCGGCAAAAGCGGCCTGAGTCGCCTCTTCGTTCTTGAGATAACCCTTCATGACCGTATTGCCTCGGATCATGACTTCACCAAAGGTCTCTCCGTCCCACGGCACGTCTTCCATGGTTTCCGGGTTTTTGACGCTGGCGTTTTCCAGCGTGCCGTAATGCACACCTTGCCGCGCCATGCGCGACGAGCGCTCCTGAAGCGCGAGAGCCGGCCAATCCTCCTGCGGGATGCAGACTGTCGCCGGTCCATAAGTCTCAGTTAAGCCGTAGAGATGGGTCACGTGGAACCCGTCCGCTTCCATGGCCTCGATGACGGCGGACGGCGGGGCAGCGCCGCCTGTTGCGATCTCAACGGTTTGAGAGAATGGTGTTTTCATTTCCCGTGGGGCGTTCGCAAGCATATTCATCACAATGGGTGCACCGCACATATGGGTGACGCCATTAGCGGCTATGGACGCGAAGACCGCTTCTGGTTCAACCGCCCGCAGACAAACATGGGTGCCCATTGCGGCGGTGACTGCCCAGGTAAAGGTCCAGCCGTCACAGTGAAACATCGGCAGGGTCCACAGGTACACCGAGTCACGGTTAAGTTCCATGGTCGCCATGTTGCCCAGCGCATTCAGGTAAGCGCCGCGGTGGTGGTAGACGCAACCCTTGGGGTTGCCAGTCGTCCCAGAGGTATACAGCAACGACAGCGCCTGCCACTCGTCTTCGGGCTGTCCGAGGGGGAAGGTATCGTCAGCGTCCGCAATAAACGTCTCGTAGTTCATCTCCCCAAGGCATTCGCCGCCTTGACTCTCGGAGTCATCAATATCAATGACCAGCAGTTCTCGCTCGGTTAAGGTCAGCGCTTTCTTGATGACTTCGGAAAATGCGCGATCGGTCAACAGCACTTTGGCTTCACCATGATCCAGAATGAACGCGATAGTGTTGGCATCCAGCCGGATGTTGAGCGAATTCAGCACTGCGCCGAGCATGGGCACCCCATTGTGCGCCTCCAGCATCTCAGGTGTGTTTGCTCCCATGATGGCGACGCAGTCGCCGGGGCCAATGCCTCGTCCCGCCAGGGCATTGGCCAGTTGGGATGAGCGTGCCAGAAATTGGGCGTAGGTGTAACGGCGTTGGCCATGAATGATGGCAGTGTGTGAGGGAGCCACCTGTGCCGCGCGGCGCAGAAAGCTGACCGGCGTCAGGGGTTCATAGTTGGCGCGGTCTTTTGCGAGCTGCGCTTCAAATATAGACACGGTAATTTCTCCTCACAAGTGAGACGGCAATCCTAACGGCTTTAATGGCCTGTGTCAGGTGGGGCGATCTCCCAAGAAACTCGTTATCGCAGGTGTTCACTACCACGGGTTCACCTGGTTTTGGACCTATAATTGGCACTCTGGACGGCCCTAGATTAATCAACGATGCGAATACCAGCAGGCAGGGCGTATGACGAAATTCGGGTGGGCGATGAGTTCGATTATGTCCTGACAATCACGGAGGCTCATCTGGTTACCGCAGCGGGCCTTTTCGGAGACTTCAACCCGCTGCATGTGGACGAAACATTTGCAAGTCAATCCCGATTCGGTGGACGCATTCTGCACGGACCATTTACCAGCGCCTTTGTTGCAGCGCCTATTGGAATCTATTTTTCAGGTACCGCGATCGCCTATCTTGAGCACAGTTGTCGATTTCTGGCTCCGGTTAAACCGGGCGATACGCTGAGGGCATCTTGGGAGATCACCGATATGACAGACAAGCCGAAGTTCCGGGGCGGCGTGGTCGGTTTGAGCTGTCTGTGCACCAACCAGCAGGAGGTTGAGGTTGCGAGTGCGTCGGGCAAAATTATGGTTGCCGCGCGGGAAGCGGCAAAAAGCGCATGACGAATGATGTAAACAGCACTCTGCACGGCAAGCGAATTCTGATCTACAGCCATGACTCATTTGGTCTGGGTCATTTGCGCCGATGCCGGACCATTGCCCATGCCCTGGTGGATCAATTTGCCGGCCTGAAGGTCCTGATCGTCTCAGGTTCTCCGATCATCGGCAGTTTCGATTTTAAGAGCCGGGTAGATTTTGTGCGGATCCCGGGGGTAGTCAAACTCCGTGGCGGTGACTACACCTCGCTTTCAGATCATATTGACCTGTCTCAGACGCTGCAGTTGCGTGCATCCATCATGGAACAGACGGCAGATACATTTTCCCCTGACCTTTTTATCGTAGATAAAGAGCCATTGGGGCTTCGCGGAGAAGTTACCCAAACCCTGAAGAAGCTTCGCGGCAAAGGCGTGCGAACCGTCCTGGGCCTGCGGGATATTCTCGATGATCCCGTTTTGTTGAACAAAGAGTGGGATCATCGTGGGACGCCGCGAAATCTGGAGGCCTGGTATGACGAGATCTGGGTATTCGGATCGCGTTCCATGGGTAACCCGCTCGCTGAACTGGGCGTCAGTGAAGCTGGCCTGCAGAGCATGATCTACACGGGATATCTGCGTCGAGCAGTGCCTTCGATTGCAAGAGCGCCCGTCAGCCTGCCGCGCGAACCTTTTCTGCTGGTGACGCCGGGTGGCGGGGGAGATGGGGAGACTTTGGTGGACTGGGTCTTGAATGCATTGGAACAAAAACCCAGGCCAGCAAAACCTGTTGTGATCGTGCTGGGCCCATTCATGCCCCAGGCAGTCAGGCAACAGTTTCAATTGCGGGCCGAGGCGCTCAAGGGAGTGCAAACCATCGTCTTTAATTCCAATATGGAATTGGTGATGGAGCGGGCAGCGGGTGTGGTTGCCATGGGCGGCTACAACACATTTTGCGAAATCCTGTCGCTCGACAAGCCCGCGCTACTGATCCCCCGTTCGACGCCGCGAATGGAGCAAACACTCCGCGCCCACCGGGCGTCTTCCCTCGGCCTGGTGTCAATGCTTGATGGCGATGGCGACCGGTCTGCCGATGCGATGGCGCAGGCCTTGCGCGGACTCGAACGCCAGTCGCTGCCTTCTGCGGCGGGTGCAGACCAGATCCTGTCAGGTCTTGACGTTATCTGTGAGCGCACCCATCGCCTGCTTCTCGATAAAGCCCCAGTACGCCAACAACTCGCCTGACATCACGGGGCCGGGGTCGGGGCTTTGATTCTTTTCTACGTTCAGCATCTACTGGGTATCGGCCATCTGCGCCGGACGCTTGCCATTGCTGAGGCATGCCAGAAAGCCGGAACGCCTGTCGCCGTGATCACCGGCGGGATGCCCGTTAACCTGCAACAGGCGTCACCTTTTCCGGTGTATCAACTCGAACCACTGCAAAGCGCGGATCTTTCCTTTTCGAAAATTGTGGATCGCCGTGGCGGACCTCTAAATGACGTTTTGGAAACCGCGCGTGCCAAGGAACTGCTCCGGCTTTTTCACGATCTGCGGCCCAAGGTGCTGGTAACGGAATTATTTCCTTTTGGCCGAAGGCGGTTCCGATTTGAGTTACTGCCCTTGCTTGAAGCGGCACGGACTGCAAAAACACCTGTGCTGTGCTCTGTCCGGGACAGCGTCCAGAAACGCTCGAAAGCTCGTGAAACGGAGACCATAAGCTGGCTTCGCGATTATTATCAGCGGGTGCTTGTTCATGGAGAGAAGGAGTTCGTGCCCTTGAGTGACTCCTTTGCCGAGTTCGATGAGATAGCCGATCTTGTGTCCTACACCGGATTTGTAGATACGACGCCTTTCCCCAGCCCAAGAGGTGAATCTTCTTTGCGCCGCCCTCAGGAGGTACTCGTCTCGGCGGGTGGAGGGAAGGCTGGCGAGCGGCTCTATCTTGCAGCCGCGGAAGCCAGTGCGCTCTCAGTGCATCCCGATATCGTTTGGCGGATTCTCGCGGGCA
>NZKZ01000078.1 GCA_002694065.1 Acidiferrobacter sp.
GTTTCGGGCGCCAGCGAGGTGATTGAGACTGACCGAAACCTGACTCTCCTGCCGGTTCGCTGCCCGCTTCATCATCCCGATCTGGTGCGGGCAGCAGACCTTGTGATCGGCAAAGCCGGCTACAGCACCATCGCCGAGGTCCATGCTGCCGGAACGCCTTTCGGCTGCTTCATCAGAGCGGATTACCCCGAGATGGGTCCGCTGGTCGAGTTTATTGAGAGGGAGATTCCCGGAAAAATGCTGGCGCCGGAACAGTTTGCCGACGGAACGTGGCTTGACGAGCTGCCCGAACTGCTCGCAATGCAGTCGGTCTCCAGGCCTTCCGTTAGCGCTGCGGCCGAATGTGCGGCACTGGTGCGAACAAGCTTTCTGAGTGGAGGATAGGCCGCCTGTCAGGACGAGAGTTCGTTGACCAGCGCCTGCAGGAACCGCTCTCCCGCCTCAACCTCACTGGCTTCAATATATTCATCCGGCTGATGCGCCTGATCGATTGATCCGGGCCCACATAAGACCGTCGGAAACCCTGCGCCCTGATACTGGCCCGCTTCTGTACCGTACGCCACCTTATAGGTCTCGCTTCTTCCGCTGAGCGACTGCACCAGACCAAGGATAGAGGAGTTGGAATCATCAAACGCGGGGGCGCGTGCCAGCACCTCCGTATCAATGCTGCAGCCCTGGTGACGGGCGCGCATGCCCGGCAGTACTTCCTGCCGGCAAAAATCCTCAAAGTTATCGATCAGGTCCTGGGGAGCGTCGTCGGGAATGTTGCGGATATCCCAAGTGAACTGGCACTCCCCGGAGATGATATTCAGCGCCGTGCCCCCATGGATGACGCCGACATGAACCGAGGTGGCATGAGGCGCGAAGCCGTTGTCGGCGGGTGTCTCCTCAGAAAGTTGATGGGCGACCTGCTCCAAGTGGCTGACCAGCCGGGCGGCAGTCATCACGGCACTGACACCGCGATGCGTCTGGCTTGAGTGAGCTTCATATCCCCGCACGGTAGTCCTTAACCCAACAATCCCTTTGTGCGCTGTGACTGCCGCCATACTGGTGGGCTCCCCCACGATGACGCCAGCCGGCTCCGGCAACTCCTGACGAATCACCTCAATCATGTCCGGCGCACCCAGGCAGCCGACTTCCTCGTCATAGGACAATGCAAAGTGGATCGGCCTGCGGAGATGGTTCATCTGGGGCACCAGAGACAATGCGATCCCGATAAACCCCTTCATGTCGCAACTGCCCCGTCCATACCAGCGTTCACCGCGACGGTGAAACGCAAAAGGGTCACGACTCCAGTCCTGTCCATCCACCGGCACCACATCGGTGTGCCCGGACAAGACGATGCCGCCGGGTTCAAGCGGTCCGACCGTGGCAATGAGATTTGATTTGCGGCCGTCAGCACTAGGGACCCGCCGCGAGTCCACCCCGTGGTCATAAAGGAAATTCTGAACGAAATCGATCAGAGGCAGGTTGCTGTCCCGGGAAACGGTCTCGAAACCAACCAGGTTTTCAATTACTGAGAGGCTTTCCATAATCTCTTAGTCTATTCCGAACGCGCCGGATTCTGAAATACCAACGACTCGCTATTCCCGGGGGTTTGGTGTTCACCCCGGTTTGCGGTAGCCTTGCCGTCCTCTTTAGTCAGAACTACCCCGTTTGGGGCGGAATTTTCTTATGAAATTGAAAACGATTGGCGTCGTAGGCGCAGGCACGATGGGTAACGGTATCGCGCAGACCTGTGCGGTGCGCGGCTATGACGTGATAATGCAGGACGTTTCCGACGAGGTGGTCCAAAAAGGATTGGGCAGCATTCAGAACAGCCTCGGACGCCTTCTCGGGAAAGAGAAAATCAGCCAGGCCGACCACGACGACGCGTTGGGACGAATCCAGACAGCGACCGATATCAGCGCGATGTCCGGGTGCGATCTGGTTGTTGAAGCAGCGAGCGAAAACATGGACATTAAGATGGGGATCTTCCCGCGTCTGAACGAGATCTGTCCCGATCACACCATCCTCGCATCCAACACCTCATCGCTTTCACTGACCCGCATCGCGGCCGGAAGCGGTCGTCCCGATCGGGTGGTCGGAATGCACTTCTTCAATCCGGTACCGCTAATGGCTCTGGTGGAAGTGATTCGGGCGCTACAGACTTCGGACGAGACTTACAGTGCGATCGACACCCTGGCGCGTGATCTTGGCAAGACCCCCGTCAGCGTAAAAGACAGCCCCGGCTTTGTCGTGAATCGAATGCTGGTGCCGATGATCAACGAGGCGGTTTTCATTCTTTACGAAGGCCTCGCCCAAGCTGAAGATATCGACGCCGCCATGAAGTTAGGGGCAGCCCATCCGATGGGTCCACTGACACTAGCCGATATGATTGGCCTGGACGTGTGCTTGTGGGTAATGGATGTGCTGCATCAGGAGTTTGGGGACTCCAAGTTTCGGCCATGTCCCCTGCTTAAACAAATGGTTGATGCCGGGTATCTTGGGCGCAAGAGCGGTCGGGGCTTTTACGACTACAGCAAATAAGATATCGAACGCTTAGAGCCCTCTAACGTGCAGCCAGTACTGTGTGTGCTGACAGGATGACCGAACCAACGCTTCGGCTCGGCGTTGATACAGGCGGCACCTACACCGACGCCGTACTGCTCGACTCCGATGGCGGGGTCGTCAGTGCGGCGAAAGCGCTCACGTCCCATCATGAACTCACTATCGGCATCCGCGAAGCCATTGACCAGCTTCCCGCCGAGACACTTTCACAAATATCGCTTGTCTCGCTATCGACCACGCTCGCTACCAATGCCGTGGTGGAGGGCCGTGGCACTCCCGTATGCCTTTTACTGGCCGGGTATAACGCCCGTCAGGTAGATAAAGCGAAACTTGAACATATCGTTCGCGGGGGTCATTGTGCATTGGTGCCGGGAGGGCATGACGCCGGCGGCAGTGAACGTGAACCGCTTGATCTTGAGCAGGCGCGCCGGGTAGTCACCGAACAGCGTGAAAAGGTCGCCGCCTTCGGGATTTCAGGGTTATTCGGGGTGCGCAATCCGGAGCACGAACTGAAACTCCGGGAACTGGTCAGATCGCTGACCGGCAAGCCCGTTACCTGTGGTCATGAACTCGCTTCCCAACTGGACGCACCGCGTCGTGCCTTAACGGTCGCATTCAACGCCTCGTTGATTCCGTATATTGATGAACTGATCCGCGCCATTAAACTGATTCTTAAAGAACGCACCATCCATGCGCCTCTAATGATGGTCAAGGGAGACGGCTCTCTGATCAGTGCAGATACCGCGCTGGCCCGTCCGGTAGAAACCATTCTGTCCGGCCCCGCCGCCAGCGTAATGGGAGCCGCTCAACTTCAGCCTCACCAGAACGCCATCATAGCCGACATGGGCGGGACCACCACCGATATCGCCATTGTCACCGATGGAAAACCGATCATCAGCGCCAAGGCAACCGTTATCGGAGATTGGAGACCAATGGTGGACGCGGTGCGCGTCTTCTCCCTTGGGCTTGGGGGCGACAGCGAAGTGCGTTTCCAAGGAGGAGTAGGCCTCGCGATCGGTCCCCGGCGGGTGGTTCCCATGAGCCTGCTGGTTCATCGCTATCCTGAAGTCCTCACCACTCTCGAACGGCGTGTTGATGCCGCCGTCAGCCCACGAAGCAACCGTTTCGCTGTTGCATTGTTTGCCGAAACCAGCCAGAGACGATCCTTTTCACAAGAGGAATCCGCCGCCTGGGAACGCCTGCAGAACGGACCACTCGATGTTGAGCAATTGTCAAACGAAGACCGCGCACTGACCCGGGCACTGGCCCGACTGGTCCGTGACGGCATCGCTATTTACAGCGGGTTCACTCCGACCGATGCCGCTCATGTCCTAGGCAAGGCAAGCCATTGGTCAACCCGCGCCGCGGAGCTAACCGCGATCGTTTGGGCCCGTCAGATGCGGCAAGTCTATGGTTGGGGCAAGTTCGAGGAAAACGACCCAAAGGGACCCAGTTCAGCGGTTGAGGAACACATGGTGCGCACGATCTGCGCTGCCCTCGTCTCCGCCTGCCTCGCTACCGATCCGGGCGAAACGCATCATGGAGAACGCGAACGCACGGCGCGACTTTTCAGTGAGTGGATTTCGGGCAATAGTGCAGTCGACGGAGGCCTATTCTCCCTGAAGCTGGATGACTCGAGATCCCTTGTCGCGGTCGGCGCACCGGCCGAACTCTATTACCCGGATGTCGCCCAAAAGTTCAATGTGCCTTTATCTATTCCTGACCACTCCTCCGTTGCAAACGCGGTCGGCGCTGTGGCAAGCAGTGTTATTCAAAGAGCGCAGGTCACGGTGACCCAACCGGTTCAGGGTATTTTTCGGGTGTTTGCGTCCGATGGCCCGATTGACTTTGACCAACTGGAAAAGGCTCTTGTGAAGGCGGGGTCACTGGCGAGCGCGTTGGCCGAAAGCAGGGCCCGAAATGCGGGTGCGGGCGAAATTCGCATCGAGATAGAGCGCGAGCTGGATTCGGTAGATGATCCCGACTCCGCCTCGGTGGTTTTCTTTGAGGGCCGCGTCAAGGCCACAGCAACGGGAAGACCCGGTCTGGTACCGGACGCTTTCGCTGAGACTTTGCCCGGAGATTCGTCCGTCGTAAAATCTCGCGCAGACCGGCCGCCCCAGGCCGACTGACGACGCAACCCTATGAGTGCCAGCATCCATAACGGGTCACGCAAAGACATCAATGGGCGTCCCCATATCTATTACGATGGGTATTGGATTCGCTATTACGCGCCGCCCGAGGAGACGCTCGCGGCCAAGCGCGATCTGCTATTGAGTCTTACCCGGCGCACCTTTCATCACACCGAACCGGGTATCAATACCCCAGGTCACAAGACCGAAGCCGCCCGAGCAAGTTACGAAGCGGAACAGGATCCTGCCCGCAAACGGGTCAACGCGGCGATGCTGGCTGGCGCTTTATTCAACCGGGCTACCGACATTTTTACCAGCATCGTCGACCTGGAGAGTCAGGGAATAGAGGTGCATCAGGACAATGAACTGATGCGTGAGTGCAGTGAGTGCTTCTCTGAGGCGCTCGAGCTTGGCAAACAGGTCCGCCACCCCAGCGGTCATGAAGGCATTGATGAATTATGGGGTGAGCCCTTCAATGTCTTTACCCACACCATCGCCAGCTATTACGCCAGCCGCTACATCAAGATCTCGCAAACCATGAAAGCCATCGACGACATTGCCGCGCGGATCGAGACGGTTTATGAGCGAATGCCCAGTTTTGCGGGGGTTGGCCGAATTGTGCGCGAATTCGCGCGCGCAGCGCGTGTTGAGTCTGAGATGATGAAAAGCGATCCCGATTTTTTCCTGAATTGGCCCGAGTTCGTCACCCTCAAAGAACAGCTTAAGGCTTTTCACCCCACGCCCCCTGCCGGCATTAGCGCCCTCGCCCGAGTTCAGTTACAGCGGGGTTGTCGGCTCCTGAGCGATGGCACAGACCTTATTTCCTACATGGCCGGTGTTCGGGTCCCGATGCCCAAAAGCAAGCGGGAATTTATAGAACATCTCAACGACTTTGATCTTGATTCGCAAGGCGTCGGCCTGCGAATCGACTCGAACTGAGCAACGCCCTCCCTAACGCCGTACTGAAACCCCCCACCCATCAAGCGCCTGTGTCAGGTGCCTTGTCAAAAGATCGGCCCACCGTGACACGTCTTTGGTTGTCGTCAGAAGATCCTGGCGAACCTCAATCATCACCTGGGCAAGACCCTGCCTCCCGTCATAGGCGTCCACGGTGTAGCCCAGATGATCCCTGGCGTCGTACGGCTGGTTATCCCCCACGCACAGATCAGGCTCCCCACGCAGACTTTCCAGAAGCGGCTCACTGAGACGCTGATCGCGATTCCACAAAATACCTATGTGCCACGGTCTTGATACGCCGTCCATTCGGGGCGTAAAGCTGTGCATGGAGATAAGGGCGACACGTGTGTGATAGCCACAGACCTGCTTCAGTTCAGTCGCGACGGCCTCATGGTAGGGAGTAAAGATCTCGTCAATCCGCTGTTGCCTATCCTGAGTACTTAAGGAGCAGTTTCCAGGAATGTCGATACCGTCGCTTTGGGCGGGAACGGAAGTAGGATGATCAGGCGGTCGATTAAGATCTACCACCAACCTCGAAAATCCCGCGATCACCAGGACGCTATCTAACCTGTCTGAGATCTTTCTCGAAAGGTGTTCGCATCCAATGTCCAAGCCGATATGCGTCGCCAGCACCTCAGGCGGTAATCCCAGCCCTGCCAATGAGCGGGGTATGGCATTGCGTGCATGATCACAGACCAGGACAACTCCCGACTGTCCGTCAGGGTTATAAACGGAATACGGTGGCTGTTCATCCGGGCCCAGCAAAGGCGGGATTTCTGGGGATTGATGGGTCACGGCCGGTCGCCTCGTTGATCTTCTGAAAAACCGTTAGATTACCGCTTTCTCTGTCGGCTGATACCCCGGTTCTCGCCACACATCAAGATGAAACCCGCCTGGGCCTCCAAAGACTACGCACTGCTACTGCTACTCGCTACATTGTGGAGCACGTCGTTTGCCTTCATCAAGGTAGGGGTGGAGAGCGTCGGACCGATGACGCTGACCAGCGCCCGTCTCGGTATCGCAATGGTACTGCTTTATGCCTGGCTTCGGTTCCGCGGCTACCGGCTTCCGAGGGATGGCCGATCTTGGATGATGTACGGCCTGATTGGCCTGATTGGCAACGCGCTACCCTTTACGCTGATCAGTTGGGGCGAACTTCACATCGACAGTGGTCTCGCTGCAATCCTAATGGGAATCATGCCGGTAACAACCGCATTGCTGGCCCATATTTTCATCCGGGAGGAGCCGTTTACCCTTCGCATCGGACTCGGTATCGGAATTGGCTTTGGAAGCGTTGCCCTTCTGCTCGGACCGGCCGCCATCGGGGGCTTATCCGGGCCCGTCTTGGGGCAGTTGGCGATTCTTCTGAGTGCCGTGTGCTATGGGGTCTCTGCGACACTCATCCGTTACGCTGCGCGACCTTCAAATTGGTCTGTGCTGGCATCGGGAGCGATGTTTTGTGCATTCTTTTTCTCCTTGCCTGTCACACTTCTGGTTGAGACGCCGTGGAACCTCTCGCCAAAACCCTCCGCATTCGCGGCAATGTTCTACCTGGGTATCGGCTCTACCGCGTTGGCCAATCTCATTTTTTTCTACCTGATCCCCCGACTGGGGGCGAACCGATCTGCTCAGGTTAACTTTTTCGTTCCGGTACTGGGCGCACTTTGGGGCGTGCTTCTCTTAAAAGAGCAACTCTCGTTAAGATTACTGATCGCCCTTGGCCTCATCCTGATTGCGGTCGCAGTGATTCAGCCAAGAAAATAAACCCGCTTGCCCCGGCGCGGCCTACGTCAACAGTTGACGGACCATATAGGGCAGGATGCCGCCATGGCAGTAGTAATCCCATTCCTTGGGGGTATCAATCCGGACCTGGACACTAAACTCCTCCGCGCTACCATCGGTCCGGATCATGTCGATCTTGACCTCGCTCGCACCAACCTGGGGCTGGGAGATACTGAAGGTCTCGGTTCCGTCAATGCCGAGTTCAGCGGCACTCTGGCCCTCCAGAAACTGCAGCGGCAATACCCCCATCCCAACGAGGTTTGAGCGATGAATACGTTCAAAGCTTTCGACCAGAACGGCCCTGACGCCCAATAGCGCAACGCCTTTGGCCGCCCAGTCCCGCGACGAGCCCGTACCGTATTCCTTGCCTCCAATCACTACCAGGGGGGTATCGGATTCTGCGTAATGCTGCGCGGCCGCAAAGATCGTCATCTGCTCGCCCGAGGGCTGCAGACAGGTCCAGCCACCTTCGGTCCCCGGCGCCATTGCATTACGCAGTCGGATATTGGCAAAGGTTCCGCGCATCATGACCTCATGATTCCCCCGGCGCGAACCGTAGGAGTTGAAGTCTGCCGGGGCGATGCCGTTTTCACCAAGATATTCACCCGCCGGACTGTCTGGCTGAATCGCGCCTGCGGGGGAGATATGGTCAGTGGTAATGCTGTCTCCCAGCACGGCCAATGCCCGGGCGTCTTTTATCGTCGGCATGCCGGGCGGATCCATACTCATTCCGTCGAAATACGGAGGCCTTCGCACATAAGTGGACTGCGGGTCCCATGAGAAGCGGGTGCCGGCACTGACCGGCACGCCCTGCCAGAACTCGTCGCCGCGGAACACGTCTGCATAACGCGTGCGGAACATGTCCCGGGTTACGTGCTCGTTCACCGCACGATTGATTTCGTCTGTCCCCGGCCAGATATCGCCAAGCATGACGGGCGCTCCATTGGAGTCAGTACCGATCGCATCAGTGCCGAAATTGATATCTGTTGTGCCTGCCAGCGCATAGGCCACTACCAGCGGAGGTGACGCCAGGAAGTTCATCCGGACATCCGCATGGACGCGTCCCTCAAAGTTGCGGTTCCCGGACAGCACCGAGCAGACGATAAGTTCACCTTCCTTGATTGCGGAACTCACAGCCGGAGGCAAGGGGCCGGAGTTACCGATACATGTCGTACAGCCGTACCCGACGACGGCAAATCCCACCTCCTCCAGGTCATCCAGGAGCCCCGCATCCGCGAGGTAGTCGGTAACCACTTGCGATCCCGGCGCCAGTGAAGTCTTAACCCAAGGCTTGACCGACAGTCCCCTCTCGCGAGCATTTCGGGCCAGTAAACCCGCCGCCATGATCACACCCGGATTGGAAGTATTGGTGCAACTCGTGATTGCGGCGATCACCACCGCGAGATCGGGAAGCGTGTGATGGGCCCCGCCAAGTTCAAGCGATTGACCTCGTGCTGGACTCCCCTCACGGGCGTCACTCAGCGCAGCAGTGATCGTGTGCTTGGCGTCAGTCAACGCAATTCTGTCCTGGGGTCGCTTGGGGCCTGCGATGCTGGCGACGACGCCGGCAAGATCAAGACTGACCGTGTCGTTGTATTGCGCGACCGGGGTATCCGCCGTACGGAACAGGCCCTGACGGCGGCTGTACGCTTCAACCAGCGCGATTTCCTCGTCTGAGCGACCCGTCAATTTGAGGTACTCAAGCGCCTCATTATCGACAGGGAAAAACCCGCAGGTGGCGCCGTACTCCGGCGCCATATTGGCGATGGTTGCTTTATCCGCGAGCGAAAGGTGATTCAAGCCGTCTCCAAAGAACTCGACGAATTTACCGACGACACCTTTTTGGCGCAGTATTTCTACTACGGTCAGGACAAGATCGGTAGCTGTCGCGCCCTCTGTCAGCGTGCCGGTCAGCTCGAATCCCACTACCTCCGGAATGAGCATCGTGACCGGCTGACCCAGCATCGCGGCCTCTGCTTCGATTCCCCCGACACCCCAGCCCAATACACCGAGCCCGTTGACCATCGTCGTGTGGGAGTCGGTTCCCACAACGGTGTCCGGATAAGCCAACTCTGCCCCGTCTGCCTCCCGACTGAAAATAACGCTCGCGAGATACTCAATATTTACCTGATGCACAATTCCAGTTGCGGGAGGAACGACACGGAAGTTACTGAACGCCGTCTGACCCCACCGCAAGAAAGCATAGCGCTCCGCGTTTCGGCTGTACTCCAATTGGGCATTGCTTTTCAGCGCCTGAGGCTGACCGAAGTGATCCACCATCACGGAATGATCAATAACCAGATCCGCGGGGGAGAGCGGATTGACTCGATCCGGATCCCCTTTCAAACCGGCCACGGCTTCGCGCATTGCAGCGAGATCGACGACTGCCGGCACCCCGGTAAAGTCCTGCATCAGAACGCGGGCCGGCGTGAAGGCAATCTCTGTCTCCTGTCCTCCTGAAGGTGTCCAGCCTGCCAACGCCTCAATATCGCCAACGGTCACATTCGCGCCGTCCTCGGTTCTTAACAGGTTTTCCAGCAGGATTTTCAGCGTAATCGGGAGGCGGCTCAGATCAAAGCGGGGTTCCAGCGCATCGAGCGCACAAATCTGATAGCGCTTGCCGTTTACATCGAGGGAGGTTCTTGAGTTAAAGGAGTCTTTCATTTGCTGCCAACGGGTTTACACCGGTACCAAAATCAAGCGGCACCGGGCTAAAAAATGAGGGCAGGATTCTAACGCATCACACAGCCGTTCCGGCCAGGAAAACACCTCAGTCGGGCGCTTCGTCCGCAACCGCCTGCATCTCGTGCTCTTCCAGGATACGAATTCCCAGTTGGACTGCTTTATCGTACTTGGACCCGGGGTCGGCGCCGGCGACCAAAAAGTCCGTCCGCGAGGAGACACTGCCAGCCACCTTTGCGCCTCGGGCGATCAGCCACTGACGTGCCTGATCCCGACTCAGGGTAGGCAAAGTGCCCGTAATCACCACTGTTTTTCCTGAAAAGCCGCCGACTGGCTGAGCGCCGGCTATGACCTCCGGCCAACGGACGCCATGTTCACGAAGCGACCGGATGACCTTCTGATTGTGGGACTGATCAAAAAACCGCCTGATCTCTTCGGCGACGACGGGACCGACATCGGCCACTGCTTCCAGCGATGCCAGGGGCGCCTCTTGCAGAGCCTCAAGGGTGCCGAAATGCTGCGCAAGTGTTTGCGCCGTCGCTTCGCCTACTTGTGGAATTCCGAGGGCGAACAGAAATCGTGGCAACGTCGTCTTGCGACTCTTCTCGAGCGAGTTGATCAGGTTGTCCGCAGACTTCTCTCCCATTCTCTCAAGACTCGCAAACTCGTTAACAGAAAGTGCAAACAGATCGGCGGGCGTCTTGACCTGACCGCTATCAACCAACTGTTCCACGAGTTTCGCCCCCAGGCCTTCGATATCCATCGCCAGTCGGGAGGAAAAATGTTTGATGGATTCCTTGAGTTGCGCAGAACAAATCAATCCCCCCTCACAACGCTGGATCACCCCGCCCTCATCTGAGGTCACCCCGGATCCGCAGACGGGACAGGCTTTGGGAAACTTAAAGCGGCGAGTGCCGCGCGGGCGCTTATCCAGCACCACCGATACCACTTCGGGAATGACGTCACCCGCACGACGAATTACCACCGTATCTCCTTTGCGCACATCGAGCCTTTCTATCTCTTCAGCATTGTGCAGCGTGGCGTTGGATACCGTCACGCCTCCGACAAAAACGGGATCGAGTCTGGCGACTGGAGTTAAGGCGCCGGTGCGCCCCACCTGAATCTCGATAGCCTTGACCACGGTGGTTTCCTCCTCAGCGGGAAACTTGTGCGCCATCGCCCAGCGGGGTGCCCGCGAAACTGATCCCAAGGCCTGCTGGTCCTCGAAACTGCTGACCTTGTACACCACGCCATCGATCTCATAATCAAGGGACGAGCGCAATGCCATAACATCCTCGTAGTAATCAAGACACGCATTGAGGCCTGTCACCTCCCGGGCTAGCGGGTTGACCGGAAAACCGAACTCCCGCAGTTCGCTGAGCATTTGCATCTGTGAATCGGGCGACGGAGTTCCCTGCCAGATGCCCACTGCATAGCAAAAAAATGACAACGGTCGCTGCGCGCAAACATTCGAATCAAGTTGACGCAAACTACCCGCTGCCGCGTTTCTTGGATTTACATAGAGTTTTTCATCACGCGCTTGTTGTTGCTGATTCAATCGCGCAAATCCCGCGATCGGCATGAAGACTTCGCCGCGCACTTCCAGCGATGGCGGGACACGGTCTGATCTCAGTTTCAGGGGAATGGAGGAGATTGAACGGACATTTAGCGTCACATCTTCACCCGTCCGGCCATCGCCCCGGGTCGCCGCGCGTACCAACTCGCCCTGTTCGTACAACAGGCTGATGGCCAGTCCGTCGATCTTCGGCTCCGCGACATAGGAGAGGAATTCTCGGCCCGTGCCTTCCCGGCACCTGCGGTCGAATTCACCTACCTCATCCGCAGAAAACGCGTTATTGAGAGACAACATGGGCACCTCATGAGCGACTGACTCAAATCGATCCAGGGGAGCGGCCCCCACTCTCTGGGTCGGGGAATTTGAGGTCACCAGATCAGGATATTCTGCTTCGAGCTGCTCTAGATCTCGAACCAGACCGTCATAACGCGAGTCTGAGATTGTAGGGTCGTCCAGCACATGGTACCGGTAGTTGTGCTCTTCGATTTCAGCCCGAAGCGCCTGAATCTTCCCGGAGGGATCCACCGATCCGTTCGGCTGGGGCGGCTTGGTTTTTTTCTTCTTGGTCACGCCGGTAGGTTGATGACTGTCCAAAACAAGAGGCGAAAGCAGTGATGCTCCATCGGGTTTAGAACAAGCGATTTGCTTCTTCTGAACCCGGATCGATGCCATAGCGCTTCATGGATAACTCCAGCGACCGAATCTGCTTCGAGATAGAGTCGAATTGCGCCTCGGCAAGTTTTCCTTTCTGGGGATCAACCAGAGCTCCGCCGAGCTCGGTAGAGACGTAATTTGCGACCGAAATCAGGTCCGAAAACGTTTGAGAGGGTCGGGGAACTGTCGGCACATTCAGAAAGAGCACAAGGCCGCGCAGCATGCCGGACTCCAGTTCATCGTAACTGAAAGTGCCTGCCTCGGATCGGTTCGCAAGACTGAATCGGCTCTCCCCTGTGCGGGGGTCGTAAAGGTGAAACATATCGTCCTTACCGAAGCGCATCCCCGCGCGATCCAGTGCCCGCGCGACCTCAGGACCTGAGAAACCCTTTCCTGGCGGCGGCTCGACATGAATGACAGCCAGCAGATCGAACTCCTGACAGAACCGGGACAACCGTTCTGCCTCAGGCAAAGCCTCCTCTATCGTCATATCAAACTGCAATGAACGATTTAAGGTCTCTGACATGTAGTACGTCAGATTATTGAAGCGCGTCAGTTCCGATTCGGTAACCGCGCCATCCCGATCCGCCATTTGCAGGCTGACGATGAGGTCTGAAAACACTTCATCCGCAGGAGCCGTTGCCAGATCAAGCCACACGTTACCCGGCTGGGTACATCCGTGCAGCGCACGCGGGCGCTGCAGATCAATCTCATACTCCCGAAATACTGCCAACGCCGCATCTCGCGAAACAGGGGTGACCCCAGGCAGACGCGCCCAATAGTCAATTTTGAGAGGCTGCTTGCCCATCCCTGACGGCAAGGTTTGCGCCGTACCCACGGCCCCCTTTGTCGATTCCTTCTCAGGAGGGAGGCCGCCTACCAAGGGTTCGGCTTGCAGCTCGGATGCTCTGTTATCTCCTGCCAGATCAAGATCACCCGAAGACACCAGCGAGGGTTCCTTTTGGCGAACTCGCTGGACCAGCTTCTTCGGGCGCAACCCTGCCGCGATGTTTCCCCACGGGATGCGCTGCAGAATGCTTTGAAAACCGCTACGCGATCTTTCCAGCCATTCGCCGCTTGGGCCGCGTCTTTGCCAGAGCGACAAGAGCACGATACCAGTGAAAGTGGCGACACCAAGAAGGATCAGGGCCAACTGCAGGTTCATGGCTAATGGGCGGCGAGTCTCACCGCCTCATCAATATCCACAGAAACGATAGATGACACGCCAGGCTCTCCCATGGTCACCCCGAGCAAAATATCCGCTGACTCCATTGTAATTTTATTGTGGGTAATCACAACGAGCTGTGACACTTCTGACAGGGTACGTAAGGTTTTGCAGTAACGTTCCACGTTGCGATCATCCAGAGGTGCATCGACCTCATCGAGGATGCAAAACGGTGCCGGATTAAGTTTAAACAGGGCAAAGAGCAGCGCCACAGCCGTCAGGGCCTTTTCACCGCCGGATAAAAGATGAATCGTGCTATTGCGTTTTCCCGGCGGCCGCGCCATCACGGTAACCCCGGCCGCCAGCAAATCCTCTTCTGTTAGCTGCAGCACAGCGTTTCCGCCACCGAACAGTTGGGGGAAAAAGTCTGAAAACCCCTGATTCAGACTGTCGAAAGTTGACTTGAATCTTTCGCGCGTTTCCCGGTCAATCTTTCGAATGACACCCGATAGCGTCTCCAGTGCCTCAATGAGATCCGCGTGTTGTGAATCAAGGTACTCCTTGCGCTCTGCCTGCTCTTCGAATTCCTCAATTGCGACAAGGTTGACGGGGCCGATATTGGCAATTTTTTGAGCCAGCCGCTCGGAGCGTGTGGTCCACTCTGACTCCTCCGCCTCCTGGGGCAGGCCATCGAGAATATGACTCAGTACATACTGGTCTTGCGCAATCTGCTCGTCGAGCGTCTGCAGCCGGACAGTCAGTTCCTGGTCCTTGAGTCGTTTGTTCTCGAGATTCTCACGCGCTGAGGCGACCTCTTGCTCGCACTCTGACAAAGCGCCCTGCACCTGACGAATCTGCTGCTCAATCGCGGAATGCTGGTTACGCCCCTCCGCCAGCGCCTGCTCGGCCTCCGACCGTTGCGTCAGCAGCGTCTGCAGCCGGTCACCCATCGCGACCCCTGGATCTTCTCCAGTAGAGAGCTGCTGGCTCAACTGCTCGTGCCGCTGCTGCATCCGACTGCTTTGGGCCTGAAGTCTTGCGAGACTTGAACGATGCGACTCTAAAGAGGCCTGACTGTGCTGAAGCGCCAGTTCTGTCTCATGACGACGGTCCTGTGCCGCCTGGGCTTGGACTCGCGCTTCAGACAACGTGCGTGTCAGTACTTCTTTTTCTGTTAACAGCGCCTCACGCTGGCGTTCAAGTGCGCCAGTTTCGTCTTCCGCAATCGCAAAATGTCTCCGCGCCTCATCCAGCTCACTTCCTGTGCGACTGAGTTCCAACACGATCTCTTCCGATTCCTCTGCGAGCTGCTGGCGACGGCCCTCAATCTGATCAAAACGTGCCTGGCGATCTGCATAGGCCTGACGGTCTTCATTAAGCTTCTGCAGAATCACCGCAGCCTGGTCGCGGGCCGACTTCTGCTGAGCTTCCAATGCATCCAGATAGACTCGCAGCCCATCGAGCTCCTGCTCAGACTCCGCCACCCGGCTTTCAATCGCAGGCACCTCTTCGCGAAGCCGAGAAAGCTCTTCCTCACGCTCAAGCAACCCTGCAGTCCCCCCTTGTCCACGCGGCACATGAGCCCAGTTTATGCCGACGACCACACCGCTTTTCGTCACGATCGACTCCGACTGCTGTAGTTCGCTCCGGCGGGCCAGCGCCTCAGTCAGGTCTTCAGCAACAAGAACCCCAGCGAGCAGCGGCTGCAGGTCGTAGCGATCGGAAGAGACATAGGCCAACAACGTTTGGCGGTCAGTGCTCTGGGCTGTCTTGCCTGACTCCACAAAAAACATATCCTGTCGGGGCATCTCGGAATCACTCGACAGTATCGTCGGCAAGTCCCCAACACCTAAGCCCGACAGTCTCGATCCAAACACGGCATCTGCAGCTCTTTCCCAACCCGGCGCAACTCGAAGTTCGCCCGCGAGCGCGGGGGCATGTGCCAGTCCCCGCTGATCGAGCCAGGAGAGATAGGCTTCATCTTTGTCCTTGTCCTGCGACGTCTGTTGCAATTCCTGCAGGGATTCGAGACGGCCTCGAACGGAGTGCATCCGTTGACGGTACTCATCAAGCTGCTCGGAACCCGCCGTAATCTGATCGCGCACCCCGATAATCAGGGCAGTGGACTTTTCCACCTGGCCTTCTGCCTCAGAAAGATCCGCCTCTCCTTGAATGACCGCGCTATGTGCTGTATCGACCTCAAGCTGCTCTTCTTCGTTGAGCAACGACCCGATCTCTTCGTCCAGGCGTGCGAGGCGCTCCTGCGCCTTCTCATCGGCAGATTCGAGCTGCTCGATTCGTGAGCGCTGCACCTCTTGATCCTTAATCGGCGTCGTCACCTGCTGGGTAAATTCATTCCAGCGATCCTGCCAACTGTCATAGTCTCGCTCACACTGATGCTGCTGATCTGCTGCCCGGGTGCTGACTGCCGTTACCTCATCGCGCTGGCTGATCAACGAGGAGACTTCAGCTGCAAGCCCTTCAATACGGCCTTGGTCGTGCTGATACTCTGCCTTGATTTCCTCCAACGTGACTTCGAGACGTTCAAACTCGGCCCGCTGCTGTTCGCCGGTTTCCTTTGCGTGCTCGATCGCCTGCTCCAGAGAAGCCACTTCAGCGCCTGCCGCATAGAACGCAGCCTGCCGATCACTGACTTCCTGTTGAGAGGCCATCTCATCCGCACGCAGACCCTCAATCTGGTTTTCGAGGCTTCGTTGCTGAACCAGATGGGACTCAACATCTGTTTGGGCCCGCGCTGTTAATGCCGCCTGCTCCTCCACAGAGGCTTTCTGGGCAAGATAACGAAGCGCCAATAACTGACCGTTGAGTTCGCGCTCCTCTTCCTTAAGCTTCTGGTATCGGCGGGCCGCTTGTGCCTGACGCTGCAGTCGCCGCAATTGCGTATCCAGTTCCTTGCGGATATCTTCAACCCGGCTCAGATTTTCGCGCGTGTGGCGCATCCGGGTTTCTGTCTCGCGGCGCCGGTCCTTGTAGTGGGAGATACCCGCGGCCTCTTCGACAAACGCCCGGAGCTCCTCCGGACGGGCCTCCACAATCCTGCTGACCATGCCCTGCTCAATGATTGAGTAGGACCGATGACCCAAACCGGTCCCGCGGAACAGATCCGTAATGTCCCGGCGACGACACTGGGCTTTGTTCAGGAGATATTCCGACGTCCCATCGCGTGACAGCGTCCGCTTGACCGAAATCTCGCTGAAGCGGGCGTAGGCCTGAGCGCTTTTGCCGTCTGTGTTGTCAAAAATCAGTTCGACTGACGCTTTGCCAACAGGCTTTCTCGCCTCCGACCCATTGAAGATCACGTCAGCCATGCTGTCGCCCCGCAGCTTTCTTGCAGAACTTTCCCCCATCACCCAACGCACGGCATCAATAACGTTCGACTTCCCGCAACCGTTCGGCCCGATGATGCCGGTCATGTCAGCGGGAATCGTGATCGCCGTGGGATCAACAAAAGATTTAAAACCGGAAACGTGGATTTTCTTTAGACGCATATATTTGGGTTAACGCAGACTGTGGACGCGCCAATCGGCCGCCCGGCGGAATGAGAGCGCCTCTTTGGGAACAAATTTTAGGAAACCAGGAAGCCGTCGAACTGCGGCGTCATTATATAGAACTCAGAGCTCAAAATGAGCCGATCAGCCCGACGGTATCGTCTGGCGCATCGACTCGCGGGTCGAAAATTCTTCATACCACGCGCAGAGGTCCGGATGCCGCTCCCGCCAGTTCAGGTCGTCGAGTCGAAAATCCAGGTAGCCCAATGCGCACCCGGTCGTGAGGTGCCCGATGTGGATCTGGCCACCCAGCAGATCCCTATGCCCTGATAGCCAGTCGAGACTGCGATCAATGGCTGCACGCTGGCGCGAGGCCCAAACCGGCCATCGAAACTCCTCCGGCCGCCGCTGGGTCTCAATGAACGCCAGCACCGCTGCATCCAGAATGCCGTCCCCAAGGGCCTCGAGCTGCAGTGCTTCAATCCGGATCTTAGGATCCTCAGGAATCAGTCTCGGGCCAGTGTGAATCCCATCCAGGTATTCACAGATCACGTGGGAGTCGAACAGAGCCTCGCCGGTCTCGGTAATCAGCGTCGGCACCTTCCCTAGCGGATTCTGTACAGCCAGATCGGTATTGGGATCCCAGGGATCTGTCGCAGCAGATTCAATCTGACCTGATAACCCCAATTCCCGGATAACAACAGATACCTTTCTCACATACGGAGAAGTGGGCGAATAACGCAAAATCATTGCCATAGCGGCCTCTTGGGTTTATTTTCTGGCAGGCATTGCGGGAAATCGCGGAACCTGATAGATTGCGCCGCCTTTCTGGCCCGCCTTAAGGCATTTTTTAGCGAGGTCTCAGTGTAAACCAATGCCCGCAACAAAGAAAAAAGCTTCGAAAGCCTCGGAAGAACTGATTCATGGCATCAAGCCGCATCGTCCAAAGCGGGGCGAGCCGTATATGGGGGAAGTTCAAACCGAACACTTCCGTGCAATCCTGAACGCGTGGAAGCAGGAACTCGTCGAAGACATCGAGCGTACGATGTCGGTCATGCAGGATGAAACAATCAACCTCCCCGATCCCAATGATCGCGCAACGCTCGAAACCGACCGCTCCCTGGAGTTGCGGACCCGAGATCGGGAACGGAAACTTATCAAGAAAATCAATGACTCTTTGATTGATCTTGATAAAGGGGATTATGGTTTTTGCGAAGACTGCGGCATCGAAATTGGGATAAAGCGTCTCGAAGCCAGACCTACCGCGAATCTGTGTATCGACTGCAAGTCGCTAAACGAAATCCGGGAAAAACAAAGCGCCTGATCCTTGGCTTCTGAGCGCGGAATCCGGTTTCGGACCTGCTCCTCTGAAAACGGCGCTACGGCGCCGTTTTTATTTGACGGCCTCCCGCAAGAGCAGGCTGACCCAAGAGAGTACACTACGTTGATTCTCACACCTCACTAATCCCGAAATGCACGATCTGCTTATCCGAAATGCAACCATCGCCCTGCCCGACGGCGACCTCCTTGAAGGAGACCTCGCCTGCGCGAAAGGACAAATCACCGCTATTGGGCCCCAGATTGGCGGTGATGGGCGCGAGGAGATCGACGCCGAGGGCAAACTGTTGATGCCCGGCGTGATTGATCCCCAAGTGCATTTCCGCGAACCCGGCGGGACCGAGAAGGAAGACCTGGCTTCAGGCTCTCGAGCCGCCGTGAGGGGAGGCGTTACAAGTTTCCTTGAGATGCCGAACTGCAATCCCCCCACCATCGATCAGGAGCAGATGGACTGGAAGATTTCCCGGGGAAGAACCACGAGCGTTGCCAACTTCGGATTTTTCATCGGAGCGACCGTAGACAACCTTGAATCCTTGAATAACGTTCACCCCGCCTGCGGCATCAAGATCTTCATGGGCTCCAGCACGGGCAGCCTGCTGGTCAATGAGGAAAAAGATCTCGACCGGATTTTCGGTAACGGTGAGCGACTGATCGCCGTACATGCCGAGGATGAAACCCGGATACGGGAACGTACGACTGCACTGCTGGGTGACACGGAAACCCAAGACTACGCCATTCATTCTTCTATCCGAGATGCCAAGACTGCGCTGATTGCCACTGAACGTGCGCTGCATCTCAGCGAAAAATATGGCCGAAGGCTGCATGTGCTTCATCTGTCCACCGCCGAGGAAGTTGCGCGTTTGCGGGCCGGTAAACCCGACCAAGTTACCTGTGAAGTGCTGCCCAACCATCTTTTCCTCAATACGGATGACTACGCCACTCTGGGTTCGCGGGTGCAGATGAATCCCCCGATTCGGGATCCGAAGAATGCGGAAAAACTCTGGGCAGGACTGCATGATGGCACTATCGACATCATCGCCACCGATCATGCACCGCACCTGCTGATAGATAAAGAAAAGCCCTACCCCCGCTCGCCCTCCGGTATGCCAGGCGTTGAGACATCGCTGCCGCTGATGATGACTGCCATGCGCGAAGGCAAATGCACTCTGGCCCAGATTCTCCGCTGGATGTGTTCAGGACCCGCCGAACTTTACAAAATCGCGAACAAGGGAAGGCTTGACGAGGGCTGCGACGCAGATCTTGCTTTGGTCGACATTGAGGCATCCAAAGAAGTTCGCGATGAGGAAGTATTCAGCCGAACAGGCTGGAGTCCCTTTTCAGGCCGAGCTCTCAGTGGTTGGCCAACACACACTATCGTTGGAGGCCGGGTCGTTTTCGAACACGGTGTCATCCGCCCCGGGGTGTTCGGGGAACCGCTCAGCTTCGGCTCCTAGAGAGACCGACTCCCTATCCGCTGTGCCCGCACTTGCCAAGTCGCGGCGGTCAGCTGGTTTCAGGATTGGCTGTCCGTGCGCCTCACAAGCAGTCGACGGTCTGAAAACGCCTGATTCAGCGTGTTGGCATCCATGTATTCGAGTTCTCCCCCGGCCGGGACACCGCGCGCCAGACGACTGACTGTGATCTCACGTGACTGGAGCAAGTCACTCAGGTAGTCCGCCGTCGCCTGGCCCTCTACCGTCAGATTCGTGCCCAAAATAACCTCCTGGACGCCGCCCTGAGAGATGAGCTCCAGCAGGCGTTCAAAACCCAGCTGATCGGGTCCAATGCCGTCAAGGGGTGACAGATGGCCCATAAGCACAAAATAGTATCCGGTATAAGCGCCCGCCTGCTCGATGGTATCGAGATCCGCCGGAGTCTCGACAACACACAGCAGCGTTTCATCACGCTTTCCTGAATCACAGACATCGCAAAGCCGATTCTCACTGAAATTGTTGCAGCGCTCGCAATGATTTACCCCTGCGACCGCGGCCTGAAGCGCCTGCGCGAGCAACTTGCCTCCCTCCCGGTCACGCTCCAGCAGATGAAATGCCATACGCCCGGCCGTGCGGGGACCTACTCCAGGAAGTCGACGCAGCGCCTCCTTCAACCGGTCGATGGCTTCGCCGTTAGCCATTCATGCCCGGAATATTAAGCCCGGGAATATTGATCCCCGATGCGAGTCCTCCCATTTTCTCCTGGGTGACTTTTTCAACCCGGCGCACTGCATCATTCACTGCGGCCGCAATCAGATCCTCAAGAACTTCCTTGTCATCGCTGGCCAAGGCGTCATCGATAGAGACTCGACGCACGTCATAACGACAGGTCATGACCACCTCGACCATTCCGCCGCCTGACGCGCCAGTGACCTCCTCACTCGCAAGAGACTCTTGTGCAGCTTGAAGCTTTTCCTGCATTTCCTGAGCCTGCTTCATGATATTTCCCAAAGGTCCCTTCATTCACTCTTCCTCTGTTGTTTGCCCGGCCGGACCGATTCCGGCACCACCGTAGCATCAAATGCCGACACCAACCCCTGAACCGTTGGATCATCCATCAGGGTCTTATAGGCTTGCTCTTTTTCTTCCTGCTCACGTCGGGTACGGGCCATGGCGGGTGTTTCCCCTGACACGTCACCGTCCTCGGCAATATCAAGGCGCACGGCAGTCCCACAAAATGCCTCAAGCTTTTCCTCTAGCATCGTCTGTCTCGCAGGGCTGTGCATTGAGCCCAACCCAGGCACGACGGACAGCGTCAGCACCTGAGTCTCGGGGTCGTAGGCCTTGGGGCACAAATTCATGGCCAGTTCCTGGGTCACCCCGGTAAAGGCGCTGTCCTCAACAAACGCCGCCCAGACTGCAGGGTCCAGGACTGACAGATCCTTGTTGTTTTTGCCATTGCCGGCGGGCTTTTTCTCGGCATTGACTGCCGCTTGTCTCAAGCCTCGTGCTGCACTGGACTTCCCCTCTGCCTCGGACTCTGTTTCTTTTTCTGGGCGGCTCTTTGAGCTTCTCTTACTCACTTTTTTGCCAGGCGTGCCCGCTAAAGATTGAGGAGATGCTCCTCCCGCGTGAGGGCCTGCGCTGCCCGTCTCTTCGGTATCCGGGGAAAACGTAAACATCCTCAACAGAGTCATCTCAAAACCCGAAGCCGGGCTGGGTGCCAGCGGCAGATCACGTTTTCCGAGCAGCCCTATCTGATAGTACAACTGGACATCCTCCTTCGACAGGGAAGAGGCTAAATCCTTGACCAGATCTGAGTCCGCCTGTTTCGCCGCCACCGCCCCGGGGAGGATCTGAAACAGCGAGACATTCTGCAGCACCGTTAGCAGTTCATCTAGCGCACCGGAATAATCAATCGGGCGCTCGGCCATAGTGGCGACCGTCTCAATCAACCCACTGCCGTCTTTATCGGCCAATGCGCGCAGAAGCGCATCGACGTGATGTGACTCGATCATGCCCAGCATGTCCCGCACTTCCACACCGGTAACGGACCCATCGCCGAACGCGATACTTTGATCCAGGAGGCTCAAACCATCTCGCATACTCCCGTCGGCAGCCCGGGAGAGAATGTCCAGACCCTCTTCATCAAAACCGAGACCCTCGGCACGGACAATGGCCTCCAACTGGCCGCTGATTTCCTGGGCCGTCAGCAGGCGCAGATTGAATTGCAGGCATCTCGAAAGAATCGTCGCCGGCAGTTTCTGAGGGTCGGTGGTGGCCAACAGGAATTTCACGTGGGACGGCGGCTCTTCCAGGGTCTTCAAGAGCGCGTTGAAACTGTGTCCGGACAGCATATGGACCTCGTCAATGAGGTAAATCTTGCACTGGCCCTGCGTAGGTGCGTATTGCACGTTATCCAAAATCTCCCGGGTATCGTCGACTCGGGTCCGGGAGGCGGCATCGATTTCTATGAGATCAATGAATCGTCCCTCGTCCACACCCTCACAGGCGCTGCACTCACCGCAGGGTTCGGCCTGCGGGGCCTGCTCACAATTCACCGCCTTCGCCAGAATCCGGGCGAGCGTGGTCTTCCCCACACCACGGGTTCCACTGAAAAGGAAGGCATGGTGCACCCGATCCTGCAAAATGGCGTTACGCAGAGCGTTGACCACGTGATCCTGCCCAATCACGTCGGCAAAACGTCGAGGTCGCCACTTGCGGGCAAGTGCCTGATAGCTCATGAAGAGGAAACTGGGGTCATGGCTCGGTAAAGCCTTTCACAAAACGCCAAATTCTGTTCCGAAACAATGGAGACGGCGCCAGCCCGCCCGACCCCGGCACCCGATTTGGATGCTACGGCTGCTTCCTTCCGGACCTGACCGGGTTCACAACCTCTCGCCACCGGGGAGACCGACTGCCGCCGCCATATTGGTGCAGGCCTGCTTCTCAGCCGACCGATCCTCATTGTAGCACCTGGTCCAATGACTGCCCTGCTACTGGTGACGTATCTCAATGCCGTCTCAGTACGCAGTACTTGCCATCGGCTGGCGCCCCGTCGAAATAAGATTCTTCCCTGACAGACTCCAGGGTCGCGATTCCAGAAGTTTCGAGCCGCTCAATCTCGAGCGAAAACCCCGCTGTCTCCCAGAGGTGGTTGTGGATCGTGCAAGCAAAAGGCGTCCCGGGCTTCAGCACTCGACAGATCTCCCCCAAGGCCTGCGGGCCCACGTGCCCGTGTGTGAACGTACCGCAACAAATAGCGGCGTCATAACTGCCTTCTGCAATCTCGAGCGGCCTTTCCAGGTCCGCCTCGACAAGGGACTGATAAATCCCCTTCTTCTCAGCCACCTCCAGCATCTCGGGAGAAAAATCGAGCCCATCACATATCTTGAATCCAAGCTGCGCTAGATACTCCGCAACCAGTCCCGTGCCACACCCGACATCCAGAATGAGGGATGACCGGTCTTCCAGGACTTGTGCCAGGATCTCGGCAATCCGGCTGGGAGCGCGGTAGTGAAGACCCTGCTCAAGATGCGTATCGTAAGTGGTTGCCCAATCCCGATATAACTCAAGCGCCTGTTTTGGTGTTTCAAGCCCGTACGCACGTTCCAGCAGTTCGGCAGAGGACGCCTCATCCAGCGAACCGAACTTCGATGATTCATTTTCTGATCTCGTCATGGTGATCCCTGATGTCTGAGGTCAAACAAAGGCAATCCACTGAAGCAGGCCCGCGCTTAACCCGATGATGGTCGAGAAAATGGGCACCCCCAGAATCGCCAAAGCCACCAGGGCCAGCAGTGCAAAATTCCCGTAACGAGCATTGTAGTACCGATAGGCATGGGCCAGTCTGCGCGGCAGAAAATATGGCAGGATGTAATGGCCATCCAGCGCCCCGACCGGCAGCAGATTGAAGATCATCAGCAGAAGGTTGATCTGCGCCAGATAGATGAAAAACAGCCGCGGTCCGGTATCAGACAGGGAAATCCAGCCCCACTTCAACGCCAATAGATAGGCATTGACGCTGATGACGGCCAGCAGGAGGTTCATCAAAGGCCCCGCTGCAGCGACCCACAGCTCGGCATAGCGGGAATTGAATAGCCCGGGATTTGTGGGCACCGGCTTGGCGTATCCAAAGCCCACAAAGACCACCATTAACAGACCCAGAGGATCAATATGAGCCACCGGATTGACCGTAAGGCGGCCAGCCCGACGGGCCGTATCATCCCCAAAACGCAGCGCAGTGACGGCATGCCCGAACTCATGGAAGGATAGCGAAATCATGAGGGCGACCAAAATGACGCCAAACAGCATCCACTGGCCATCATTTAGCAGAGAAATCATAGTCTGGTTAGCATGTCGGGATGGAACTTGGGCCATCGCCCAAAATTAGCGCCTTGCAGGAATTCTGAGACATTTGTAAGGTATCTCTTGTCAGGCACATTGCTGTGGGTTTGCATCCAAATCTCTAAACCCTGGGAAGATGGGCTATGACCAGTTAATAGTGCAGACAGATTCACAACAATTGCCATCAATTCACGACGGGAGCATACATGAAAA